>JANPCU010000432.1:0-5888 GCA_031431195.1 Planctomycetota bacterium | reverse complement strand
GTGTTGCAGAACGGCAACGAAGTCCGGGGGCTGACGCCGCCCGGCTCGCCTACGCTCGCGTTGACCTTCGGTCGCCTCGCTCCAACGACACCTCCGCCCTCGGAGAAGAAGCCGAAGAAATCCCGCACCGCTGAACTCCTCGGCCTCAAAACCGTTGAAGCCGCTGCTGCCGAACTCATCGCTGCCCCGCCGCCATACCTGCCGACGACGGCTACCCCGACTGCGGACCTTGACAAGCTGTTGGTCTTCCGCAGCGTGAATCCGATCTATGGGGCGTATCTGTTGCAGCATCTGGGGCTGGCCGATGAGTGCGAGCGGATTCAGATTCTGGAGAGCTTACTGGAGATCCCGACCTCGTTGATTCGACAGGTGCGCGTGCCGTGGCCGCAGGATCTCCCGCCGGGGCCGCTGGGGTTGGGACGCATTCATGGCGAGTTGATCTCGCGCGGGCTGGCCACGCTGCAAGAACTCAACCCCGCCGCAGCCCCACCTCAAGACGAGGACATCCCGTTCGAGGACCGCAAGTGGCCGATCCCGCTCGGCGACCAGATGCGGATGCTGTTCGACAGCGACTACCCCGGCATTCGGGAGACGCCGATCCGGGCGGTGTGGATCATCGGTGACTTGCAGTTCTTTAACTACGACTTTCAGAAGTTCGTGACGAGCCGCGACCTGACCAAACAGGAAGGTCTCATCTTCCGGCACGTCATGAAAATGATCCTGCTCTGCGGCGAGTTCTCGCAGGTGGTGCCGATCGGAATGGACGAAGCGGTCTGGCGCGATGAGCTGCGCGAGCTGGCCGAGAAGCTGACGGAGACCTGTCGCCAGATCGATCCGGAGAGTACGGACCAGATGCTGGAGATGTCGCAGGCTGCGGATGTTCTGATCGAGATAAAACCTATCGGCGGGTTGACGAGGCACTCTCCGTAGAGAAATCGTATGCTGGTCTGATGGAAGACTTCTAACAACCACTGACTCCAGAGGTCATCAGATCGAAAGCAACGAGGCACACACATGACTCCAGAACAACTCCGCACGATGCAGGCTCCGATCAAGACTCGGTTCCGCGAAGACCCCGCTAAAGGCCAAACCGTCTTGGTCGCGACTGGGAACCTGGATCGAGAGCTGTGCGTCTGCCGCATCCCGACCGGTCGTGGGCCGGTGACGGAGGCTGGCCTCCACGAACTGACGGGGGGGGATGGCCGCTGGGCGTGCAGTGCGTTGATGCTGCTGGAAGCCCTCATCGGGTGTGCGGGGACGACCGTCTGTGTCGTGGCGACCGCGATGGGGATCGAATTCACCGACGGGACAATTCGCGCGGACGGCGATCTCGATTTCCGCGGCACGATGGGTGTCAGCCGCGAAGTCCCGGTCGGCTTCACGGCCATTCGGATCAAGATCGCGCTGAAGACCTCAGCGGATGATGCCGCACTGAACAAGCTGCAAGAGTTGACCGAGCGCTACTGCGTCGTCGCCCAGTCCTTGCGTACGCCAGTGGACTGTCTCGTCCAACGCAGCGCGACGTGATCCAGAACACACCCTGCCATCCTGTTTTTGCACACTTACGGACAAAGTGGAGCTGTCCCACGAATCTGTATAATCTGCGAAATCTGTGGACAAAATCTCTCTGGATCGGCCTTCTCCCCTGAAGGTTGTTCATCCACAGATGACACAGATTTTCACAGATTTCAGAGGGTCGGCTGTGGCGGTCGAGGCACTCGATGCGGTGGGCGTCGGGGTCGGTGGAGGTCTTCTCCGTGCCTCCGTGGTGAATTCCTCGCGGGACTGAGGAACAAGGCAAGCAGGCAGAAATATCTTCCCCGCCAGTGGGGCTGATCCCTGTGTTTTCCGAGCGGGTACGCACCAGCGTGGGAACCACCCCCAACGAGCGCGATGGCGGGGAGATGATTGACACCTTGGGGCACCGGGGGGGGGACTGGTTCAGACGATCTCGTGCCGAGTCCCGTCGAACCCCATGACCTGGCTCTTGTCGTCGACCGTGGTTTCGAGATGGACCGGGCGACCCCACAGCCGTTGCAGATTGGTCAGTGTCGCCTTCGCGTAGTCGGCCTTCAGTTCGATCCCCTGGTAGTCGTGCTTCAAATACAGCTCGCCTCGGTTCTTGTAGTTGCCGTCGATCACGGAGATGAACGGGCGACCGTGGTTGGTCAGGTTGTTGAGTAGCTGAGACTTGATCTCGGTGAATTCGCGACTGGCGATCTCGTAGTCCTTCTTCTCTTCGTTGAAGGCGAAGCTGAAGAACTTGTTCTTGCGGCAGAAGTCTTCGGTCAGGAAGCTGTCGATGAACGTGACGTCGTTGTGAATCTGGCGGACCTCGAAGATCTTTTCCCGGCCTAGGCCGAGCTGGCGGTCCCAGTGCTTTTTCTCTTCTTCGTCGTCGCAACTTTCCCACTCTGAACCGAACTGACCGCGGTTCCAGCGGTCCTCGATATCGCGGTAGAGTTCGATGCCGATCTTGTAGGGGTTGAGCCGCATCCCCGACATGGCCATCGTGCCTGAGTGATGGTCGGCGTAGTCAATGATCTCCGCATCAGTCAGGCCGTGCCGCGTCATGATCGTCGAGTGCCAGAAGCTGGCCCAGCCCTCGTTCATGATCTTGGTCATGCCTTGCGGAGCGAAGTAATATGCCTCGTCGCGGATGATGGCCAGGATGTCGTGTTGCCAGTCGCGGAGCGGGGCATGCTCCAGCAGGAACAGCATGATGTCCCGCTGCGGCTCCTCGGGGAATTTGCGCTGGGCGGTACGGGCGGTCTCGATCCGACGACGTTCTTCCTGCTCGGCGTGCAGGATTTTGGGCGGGTTGATGTAGGGGTCCATGTACCCCTTGGCCTCGAACTTGCCGCGTCCCTCGCTCAAGCCGTGTTCGTCTTCCTCGCGCTCCTGGTCTTGCTTCTGGCGCTCGGCCTCGACTCGCTGTGGATCGGGGCGGCGACGAATGTGAACCGAGTGTGGATCGATCAAGTCCTCAATCGACAGGCACGCATCCACGAACTGCTCGACCACGTCATACCCATGACGATCAATATAGCGGTTGATCCGCGAGGCATGATTCGCCATCTGGTCGAGCATGCGGACATTGGTGTGCTGGAACCAGGCGTTGTGCTTGAAGAAATCCCCATGCCCATAGACGTGGGCAATGACCAGCTTCTGATCGGTCAGTCCGTTGCAGTTCAGCAGGTAGGCATAACACGGGTCGGTGTTGATTACCATCTCGTAGATCTTTTGCAGACCATACGAGTACCCCTTCATCAGCTCGTCATACTGCGATCCGAACCGCCAGTGCGGGTAGCGGACCGGGAATCCGCCGTACGCTGCCATCATACTCATCTCGTCATAGTCGACGAACTCGAAGATGGTCTTGGGAAAGTCGAGCCCATAGTTCCGGGCAATCGTGGCCATCTCGCTCTGGAGAGCCAACAGCTCCGGCGGCAGATCATGTTCATCAGAAACCGTCATGGGACGATGCCTCGACAGTGACTCCACGTCCAACGCCATCGATCTGCGGCCAACCTGCACAGTCGACTGTTCTCCGGAATTGTACGCGCACTCAACGGGATGCGGATAGTGGATTCCAGTCTCCGATATGGCCTCAACATCATCCCGCTCGTCAGCTACGGTCGTTTCGAACTGCCACAGGACGATTTTGGTTGAGTGGACTTTTCGATTCATTCTTGAAAAAAGCCACTAATGCACTGCGGCATTAGTGGCATGACGTATCACTCCCGTCGTAGCAGTCCAACTAGCGATGGCGGCGAACGCGAACCATTTGGTGGGTCACGCGGCCCGAAGTTGGGCAGACATAGCTCACCTGCTGGAACTCTTCGTGCATGACCGCACTGACTTTCGCCGGGGCAGCTGCGGGCAGGATGACCGTGTCAATGATGTGGATGACCCCGTTCGAGGCATCCACATCGGTTGTGACTAGTCCAGCTCCGTTGACCTGAGCCTTGCCGTCGACGATGGCTAGCTTCAGAAGGCCACCCTGCAGGCTCTTCGCTTCCTTCGCCTTGATCAGGTCGGTCGAGAAGACCCGCCCGGAAACCACATGCAGCTTGAGAATGTCAGCCAACTTCGCTTTGTTTTCCGGCAGCAGCAGCGTCTCGACAGTCCCCTTGGGCAATCTGGCGAACGCCTCGTCTGTGGGGGCGAAAACGGTCAGTGGACCTTCCCCGGAGAGTGCTTCGACCAGTCCAGCGGCCTTAGCAGCTGCGAGCAGGGTCTTGAACACGCCCGCTTTGTCGGCAGTGGCTGGGATGTTCTCGGTCGATGGCATGATCACGGCGTCAATGACGTGGATCACACCATTCGAGCAGGCGATGTCGGTCTTAATGACGTTCGCAGCATCGACCTTGACGGCCCCATCCTTCACAGTGACATCGACTCGCTGTCCATTGACAGTTCCAGCAGCGGCAATCTTGACCACATCAGCGGCCATGACCTGCCCCGGAACCACATGATAGGTCAGCACTGAAACCAGCAGAGCCTTGTTCTCTGGCTTCAACAGAGTTTCCACAGTCCCCGCTGGCAGCTTCGCAAACGCTTCATCTGTGGGAGCGAAGACCGTGAATGGCCCCTTGCCTTGCAGAGTCTCGACCAGTCCGCCCGCCGTGAGAGCAGCGGCCAGAGTCTTGAATGATCCGGCTTCCACCGCCGTCGTCACGATGTCCTTCTCCGCGGCACGTGCAACCATCGGAGCCATTCCTAACACTGCGGCGACTGCCACATTTGTCATCCATTTCCAATTCAACATGCTACATCCCCTGTTTGAGTCCATTGAGGGCTGAACGCATGCCCCCGGTTAAATCGTTCAATACGTTCTCCGGTTTTGTAGGCATCGATTCACTCAGCAAACAGCAATCTTGAAAAGATTTCCGAGAATCCCTCCGAAGCCCGCCGCATTTGAAAGAGCGGGCTGGGCAGCTGGGCATGCGACCCCGCTTGTCAATTCGCGGGTCGGGTCGGACGACGAGTCGGCAACAAGTGGCCCAGACCGCCGTCCACCCCGATCACTTGTCCGGTGATCCAGTCATTCGCCGGATCGAGCAGCCATACGACCAGCGAGGCAATTTGCTCGGGCTCGCCAAAGCGGCCCAGCGCGTGCATCTCTTTGGAAGCCGCAGCTGCGAGCGGGCTATCCCAGATCCGCTTGGTCAGTTCGGTCCGAACCAGGCCGGGACTCACGACATTCACACGGATATTGGAGGGGGCATAGGTGGCAGCTGCGGAACGGGCGAGACCGATGACGCCCGCCTTGGCAGCGGCGATCGCCTCGTGATTCGAGATCCCGATTTCTGCAGCTGCGGAGGCAAACAGGACCACCGGCCCCCCGGCCTCGCGCAGGAGCTTGCCCGCCGCGCGAATCGTGGCGAAGGCAGTAAAGAGATTCGTCTCAACGACCTCGCGAAACTCCAGGTCAGAGGTGATGTGCGCGGGTTTGAGGAGTACCGAGCCGATGCAATTCACGATGCCCAGAAGCGGGCCATGCTCCGCTGTCATGGAAACTAAGGCCGCCTCCAACGAGGACGACTCGCGCGGGTCAAACGCCTCCCACGGCTGGTTCAGCTCACGCCCCAGTGGTTCGAGTTTCTCTGGATTGCGACCGAGCAGTAGCACGGACCGGCCCGCGTAGACCAGCCGACGAGCCACTGCCGCGCCGATGGTCCCCGAGGCTCCCAGAATGGCGATCGATCCCATATGTTCAATCCCTTTAGGTGAGCGGTCAGACTTGTCTGACCCGTGGGATATGCATCCAGCCTGTCAAATTAAGGGCAAGGACATGCTGGAAGCCTAACCCCCGGTCGGCTTTTTCTGTCCGTTCGCCGAATAAGAGTCAGCAGACCCGCATTCCAAGCCAGACAAGGTAATCC
>JANPCU010000431.1:0-12088 GCA_031431195.1 Planctomycetota bacterium | reverse complement strand
CGGAGTGAGTGAAGTGCGACCAAATCTCCGGGCGCTGACGCTTCCGGCTCGTGGAGTTTCGCGATCGCTTCTGCACTTTCACGCGGCAGAACTTCTTCTTCCCGACCCAGACGAGCAGGCCCTCGGTCACGTCGATCAGCTGATCGTGCTTCTCGATCTTGATGCGGGCCTCTGTGAGAGCGGCGGAGCCCTGTTCGATCTGCCGCCGGGCATCGGTCGAGGAGGGGCACAGCCCGAGTTGCCTCAGCAATATCGAAGCTGGTAGTTGCCCATTCGTCAGTGAAGCCGCCGAGACCTGCACGACCGGGATATCAGTCGGCAAAGCCCCTTCGCTGATCTCGCGCTGCCAGCGATCGGCGGCTTCGGTGGCAACGTCCGGACTGTGGTACTCGCCGATGATGGCCTTCGCCAGAGCAATCTTGGCGGCCTTGGGATGCCCAGCCAGCAGTTGTTCGACCTCGGCGAGCGAGATACTCGTCAGCAACTCGAAGTACATCTTGAGGCACGCATCCGGCACCTGCATGAACTTCTTCATCATGTCATAAGGCGATTCCGAAATCCCGATGTAGTTGCCCAAGCTCTTCCCCATTCGGCGCACGCCATCCAGCCCGACCAGGATCGGCGACATCACGCCGATCTGCTGCGAGAGCCCCTGGTCCCGTTGCAAGTCGCGAGCCAGCATGAAGCTGTACAGCTGCTCGGTCCCGCCGAGTTCGATGTCGGAGCGGATCTTGACCGAGTCCCACGCCTGCATGATGGGGTACAGGCACTCGTGCAGGTAGATCGGCGTCTCGGCGGCAAACCGCTTGGAGAAGTCATCGCGGGTCAGCATCTGGGCAACCGTGACCTTGCTCGTCAGTTCCAGGATCTCGGCGAATGACATCGGGCCGAACCAGTCGCCGTTGCGATGCACCTCCGCATGGGTCAGGTCGATCACCTTGCCGACTTGTTCCAAGTAGGTCTTCGAGTTCGCCTCGACCTTCTCGGCTGTCAGCCGCGCCCGCGTCTGATCCCGCCCGCTCGGGTCGCCGACGAGGGCTGTGTAGTTCCCGATGATGATGACGGCTTTGTGCCCCAGCTCTTGGAACTGCCGCATCTTCCGCATCGGGACCGTGTGCCCCAGATGCAGATCGATCCCCGTCGGGTCGATGCCGTACTTGATCCGCAGCGGCACGCCGGTGTCGCGGCTCTTTTGGAGCATCGCGGCCAGCTCGGCCTCGGGAACAATTTTCTCGACCCCGCGACGGATGAGGGCGAGCTGGTCAGCAACGGGTGGGAACTGCATGGGTAAGGCTATGTCAGGGAGTGCGGTCAACGAGTGCGGATTCTATCGTCAACACGCCCAACACATGCAACCCAGCTGTATTGACTTCGTCAACGAGCATAATCTTGAGGGGTTTGGGTCAGCAGGTGTTTCCTCGTTGCTTGTCGTTCCGACCAACTCCCTCATCTATATTCGGGCCGGTCTGGCCGCGAATGCCCACTCCCCCAGAAACCCCCGCTGCAGCAGCCCCCTGAACAAAACCAGCATATAGAACAACTGGCAGAGGCCCCACTGATGGTGTCTTGACCCGAACTCCCGTGGAGAGGTTCGGACGCTGGACCACCGGACGGGGAGAGGCCTGTGACTTTGTCGGCCACAACGACGAGCGTCACAGCGACGGCTCAATCGCTTGCACGCGGAACTCCCGCCCGTCGATGGCGACGACCCCGAGAACCGCTCCGTCCTGGTGAGCGACCAGGACTCCCCCGTGGTGCTGGCTGGTGAGGGGTAACTCGGAGTCGAGTGTCCACGACGCCCCCTCGGGACGCATGAGTCCGGCGGCAATGAAGATCGGCGACAGCTCGCCGCCCGTGACGACGAAACAGTCCTCGGACACCTTCACTGACCGGAGCCGAGTGTCTGAATTGGCCGGAAAAGTCTCTGAAACCAGGCTTCTGCCCCCGTCTTCATGGGCCGCTTGCAGCTGGGTCTCTTCGAACTTCACTTCGCCAATCGTCAATGAGGCAGACCCGGCGATCTCGTCCGGGGGGACCGTCAACAAATTGTCGGGGCCGATGGTCTTCTCACCGACCGTCAACACCCACCCCGTTCGAGTTCGCGTCGAATTACGCACGATCCCATCATGCGTCCACTGCAACTTTGCGGGCAGTAGCACTGGCAGCTTCGTGGGCACGGGGACGGGTAACGACCCGAGCTTCGGCTGCCAGTCGAGCCACGCATCATCGACTTGAGGGGCGAGTCGATAGCGATACCCATCTCCGACAGACTGGCCCGGTTCCGGAGGCACTGCCATGCCAATCCCGCCTTGGATGAAGGACTCTACCGGGCCGATCTGAACCGACAGTTGGGTCAGGCCACCTTGAAACCGCACCCCTGACATGTTCCAAAAGACGGTGCCCGCCCGCATCAGGTCGCGATACTCGGGACGAATATAGATGCGGGCTTCGATCCGGCTATGATCGAGGTTCAGCCCCGAGGAGATGACGCCACCGATCCGCAGCCGCCGAAAGTACACGCCGGTCCCTGGGGAGAGCCCCTGGGCATCGAGCGATTCGAGGATGACCTCGATGCCGCCGGGGGAGTCGAGGTCGGGCAACGGAGGCTCTTCGATGCCTCGGAACCGGGCGCTCGCGGAACCAGTGGCAGGCCCCGGTTGAACCGCAAGGTAGTTCGCCCCGATCACCGTATCGAGGCCGCCGACTCCGGTCAGATCGAACTGCGGGCGGACGATCCAGAACCGGCTTCCCGCGCGGGCCAGGCGGTCGCCATCGGGTGTCAGTTCCACACGCACGGCCAATTCTGTCAGCGACTCGCTAAACCGCACCGCTACGACCTCACCCACCACAACCCCGTGATAACGCAGTTCATCTCCAGCCTTGATGCCGTGCCCTTCCTCGAAGGTGATCTCGATTCGACGAGGTTGATTGAGCCACCCTCGCAAGGCGATCCCGCCGACAATCAAGAGTGTCAGCACCGGGATCAACCAGACTCCCCAAGTTGGCCCATGAAACCAAGACGGCTTCTGCTTTGCAGAAGGGAACTGCGTCGCCGGTAAGGCTCCCCCTGCTGGAGCGGGTGCTGCGGGTGGAGTCGGAGTCTCGCCGCCAGCAGTCGACTCGGCCCACAGACAGTGTGGGTCAAACGCCAGCGACGCACTCAAGCTGGTCACTACGAACATCGCGAACAACACCAGCCCCGGACCCGCTCCAAAGTTGACGAGTCCGCCAAGCTTCACGAACGCCACCATCACCGCCACCAGCAGCACATCGAGCATACCCCACCGCCCCAGATGTTCAACCGCGCGGTAAGTGAACGCGAGATGTTTGGGCTGCATTCGCCATTGTGGCTGACATAAGAACAGTAATCCCGAAAGCTTTACGATCGGCAAGATGATCGAGAACAACAGCACGATCACTCCGACCAGCAGATGCCCCTCCGTGAACAGGGCTCGCACTCCCCCGAGCAGACTACTCTCGTGCGTCTGCCCCAGCTGTTCGATCCGGAGAAACCGCCACGACACGGCGGGGAGATAGAGGACGATCGCAGTAAGACACAGTGCCAAGGTGAGTCGATTCCGCCCCGCCCCCGACCACCACGCCCCCAGTCCGGTCTCGCAGCGACCACAGACCTCATTCGGCAGGGCCCGTGACCACTGAATCAAACCGCAGCAGTGACAACTGTGAAGTGCCATCAGGAGCCTCCCACGCAAGCTTTACCTCTCCAAGGCTTTGAGTTTTTCAAAACCAAGCCTAGCGAAGAACATCAGCGGTAACGGTAACGGCAGCTGCGATAAATCACATCATGGCAGACGGCACCACCTTCGGCTACCTCGGCCGACGAGGCTGCCAACTTTTCTGATACAGACACCAGCAAAGCACTCGCTGGGTTGTCGGCTGACACATTCCGAGAGAGACAGATACAATCCATTGGCGGGGGATGATGTGAAGCTTGTGGCTTTGACGAACCTGTATTCGCTGCGGAGCAAGATGTGAACCCACTGGATGCTCATCGATTGCAGATCACGCGACGAGAACTGTTTGGCCGTTCGGCGACCGGACTCGGCGTGGGGGCTCTGGCGTCTCTACTGGGGCGCGATGGTTTGGCAGCGAAGTCCATTGTCGCGCCGCAGCGCTACGGCGGATTGCCGGACGTGCCGCACCTGGCCGCCAAGGCTAAGCACGTGATCTACCTGTTCCAAAACGGGGCTCCCACGCACTGCGACCTGTATGACTACAAGCCGAAGCTCCAACAGTTGCACGGCCAGCCAATGCCGGAGGAGTTCTTCAAGGGGAAACGTTTTAGCACGATGACCGGTGACCCGACGGGGAAACTTGTGTTGGCACCGGTCGAGCCGTTCGCGCAGCACGGGGAGTCGGGAGCGTGGGTCAGTAATTTCTTGCCGCATATCTCAACGGTGGTCGACGATCTGTGCTTCGTAAAGAGCATGCATACCGAGTCGGTGAACCATGCTCCAGGGATTAACTTCATGCTGACCGGCGGAGAGCAGCCGGGACGCCCATCGCTGGGAGCGTGGTTGACGTATGGGTTGGGGAGCGAGACCGAAGAACTCCCCGGGTTCGTCGTGATGACTTCAATCTCGAAGGGGACTAGTTGCGGTCAGATCTTCTACGACTTCTACTGGGGCTCGGGGTTCCTTCCCTCGATGTATCAAGGCGTGAAGTTCCGGGGCAGCGGCGATCCGGTGCTGTACCTCAAAGATCCCGAGGGACTGACGCGGACGATGCGGCGCGGGCTGCTGGATGATGTGGCCCAGCTGAATGAAATGAAGCTGAAGGAGTTCGGCGACCCGGAGATCGCGACGCGGATCGCCCAGTACGAGATGGCCTTCAAGATGCAGGCCAGCGTGCCGGAACTGACTGATTTGAGCGGAGAGACGAAAGAGACGCTCGAGATGTACGGGCCGCAGGTTCAGGAACGCGGAACGTTCGCGCATAACTGTCTCATGGCTCGCCGCTTGATCGAGCGCGGGGTCCGCTGCGTCCAGTTAATGCACGCCGGATGGGATCAGCATAACTCCCTGACTACGGAACTCTATAATCAATGCCGCGACACCGACCAGCCGTCCGCCGCTTTAATTAAAGACCTTAAGCGACTGGGTCTGCTCGACGACACACTCGTGATCTGGGGCGGGGAGTTCGGACGCACGCCGTTCATCCAGGGCAACATCGCCGATCGCGTCCGCTGGGGCCGCGACCACCACCCGTATGCGTTCACGACCTGGCTCGCGGGCGGCGGAGTGAAGCCCGGCATCACCTACGGCGAGAGCGACGAGTTCGGCATGAACGCCGTGAAAGACACCGTCCACGTCCACGACCTGCAAGCCACGATCCTGAACCAGATGGGGATCGACCACGAACGGCTAACGTACAAATTCCAGGGCCGCAACTTCCGGCTGACCGATGTGCATGGGCGTGTGGTGGAGGAGATTCTCGATTAACTTGACTCGTTTGCCGATGGTAAGCTTGTGTAGACTGTCTACATACTCAGACATCAATCAATCGGAGAGAGCCCATGTTGGCCACAGAACAGGACCAACTCGAAACGCTGGCTGACTTGCTGGACCGGCTGGGAAATGTGCCGCTGGAACGGATTCGCCTTCATCCTTTTCCTGGCACAGCGACCGTGGATGATGTGATCCGGTTGTGTGATGGCGAACCGAAGCGGCTGTGCGAATTGGTCGATGGTGTGCTCGTGGAGAAGGCCATGGGACACCAGGAATCGCGACTTGCATTTCTGCTCGGGCAACTCTTTCAAAACTATCTTGACGCACACGATCTGGGCATTGCGACCGGCGCTGACGGGCCGCATCAGATCCTCTTCGATCAGGTTCGTTTCGCCGACGTGGCCTTCATCGCCTACGACCGCATCCCCGAGGATGCTGACCCGGCCACGCCGGTTCCGAATTGGATTCCTTCATTGGCCGTCGAGATTCTCAGCGCGGGCAACACCAAGAAAGAAATGGCCCGCAAGCTGCGGAACTATTTTGAGGCGGGAGTCGAACTCGTGTGGTACGTCGATCCGGCCGACCGCACGGTTCGCGTCTTCCATTCCCCAGACGATGTCGTCACCCTGACCGAAGCCGACGACCTTGATGGTGAACAGATCCTCCCCGGATTTCACCTCTCGATCCGCGACTGGTTCGACCGGGCGAGCCGCATCAGGCCGAATGGTTGATGCGATATGATCCTGGCGGTTTTTTCGGATGAAGAGATACGATGAGTCACTGAAGGACGTGGCGATCAGATCACGGTCTTCGCTATGCCTCAGTCCGTGTCAGACGTGAGAAGATCATCATCTCATCCAAATCGTAGAGGCAATCTCCATGCCAAGGGAGACCACCACATACGATGACGACGCAGAACTGACGGAGTCTGTGGGGCACAACGATCGAGGACTGTTCTCTGAAGCTGAACTCCTCCCCGCGAGGACGCTGTTGTCAGAGGATCAGGCTGCGAGTTCCAATTCGATCGGAATCCAGCGAATCACGTTCGCAGGGTGAGTGTGGGACACTTCATTCGCAAAACCCGGTGAGGGACTGTTCGTCCCCGAATCCCGGATATCCCCGGTGTCGCCGGGCGTTCCTCGGGGAACCTGCCTGCCTGCATAGCCACACCCGAGATATTCTGGGCACGTGGCAATAATTCATTTCGTAGTACGAACATCTCAATCTGGCCCGAGTGATATATTGCTCACCAGGGAGTTCATCGCAGCTGGCGACTCTGCAAAACCTCGGGAGAATGACGGGCCGCGTAAAAAATAGGGCCGAGGTGACAAAAAATTGACCTTGCCACTCCGCTAATGACCGCAGCCCCCACCGCTCCCACAGCCGCCTCCGCCCGTACCGCAGCCGCCTCCGGATGAGGGCTGACTGACGAGTCCCTCGGCATCGACGGGTTGGACTTCGATGATCCCGAAACCGCTGGCCGCTGCTTGAATGGCCAGCCGGGTGCATTCCGGTCCGCGATCGTTCAGGACGTAGAGAACCAGCTTCGACCCATCGAGCGTGCGTTCGATATCAATGACCTGTAAGTCGATCTTCCAGTCCGTGATGCGGCTGGTCCATTCGGGGAACTCGGCAGCGGCTTTCTCGGCAGCGCGGGAGGCCGCAGCGAGGTCATCACGATTGGCAGAGCGGAGAATCGTGAAGGCCGCCGGATGCTCAGCCTCGGAGCGAACGTCCCCCAGGATCTCGCCGATTTGCTCCCCACGATGTGTCTCCACGACCACGCGATCCCCGCGCTGAGGACGAGGCAGGCCCTCTTCCAGCCGACAGCGAGCCACTTCCGGTACGACGCCGTAGCGGACGAGGAAATCGCGATTGGTGTTCGTGGCAACCATGGGGAGAGATCCTCGGTGGTCAGGCAGCATCTGTGAATGTGCCAAGGCTACACGATTCTCACGACAATGAAAGGGGTTGCCTGCCCACTCTTTGTGGGAGAGTGAAATCACCTCGGGACGCTTGACGGGGCTCCAATTGCGACGGGTGGCTGAATTGTTTCCAGACTGACTGGCTCGGCGGTCATCTCGCCCCGACGTTTCTTCTCCTCGATATAGCATTGGGCCGTGATTTTGAGCAGTTGCTCCGTACGGCCCGCAATCACTCCATCCAGCTTGGCCGCTAACTGCTCGACCCAACCCGGCTGCTGGGTCATTGCCAGCTGCATCATGCGGACGAACAGGCTGATCTCCTCGAAATTCTTGTCGGTGATTTTATGGCTGATCGGGGCCATCGCTTTAGCCACGGTCTCGACCGTTTGTGAAGGGAACGCCACGAACAGGTCGGCGGTGTGTGTGACGATCTGCTCACCATCGGCATTGACCTCGAAGGCGGTGCGCACGTGCATCAGGGCCCGCGCCTGAATCGGCTTGCTGAGGACCGGACTCTGAAACATCCCACTGCAATGGAGCAGGCAATCGGTCGGCGTCCGCGACAGAATGGTAATGACCCCGACGCTGCCGTCCTGGGCGTCGGCTTCGTACTCGAACTCACCAGTCTGAAACATCTGCAGCTTCGAAACCCCCATTGCTCGCCACATGCTGACAGCCACATCCGGGTGATCCGCAAAAAAGCGGTAGACACGATGGTCCACCTGACTGCGAATCGTCGGCAGCCGACGGTACAGGCTGGAGCTGTTGACCACTCCGTTGGCCAGCTGCTGTGACGAGGCGGGGAGCTGCGCGATGGGCAGCAGCTTGAGGGCCTCGTCACGGGACTTCTTATTCGAAGTTCCGGCATGCAGCGTTTCGACCTTGAGTTCCTCATGTGGCGGTCGCTGTTCAGACACCAGCTGTAGCGACAGCGGGTCCGGGTCTTGAGCACTCCCCCTCTGGGGAAAAAGCCCGAGCAGCACGATCAGCGCCGCCAGCCAGAGCACATGGCTCTGTCTGGGCGAAATAGCCCCCCGGCCAAGCCCCATGAGAAATCCCCCCACCAGTCGCACGAGCACGTGAATCGTGCTCGTATCGCCCCCATGCGACTGGTCCCCACGGAATAATCGGCAAAGTCAACCCCGAAGCGTCAACGGAAATCGAAAGAGAGGATTGAGCAGCGGATTCCGCCGATCCTGGGCTGGGGAGGCTGGGGAGGCCGATGGCTGACGGCTCATGGCTGATGGCCAGAAGAGAGCGGATTTCTCTGGCCATAAGCCATCAGCCATAGGCCATGAGCCATCCAGCCATAGGCCCCACCTTGCCCGATTGCTTTATCCGCTGGCATCAGGAGAACCTGCTTCGACACTCGGGTTGCGGTCGAGTCTGTCACCTCGGTGAATTTTAATTCGGGCCGTCAGGTCTTGTGTGTCGAAACGGAAATGCGGGGGGCATTGTGCGGGGCCTCGATTTCATGAACCCCGATCATTTTCAGAGGATGTACCCGTGTCGAACCCTGGCATGTGGTTGGAAATACGAAGAGGGAAGACCAACTTTCCCCTGCGCCCCATCTCGGGAGAGCGTTTCCTGATTGGAGCGGGCAGCCATTGCCACCTCCAGCTCGGGGGTGATCACGTCCCGATGCTCCATAGTTTGCTGGTGATTGAGGGGCAGACCGTCCACCTGGAAGCAGTTATTGCGGAGCCTCCCTTGCTGGTCAATGGCGAAGCCTGCCGGATGGTGGAACTTCGGGACGAGGACCTCGTCTCGATCGGTGACTTCGAGTTCGTGTTCCATCGTTTGGTCACTTCGGAGCCGGTCTCACAGCCCTCCGCGCCCGAGTGTTCAGACCTCGATCAGGTCTCCAGCGTAGCCGATCTCTCGCGGCTCAGTGCCTTAGAATTGGTGAACCTCATTGAAGAGGAAGCCCAACACATTTCGGCGTTCAATCGCAGTCGAGAGCAGGGAGCTGCCGGACTGATTGACGCGGCTCAACGGTCCGGGAACAAGCGTCACCCGATGAGTATCCCCCTGACTCCCCACCGGCAGGAGAATTCCCACATCATCCGCACCGAGCAGTGGCCAGCTCATGATGAGACTTTAATGCAGCGGCTAGCAGGGTTGAGGATCGCTCAGGAACAACTCTCTGCCGAGTTGGACGAATTCGCCAAACAGCTGGCACTCCTTCCCCCGTCGGAAATTCACACATCACGGCGTGCTAGCGCTTAAACGATACCGGGGATTGACTGGCACAATCTCAGTTGGTTCCCATTTCAGTCGAATTGCCGTTGATCTCTCGGCTGGTTTGCTTGGCATCCAGTTCCGCATTCCGTTCCGCTGTGCTAAAGCCGAACACCAACAAGGCCACCACGACAACGATTCCCGCACCGGCCAGCAGTGCAAACAAAATCGAATCGATCCCACCTCCATGAGACAGCGCGAGCCGAGCTCGTTCTTTAGTCATGGCATCATAGGACACGGCGTAAACTCCGGTAAACAGGGATGGACGCTACGCGGGCGCACCGGCAGCTAGTACTTGCAACTGCACCTCTTGTTCCGAAGTGAAATCAACTGTCACAGTAGGCGTATTCCCTCGGACTAAATTCAGTGACGACAGTAACGGCTCTGCCCAGCGCGAAGGGAATGCTTCGAAAGCTGAACAGGATGTTCAGCTTTGCCATCCACGGTGTCCGGCGAATCGCTCATAGAATTGTAACCATTCACACCCCGACCGTGTGAGGTGTCACTCGGTGGGGAGCAGCGACGGGCTGGGGGTGTGGTGGTTTTGGGCTTCGAGGGCGGTGGTCAGGAGGTCGAGGACTTCGCGTTTTTGTGGGCGGCAGGTCTCGATGATGGTCAGCATCGTTTCGACGAAGCGGCTGCCGGTGGCGCTCTGGGTGCCGAAGGAGAGTTTGCGCCAGATCATGGCGTGGCGGAGGACTTGTTCGGCGCGATTATTGGTCGGCTGAACACCGGCGTGGGTGATGAACATCCACAGTTGGTCCCAGCGGTTGAAGAGGTTGGTGCAGAACGCCGAACTCCGCGCGTGCGGAGACCGCATCGCATCTTCGAGTGTCTCCCACAGGTCAAAATGGACGCGGTTGCGAATCAGGGCCGCCATCGATCGGCGTGTGACTGTCCCGCCTCGATACGCGTGCCAATGGTCGAACACCGCGCGCAGGTGCGTCAGCAATCGCTCGCCGATCTTCGCCCCGTCTGGGCCGCTATCGATCAGAGCTTAAAAATCGCGTTTGAGGTGTGCCCAGCAGACCTGCCGTTGTTTATTATAATGGTTATAACCGCCGTAGCGATCGGCACTCACCACCCCGCGATAGTTATTTCCGAGCACGCTCTCAACGGCGGTCGCCGCGCGAGTCAGACTGATCCAGAACACGGTGTACAGCTGGGCCGCAGCCATCCACAGCCAGGCTTTGTGCGGGCCCTCTTTGGTCGGTGTCTCGTCGCAATTCGCGGCGAGTGTCTGCGGCAGCGCAGACTTTATTGTGCGTAGCAGGGAGTCAGCGCCTCGGTCGCGCGGACCTGCAGCTTGACCATTAATGCCGGACAGACGGGCACTCCGAAGCACGTCGTCAGCGCCAGCGCCGCTCGCGACTTCGACTGCCGAAACATCGCCATTAATAGCGGCGCCATCGCCGTCAAGCGCGGCCCCGAGGTGTGTTCCGGCACGCCTTCGGGAAGTGTCGCACTCGTCGAACAACCGCACGTGCATGTCAGTCGATGCAGCTGATACTCGGTCACGATCGGCGTCGGCAGTGGGATCTCCCAGACCTGGTGCCGCCGGGGATCGAGGTCGGTGCCCTGCAGCGCCGAACCGCAGCGGCGACAACTCATCGGCAGCACCGGCACGACCGCGTCGCACACAACGGATAGCCGCAGCGTCCGCTCATGCTTGGGATGCCCCGGCTGCCCGCCGCGCTGGCGGCCGGACTTCGTCTTCGCGGGCGGCGGCTTGTCATGCGGATGCTGCGTCGACGGCGGCAGCGAACTGTTCTGCGGCGTTCGCTTGAGCGCCGCCACCTGGGCCTCGAGGTCCGCCATCCGCACCGTCATCGTCTCGATGCGAGCCATCGCGTCCGACAGCATCTCCATCAACGCACGGATGATCCCCTGCGCCTCCGGCGTCTGGCGGGCGATGACTTCGTCAGTGATCTGGTCCATCAACATGCACGAGATGTCGCCGATATCGACGTTTTCGGAAAGACCAGTTTCACACCGTCATGCCAGCGGGGTGTGAATGGCGTTGATGCCAGAGTCATTCTTCGACGATCGACATCCTGATGTGAATTGTTCAGAAGGTGTCACGCAGAGGCGCAGGGGGCCAGAGGAGGAAGGAGCTGGCGAGTATTAGTCTCTGCGCCCTCTGCGCCTCTGCGTGACATCTGTTCTAAAACTGGCCGTAGTCTTACTGATCATCTTGCGAGAACCAGTCCGCATGAAACCAAACGCTTTCGATGATGTGGGCAGACATTTACTTCCATATATATAAGCCGGTTCTAATACGAAATAACAACTCTCGTTCGTCCACCACGAGGAATAATAGTCGATGACGCGGAGGATCTCTTCCGTGGTTGTGATAGGCAGGCTGGTGAGCAGCACCCAGTGGACCTCGGTGCCGTCAGCGGGAGGTGCGATTTCGCGGACCTCGACGGCATTCACGGTGACTTCGCCGAGCTT
>JANPCU010000430.1:0-4092 GCA_031431195.1 Planctomycetota bacterium | reverse complement strand
TCATCGGCTTCGCGTTCGCGTTTTTCGGTCCCTTGCTTCGATTCGAGAACGAACGCCCCCCGCCGATAAAGATCGATCCGGCCATCCGATTCCGTCCCGTCCCCGTTGCCGATCTTCACCGCCTTTTCGAACGTGTAGACGGTCGCGTCCTCATCCGCCTTCGATGGCTCGGGATGCGGCACCCCGATCAGGTCGCACAGCTCCTTGAGAAACGACTGCGAGTTCGCAATCTCTCCGCCCCCGGATGGACTCCAGCGGATGACGAATTCGGATGGGGTCATGGTGAGATCGGGTGAGGGAGGAATGGTCTGGCCCGGCGGGAGTCCGCCCGATGGGGTGACGTTACGGCGAGTGTGTAAGGAGCGTCAAGCCGGGGCGCATGGTCGGGATCGATGGGGTTCGGCAGCCTGACACCGCCTCGCATCAGTTGCTACCTTTTGAAAAGTTGTACTAAGCATATTGTGGAGGGGGTTCGCGGTTTGGAGCGGCACACGTGCCCAGTCATTTTCACAAGTATCTATTGCATAGGACTTAAGGACAATCAATGCGAGTGATTCTTCAGTTGCCTTTCGGATAGAAAACTTCTGCTCAAGTTGCGATCAACAACGGTCGACAGTTCACCAAGGGATATGATTGGCATTGGGGAGATACCGCCTCACAAGCGGTTGCCTCATGTACACTCACTTGACAACAATTGACCGTTTTGCGCAACTGTTCTCCCTTGTGGCAGGTGCCATGACTTTGCACCTGATCCCAAACTTGGGGACCGCCATGACAACAATGACAACTCAACAACCGGTTCAGAAGCTGAATCCGATCGTCATTGATTGGTTTGCCGCTGAAGATACGATCGAAGTCACCGGCCAGGACACTCGCCGATTCAAAGTCCAGAAGGACGTAGCAATCAAGGTACTGCGCGCTGTACAGGACAAAGGACGCGCTTTTTCTCAGATCGACTTACTGCTGGAGCGGATTGGCCGCTGGACCAGCGAGCGTCGTGAAAAGTTGCGGGACATCTACTTAACAGTTCAGGATAGTTCCTTTCTGCTGGTCCTCGTTCAGCAAGCTGCCCGGCACGATGACGAATTGGAAGAAGCCCTGTCCGAACTGGATGTCGAGATCGCAAATGACCCCGACTTTGAACTGTTGAAGCTCAATGCAATCCTTTTGCCACCAGTCACTGAAGATGCATTGATGTCATTCTTGGACCCCCGTTTTTTGCTGAGCTACGATGGCAAGCGAACAGAACCACGTGGCGCTGGCAAATCGGAATCATCAACTTCTCGTCGAACTCATCGCAGCTCAAAAACATAGTGAATGGATTGCGACTGTTGCGTTCTACAAGGCGGTCCACCTCGTGGAAGCGGTGTTTGCCCATCAACACGGACGCCACTCCATGTCTCACCTAGCGAGATTGGGGTGGTTGAAGCAAGATAATGCCATCAAGAGTTGCTTCGGAGCTTATCGCTCGCTGATGACCGCTTCACTGGTTGCACGATACCTAGAATCGGAAGACAGTGGGAATGTCTCCACTTTTGAATCATTTATGCCCATGAGTGACGTAATCGCAACACTGATTTATCGAAAGCTGGTCAAGGTAGAGCGAACAATCATTTCGAATCTTTCGGGGCCGTCTCAGAAGCTATTGATCCAGGTTCCTGACCAGCCGAAGCTCTGAGATATCATCTCTTACGCCGAACGGCCTCATCATGTGCGGACGCTTCACCCTTCACACTCCGGAAAGCGAACTGGTCAAGTTCTTTGGCCCGCAGATCACTCACGGAATCATCCCGTTTTTTCCTGCGTATACTCCTCGCTTCAACATCGCCCCGACGCAGACTGTATTGACGATCCGGACGCAGACAGACGACCAGCGGTGTGAAGTGGTCCCCATGCGCTGGGGCTTAATCCCGAGTTGGTCGAAGTCGCTCACCGGCCCCCCTCTGTTCAACACCCGGTCGGAGACAGTCGCGGAGAAGCCGTCATTCCGCACCGCGTTTAGTCACCGACGCTGCCTCATCCCCGCCGATGGGTTCTATGAATGGCAAGTCATCAGCCCCAAGCAAAAGCAGCCCCACTACATCACCGTCGGCACCGGCCAGCCGTTCGCGTTCGCCGGTGTCTGGGAATCATGGCAGCCTCCGGACGGGTCCAGAATCGACTCCTGTTCCATCCTGACTACAGCTGCGAATGCCTTCATGCAGCCCCTTCATGACCGGATGCCAGTGATCTTATCACCAGATGAATACGCCCCTTGGCTCGACCCGGAGTTGAATGACCCGGAACAGCTGCTACCGATGCTCGACCAATACCCGGCGGATGAGATGACGGCCTATCCCGTCTCGCCGCTGGTCGGTTCGGTGAGGAATGATTCGCCGGAGTTGATTGTTCCGCGTGAGTGACTCACTGGCGAGAACTCATCAAAAGAGCAACTGCAAAACGACTTGGCGGAATGGGGCTGTTCTTCACATCGTCCTGAGCTACGATATCGTCGGCGTCTCTGTGAGGCGTCAGGCGCGGGGGAGCAGCTGGCCCGCAGCTCCCTCGCGTTCTTTTTGGGGTATCCGTCTCATGCAATGGCTCATCGTCAAGACGCTCATCTCAGCATCCATCATCGTGGCCGTGTCTGAGATTGCCGGACGATACCCGAGAGTCGGGGGGCTGGTTCTGACGCTCCCCGTGGTCAGTATCATCGCGTTCGTGATGACGTGGACGAAACAGGGGGAGATGGGGACGATCACGACCTTGGCTCGCGAGACGCTCGTTTTGGTCCCGCTGGGGTTGCCGTTCTTCGTGCCGTTCGCCGTGGCGAACCGGACTGGCCTTTCCTTCTGGCCATCGTTCGCCCTTGGTCTGGTCTTAGCATCCCTCACGATCGGGGCATGGTTCCAGTATGGCCCCCGCCCGACTGAGGAACCGGCAGTCTCTGAAATCATCTCCGGAGTGCGGACCGGGGAATAGACTGGCCTCTCCCGATATCGCGGGGGAGCGACCTACCGCCCGGCTTCGGTGAGCAACCTTCGAACCACTTCGGCCTTGTCCGCATCCGACAGCGGCAATGCGGCAATCATCATCAGGGCGGTTGTGAAAGCATCGATCATCGAAGTCGCTGGCGTCTCCATGACGAGTGCCACATCCGAAATCACGTCGGATTCTGCGTCACTCGAAAACGCCGGTTGACGTAACCCATTATCCGGGTTGTGGGTTGAGACGTTTGGTTCGAGTCCCTCATCGCCCACTCGTCCTCTCGGTGAAACACTGGGAACCCAGTGTTTTTCCTTGCCGGGTGATCTCTCGTGCGACTCGATGCGAGGTAATACGGCAGTGTGCTGGGCTGGATTATGGGCTGCCTCAACACCCGCCGCCTTGTCGAATTCCGCTTCGGTCGTTTGAAGGTAGTGGCGCTGTGCGACAGTGACGCTGTTGCCGATCCAGTCGCAAACCGCTTTGATGGGATGGATCTTTGCCAAATCGGTTTCACAGCTGGCCCGGAGATTGTGGAACAGCTTTGGCCACGGCTTGACGCTCGCTCGCTTGATGATCTTTTCCAGCTGCGTCCGTAAGTTGGTGTTTGGTTCCCTGTATCGGTTGATGACAAACTCCGCGCCCGGGCTGGCCAACTCGAACGCGGCTTCCAGATAAGGGCGAATTTCCGGGAAGAGGGGAACCGTTCGCATGGCTCCCCCTTCATGGTGTTCGGTCTTGCAGGATCGAACGACCATGCGGTTCCGTTCCCAGTTCACATCCGACCACCGCAACGCGAGATGCTCACTCGGACAACGCAACCCAGCGAACCGAGAGAGGGCGAACAGTAGACGCCACTCCGCATCCGGACATGCGTCCAGAACCGCTTTGGCGGTCGCAGTGGTGATATAGGCTTGCCGTTCCTGATTGCTGCCCGTCGTGGTCAGTATCTCGCGTTGCTTGAATGCGTTGAAGTCGACTCAATGCCTCCCAGCCGATGCGAAAGCGGGAGGTGAACGGCCTTGATGCCAGAGTCATTCTTCGACGATCGACATCCGGAGGTGAATTGTTCAGAGGGTGTCACGCAGAGGCGCAGGGGGCGCAGAGGAGGAAGGAGCTGGCCAGTTA
>JANPCU010000429.1:0-2522 GCA_031431195.1 Planctomycetota bacterium | reverse complement strand
CTTCTGCCACTCCATCTTCAGCGTGAGCCACAGGATCTTTGCCGCCAGTGACAGATCTCCAGCCGCCAGGGCGTCGCCGATTCCCTGCCACGCGGTGAGGGCGTCCGCCTTCAGTAACTGGAACTGGTCGGCCAACCATTGGAGGGCCTGGGCCCCGAGTCCCGAGGCATACAGCAGATACCCGCCCAGTCCGATGATCGCGACCGACACGAGGCCGATCGGCGAGAGCAACGCGGCAATCACTGTGCCAATGGTTCCGAGGACAGCTCCGACACCGGTGATCAATGAGGCGGCAATGCCGAACGCTGCTCCGACGCCGTAGACCAGGACACCGAGCGCCAGGATCGCGGCTCCGGCTGCCATGACTCCCGCGACAATCTTGAAGACCGTGACGATCAGCTGCTTGTTGTCGCGCACCCAGTCAGCGGTGACTTTCGCGACCTGGATCGCACTGAGGGCCCAGTCCTGTAGCAGCGGGACGATCGCCATGCCGACCGCGAAGATGCCGCTCTTGATCACCTTCCACAGGTCCGAGAGCGTGTCGCCGAACTGCTCGGCGGCTTTCGCGTCTTCAGTCCGGATCACCAGCCCCAGATCGTGGGCTTGCTTCCGTAGTGCCTGAATCCCCTTGGCTCCGTCTTGAAACATCGGGAGCAGCGAAGTCCCGGTCTTCCCGAACACTTCCATTGCGGTAGCGGCTTTGATGGCTGGGTCCTGGATCTGCGAAATCCGGTCGGCCAGCAGCTCGAACTGCTTGTCGGGCGTCAGCCGACTCAGATCCGACAGCTTCAGCCCCAGACTGGAGAGGACCGACAACGCCGAGTCCGATCCCTCCGCCACGGCCACCAGAAACTTCTGCAGTTTGCGAACGCCCCCTTCGAGCGTCTCCATGTCGGCCCCAGACTGCTCGGCGGCGTAACCCAGCTCCGACAGCGACTCGACCGAGATCCCAGTCCGAGCTGACATCTTTGCCAGCTGATCTCCGAGTTCGGCGAACACATTCGTGGTCGCCAGCAGCGGGGCGATGGCCGCTGCGCCGAGACCAAAGATCTTGGTCCCAATCGACTGCACGCTGGCCCCGAACGCCTTCAGCCGCTTCTCCGCCGACCGCAGTCCGCGCACGAGTTTCGTGTCGTCGGCAAACAGCTCGACGAACGCTCGGCCAGCACGAATTCCTTGAGCAGCGGCCATAGGAGAGTCGGGGGTCTGGAGACGGGAGTCGGGAGCAGAAAGGGATGGGGCGGGAGAGAGGTTTCAGCTGGGGTTCTGGCTCCAGACACCCGACTCACCTCACGAACACCGTCTTGAGGATCGAGATGTCGACCTTGGGAAGCGGTTCCTGCGGTCGCGTGCGTCGAGTGCTCGGATGGAAGTCGCTGGGTTTGAACGGCCGTGTCTTCTTCGGGTTGCGGTGCGTGTTGGCCAGCATGGCGAGAACCGCTGCGGTGTGGTTCCAGGCATCGGTCTGTTTGGCATCAGCCATCCAGACCAGCTCTCGTAGGGTGAACGGGCCGGGAACTACGCCGATGACACCGGCGAGTTGCCAGATGAGTCGCCAGATGTCGACACGGGGTTCAACGCGGCGGCCATCTTCCGCTCCAGCTCGTCGCTCTCCAGCCGCTGGTTCGCGGTCTCGATCGCCATCCCCTCCAGCCGCTTGAGCTTCACGAGCGCCTTGCGGAACACCGTCCGCCGGGCGCTCGGGAAAAAATCCACCAGTTCCTCCAGCAGCGCGGTCGTCGCATGGTCCAGCACGTCGCCGCCGAGTGCTTTACCAAACTCCTCATCGGTAATGTTCTTCGCCTGGGCCTCCGGCTGAACCAGCGAGAACAGGATGTCACACAACAGCACCGGGTCCATCACCAATCGTTCGAGGAGCTTGCCCTCGATGGCATCCAGCAGGTTGATGTCGAGCAGCGACCGCACACGGCGGATCGCATCGACGTTGATCGAGACGGTCCAGGTGCGACCGAGCATGTCATTGAACGTGTGCATGAAAAGAAGTCTCACAGAGTACAATAAACCAAACATGATCACCCGAGTCGTCGGCTTACGCAGTGACCATCCACTCGGGTGGGTGATCGCTGTAGGTTGGCTTGGCGGTGACGCTGACCTTGATCGCCTCTTCGAGCGGTTCTGACCGGCTGAAGTTCGTGATCGCCATTGCCGCTCGCAGCCCCTGCGATCCGGCGGTGTTGTACGCACCATCGAGGACCGCGAATTCGACGCTGCCGTTGGTCAGGAACGCCGTGCGGATGGCCGTGAAGTCGTCATCGGCTGTGTCCCAGACCATTTCGAATTCGAGGCTGCCGTCCTTGAGCGTGGCGATCGTGGCTCGCCAGCCGCCGTTTCCACGCGTGGTCACGTCGGCTTCTCCGGCTTCGAGACTGAGCGTCAGGTCTTTGACGTTCTTGACTTCGTTCCACGCGGGAGAGGCATAGGCCGCCGTGTTGCGGTAGAGCCGGGCATCAAGGCCGAGTTTGACTGACATGGAGGTTGGTCCTCGGAGGTTCAGTAGTTGG
>JANPCU010000428.1:0-3538 GCA_031431195.1 Planctomycetota bacterium | reverse complement strand
CTTCTGCCACTCCATCTTCAGCGTGAGCCACAGGATCTTTGCCGCCAGTGACAGATCTCCAGCCGCCAGGGCGTCGCCGATTCCCTGCCACGCGGTGAGGGCGTCCGCCTTCAGTAACTGGAACTGGTCGGCCAACCATTGCAGGGCCTGGGCCCCGAGTCCCGAGGCATACAGCAGATACCCGCCGAGTCCGACGATCGCGACTGACACGAGGCCGATGGGTGAGAGCAACGCAGCGATCACTGTGCCAATGGTTCCGAGGACCGTGCCCACGGCGGTGATCAGCGATGCGGCGATCCCAAACGCTGCTCCGACACCGTAGACCAGGATCCCGAGCGCCAGGATCGCGGCTCCGGCAGCCATGACTCCCGCCACGATCTTGAACACCGTGACGATCAGCTGCTTGTTGTCTCGCACCCAGTCGGCGGTGACTTTCGTGACTTGGATCGCGCTGAGGGCCCAGTCCTGCAGCAGCGGCACGATGGCCATCCCCACCGCGAAGACGCCGCTTTTGATGACCTTCCACAGATCAGACAGCGTGTCACCAAACTGCTCAGCGGCTTTGGCATCCTCGGTCCGGATCACCAATCCCAGATCGTGGGCTTGCTTCCGTAGTGCCTGAATCCCTTTCGCTCCGTCCTGGAACATCGGGAGCAGCGAAGTCCCGGTCTTGCCGAACACCTCCATCGCCATCGCGGCCCGAATCGCCGGATCCTCGATCTGCGAGATGCGGTCGGCTAGCAGCTCAAACTGTTTGTCAGGCGTGAGCCGACTCAAGTCCAACAGCTTCAGCCCCAGACTGGAGAGGACCGACAACGCCGAGTCCGATCCCTCCGCCACGGCCACCAGAAACTTCTGCAGCTTGCGAACGCCCCCTTCGAGCGTCTCCATATCCGCCCCCGACTGCTCGGCGGCATATCCCAGTTCCGACAACGACTCGACTGAGATTCCGGTCCGCGCTGACATCTTCGCCAGCTGATCTCCGAGTTCGGCGAACACATTCGTGGTCGCCAGCAGTGGAGCAATCGCCGCAGCTCCGAGACCGAAGATCTTGGTGCCGATCGACTGCACACTGGCCCCGAACGCCTTGAGCCGCTTCTCCGCCGACCGCAGCCCGCGCACGAGTTTCGTGTCGTCGGCGAACAGTTCGACGAATGCTCGGCCAGCACGGATACCTTGAGCAGCGGCCATAGGAGAGTCGGGGGTCGGGAGACGGGAGTCGGGAGCAGGAAGGGATGGGGCGTGAGAGTGGTTTCAATTGGGGTGCTGGCTTCCGACACCCGACTCACCTCACGAACACCGTCTTAAGGATCGAGATGTCGACCTTGGGAAGCGGTTCCTGCGGTCGCGTGCGTCGGGTGCCGGGATGGAAGTCGCTGGGCTTGAACGGTCGCGTCTTCTTCGGGTTCCGGTGCGTGTTGGCCAGCATCGCGAGGACAGCTGCGGTGTGGTTCCAGGCATCGGTCTGTTTGGCATCAGCCATCCAGACCAGCTCTCGTAGGGTGAACGGGCCGGGGTCTACGCCGATGACACCGGCGAGTTGCCAGATGAGTCGCCAGATGTCGACGCGGAGTTCAGAGCGGCGGCCATCTTGCGTTCCAACTCGTCGCTCTCCAGCCGCTGGTTCGCGGTCTCCAGTGCCATTCCCTCCAACCGTTTGAGCTTGACCAGCGCCTTGCGGAACAGGGTCCGCTTGGCGCTCGGGAAAAAATCGACGAGTTCCTCCAGCAGCGCCGTCGTCGCATGGTCCAGCACATCCCCGCCCAGCGCCCGACCGAAGTCTACATCAGAGACATTCTTCGCCTGGGCCTCCGGCTGGATCAGGGCGAACAAGATGTCGCACAGCAGCACCGGGTCAGTCACCAACCGTTCGAGGAGCTTGCCCTCGATGGCATCGAGCAGGTTGATGTCCAGTAGCGACCGCACGCGGCGGATCGCATCGACAGTGATGGTGACGGTCCAGGTGCGACCGAGAGTGTCGTTGAACGTGTGCATGGGGTCTTCAGGAGAAAAGGAGGAAATCGTCTACACGGGAGGCCGTTGAACAGGTAGAATCGCAATGCGGCGTGAACAAGGAGATGCCCACGATGATCATGCCTGGACACATCAAGAACGGCGTCGTAGTTCTCGACTCGCCCAATGCTCTGCCCGAAGGCACAGGTGTGCGAGTCGTGGTCGTTTTGCCATTGCCCGTCACCGCGTCGAATCAACAAGGCCAGACCAAGCGAACTGGTGGCCAGTATGCGGGGCAGGTTGTGATGGCTCCCGATTTCGATGAATGGCCGGACGACATTCAAGAAGCATTCGGGATGAAGCCGTGACGGTCTTGCTCGTTACTCGTCTACACGGACGACCAGACAGCAGGTAGACTTGAGACGTTGCGAATCGTTCTGCACTCAATCGGGAAAACGCAATGCCAGTTATGGCTTGGCCATTCATACAGATCGGTGACGATGGAATCGCCACCATCGAAGGGACTCGTACCAAGGTGATCGAGATCGCACTCGATCGGATTGCACATCACTGGGACGCGGACGAGATTCATCGTCAGTACCCGTATTTGTCTCTCGGGCAAATTCACGCCGCACTTGGCTACTATCACGAGAACCAGGAAGAGTGCGACCAGTTGATTGAAACTCGTCGTCGAAGCGCAGAAGAGATTCGAGCCAGGACTGAGAATCCAGCCCTGCAGGAACGACTGCGAAAGCTCGCACGGCAATGAGCATTCCGCTGTACATGGATGTCCACGTCAAACTGACAGTCACCCAAGGGTTGAGACTGCGCGGCATTGACGTGTTGACCGCTCAGGACGATGAGCGGGCGGAACTTCCCGATGAGGAACTTCTGGAGCGAGCCACGTCGCTGGGGCGTCTGATCTTCACGCAAGACGAAGACTTCCTGGCCATCGCCACTGATTGGCAAGAGTCAGGAAGGCCGTTCTTCGGCGTGGCCTACTCACATCAGATGGCGATCACCGTGGGGCAGGCGGTCACCCAGTTGGAACTGGTGTGCAAAGTGATGACCACCGACGAGCTGCAAAACACCATCCTGTACCTGCCGTTGTAACTACGCAGTCACCATCCACTCGGGCGGGTGATCGCTATACGTCGGCTTGGCGGTGACGCTGACCTTGATGGCTTCTTCGAGCGGTTCGGAGCGACTGAAGTTCGTGATCGCCATCGCAGCTCGCAGACCCTGCGATCCAGCGGTGTTGTACGCACCATCGAGGACGGCGAACTCAACCGTGCCGTTGGTCAGGAACGCCGTGCGGATGGCAGTAAAGTCGTCATCGGCGGTGTCCCAGACCATTTCGAATTCGAGGCTGCCGTCCTTGAGCGTGGCGATCGTGGCTCGCCATCCGCCATTGCCACGCGTGGTGACATCCGCCTCACCGGCCTCGAGACTGAGCGTCAGGTCTTTGACGTTCTTGACTTCGTTCCACGCGGGAGAGGCATAGGCCGCCGTGTTGCGGTAGAGCCGGGCATCAAGGCCGAGTTTGACTGACATGGAGGTTGGTCCTCGGAGGTTCAGTAGTTGG
>JANPCU010000427.1:0-10014 GCA_031431195.1 Planctomycetota bacterium | reverse complement strand
CGGAATTGAACCAGCGTGGTCGAGGTGGCATTTCGGATCGATGGTTGTTGAGTCATTCGGGCCGCCCTTTCAGGGCTGGGTTGGATAGGTGGCAATGGCCCCAGGGCTTCGCCCTGGGCTGGCATAGGGGCACCCCGTTGGGGTTGAAGAGAGACCGATTCCCTCGGAGTCACGACCGTCACCATTCGCGGTCTGTTTGAAGCTCGGCCTCACTCACGGCGCGCTCGACGAGTTCGATCCCAAATCCAACACACCAACAGTCCAGCGATGGCAATCCCTGAGAGTCGGGCAAAGTCGTCCTCGAAGGTGAGACGCCTGTTTGGTGGAATGATCAACGGCGACGAAGCAGACAGAATCAGGCCCAGAATGCGACCGTCTGAAATACCTGAAACCATTTCACGATTCGTGACCAAGGGCGATCCGGAGCTTCTTGTTCGTCGCTCATTGCCTCCTCCCACGTCGATCGCGAACCATCCACAACCAACCGAAAAAGGCCCACGTCGTCAGCCAGGCGGCGAGGGTGATGAACCATTGCTGCCGTCGCTGGTGGCGGACTCGATCCAGGTAGGTCTCTGCCAGATCGAGACTCATGTCATCGAAATCCAGCCCAGCGGATAGAGAGACCTGATCCTGTCCGCACGAGAAGACCCGCACGACCTGATACTCCGGCCCATTGAGTACCACTCGGTAAGGCGTGTCCCAAGTATCGGTCTTGGCGAGTTCGATCACGACCGTCTGACCATCCAGTCGTTGCACCTCTTTTCGTCCGCCGATGCGAACCAGCGGCGACTCAGCCTGCAATTCCGAGGTCAACTGGCGACAGTCGTACCGGGCTTGAGAATATCGAATTTCCTCCCTAGCTGGTTCGACATGCGGAGCGAGAAACAGGACGCATAAAACCAATGACCCGATCCCGATGACGATCACCGTAGCGAATGTCTGGAACGCCGCATTCGGATGGCGTTGCCGTTTCTCGGAAGAAGGAGCAGGTTCCACGTTCGACATGGTGCCATTCGTTTCGCAAGATGACACATACCGGCGAGCGTCCGGCGTGAGCCGGATGGTATCTCCCCAACTACTTAACCACCTCTTTCGGCACATCCCCATCCAGATAGCGCCAGTTCTTGATGAACGAGATCACGTCGGCCATCTGGGCCACGGTCAGCTGCTTCTCGAACCCGACCGGCATCAGCGAGACACCGTTCGGCTTGAGTTGTTCGATTTCGGAGCGCAGGACGGTGATTGTCTTTCCCTCGGGTTGTTTCATGGTCACGCTGCTGCTGGTCTCGGACGAGATGATCCCGGTCGAGACTTTGCCACTGGTGTCGACCAGCGTGTAGCTGAAGTAGTTGTTGTCGATCGCCCGATTGGGGTCGAGGATGTCGACCAACAGCTGGGCGTGGGTCTTGACCCGCGAGTCCGAAATATTGGGAGCCACATCCACTCCGAGGTCGCCGATCTTGTGGCAGATCGCACAGTTCTTCGCGAACAGCTCTCGCCCCCGCAGCGGGTCGTGCTCGTGAGTCAGTGACGCTTGGTACTCCTCCAACACCTTGGACCGGTCAGCGGGAGCATTCGCCACGATCAGCTTCTGCAGCCGCGCCTGAATCTCGGGATTCTTGACCTGCTGCAAACTGGCCAGCCGCGTCTGACCGATTTCGAGGAACGAGATTTGGTTCGATTCGACGAGATCGAGGAGTTTGGTGATCCGGGGTTCGGTGGAGAGGAGAGCGGAGATGATCGTGCTGCGGAGAGCGGGAGTACGCTGCTCAAACTGATGCAGTAATAGCTCGTCCGACATGGGTGACATAAATGAAGCGACAGTCTCCAGAACTGCACCATCGACGAGATAACTCCTATCAATGTGCGTTTCTCGCGTCAGAATCTTTTGCAGGGTGGCCAGCATCTGGTCGGGAGGACCGTATCGCAGCATTGGGAGTACGTCCACGAGTTTTTTCTCTGGAACAATTCCCGATGTGCAGACATCGACCAGTCCATCCAGGAATGTTTTCCACTCCTCCCGAAACTCTGGTGTTTTATTGACGACATCCGCAATGGAAATTCCTCGGGCTTGCATGGTCCGAGCAGCTTGCAGAACATGGGGAACGTAACGAAGTCTCACGAGACCCTCAAAAACATCCGTGACTTCCTGCGGCGAAGCTTCACGCATCACTGCCTCAATCGGTATATCTCCCTGAAAACCCGTCATGTCGAGATACACGTACCCGCTCCGATAGTGAGATTGTTCTCGAATGGAGTCATAGTTGTTCTCAATGACTCCCTTGATGATCTCAACTAGGAATGGCCTTTCTCCAATCGCTACGCTTGTGGCCGTTAGATTCCCGTCGATCAAATCATCAATGGCTAGCGCGACACGATCTTCCCGGATGCGATCACCCAGTTGCGCCAATGTGAGATGGATTCGATCATCGAACGGAGTGGACTCTTCACGGAATCCAAGCCGGATGAGTTGCCGCCGCAATTCTGTGTCAGTGGCCACATAGTCTTCAGCCAGTGTCACGGCCTCGCGAGTAAGTCGCGAGGCTTGGTCATGGACTCTTTGTCCATGATGTTCCGCCTTAGATAAATCGGGAAGGTCTAACACCTCTCTTTGAATGATGTCGCTGAGATCCTTTGCTTGGAGCAACCCTAAGCCATGCAGGGTACGCAGAGCGGCAATCGACCCGAGATCAGACGGCATTTTGGTCAGAATGAACCGCAACCTATCTTCCGCCTCAACGGTATGGTTCTCCACGAGAAGTCGCTGCGCGGTGTCGCGGTGCCAAGCATTTTGGTATTCGACGAGCTGGGCGATCTCGTCCGGTTCGGTGGGGAATGGGATCGTGGTCCAGGGGAAAGTGAAGCTGGCCTCAATGCGGTCCGGCTCCCCAATGGGAGTTCTTCCCACAACCCTCCAGATCCGTCCTCTCTCACTTCCCAGCGAAAGGTCGGGGCGGGTCTTGAGTTCAGTCGGCATGTAGTCGGGGTGCTCGATCACCGCGCGGTACATGTCGACAATGTAGAGTGCCCCGTCTGGCCCCAGCGCCGTATTCACGGGACGGAACCACGTCTCATCGCTGGAGAGGAACTCCTGTCCCCCGTGCTCAATATCACCGCTACCCATATACCAAGGACGATAATCGCAGTGAACAAGATTCCCCGTGGGATCGCAAGTAAAGTTCTGTCCGTAAAAGTATTGAGGCAGAGCCCCGCCACGATAGATGATGAGTCCACATGCCGCCGAGAACTGACCCGCGTGCAGGTTCGAGGTCGTCCAGGCTCGGCTGATGGGGTAGAGCTTTGACTGCTCGCCAGCGGGGGAGACGTCCTCGTACACGCTGGGCACGGCTAGGTTCGGGTTCAGCTTCAGGTGGCGTTCCTCAATGATGACCTTCATGCAGGGGTTGCGGTTACTGCACACGTACCGGTTCCCCTCGTCGTCGAAGGTCAGGCCGAACTGCCCGTAGCCGCTGACGGCTTCGCACTCGCCGGTGAAGGGGTGGAACCGGAAGTCGCGGCCCGCGATGTCGACCGGCTCGCCGAGCTTCGCCGACTCGGGGGCGGGCTGCGGCCACTTCGGACGCACAGCTTTCACCTTGCCATTCCGCAGCCCGTTGGCCACGTAAATCCAGTTGTCCGGGCCGAACGTCGGGTGGTTGCAGCGCAGCTGGGGGTTCTCGGTGGCGAAGCCTTCGAACCAGACCTCACGGAGGTCGGACTTGCCGTCGCCATCGGTGTCCTTGAAGTAGATCAGCTTCCCATCGGTCGTGACCAGCACGCCGCCGTCCCAGTGCATCAGGCTGTTCGCAAACAGCAACTGGTCGACGAACACGGTCGGATTCGAATACTTCCCGTCGCCGTCTTCATCAGTCAGCACCCGAATCCGCGACTTCCCCGGTTCGCCCGGTGCGGGGCCAGTCGGGTAGTCGTGCATCTCGACGACCCACAGATGCCCCTTCTCGTCGAAGGCGATCGACACGGGAGCTGATACATCGGGCTCAGCAGCGACCAGTTCGACCCGACAGTCCGGGTCGATCTGGAATCGCTTGAGCGACTCATCGGGGGAGAGCGGACTCGACGGAGCGGGCTTCGGCGCATCTAGCGTCACGGGATCAGCGGCGAAGACCAGTCTGCCACTGAGGAAGACAATCAACACCAGAGACGAAACTGGCTGAGGCCAATGGATCATGCCTGACACTCCGGGGGTGGTGGGGGGTGAGGCTCGGAACGGCCCCATCACTCAAATTGAATCCTTGTGAGATTCTAGCAGCTTGATCGGGAAGTCCCACGGTTCGCCACGTGTGTGCGTCAGAAGAGGGGGGCACTAAAGGTGAGGGGGGGCACGACAGGGGGGGCAATAAAGGTGTCAGGAACCTTAAGCGGGCGTTTGCATCAGTTTCAGACCCAGTTTGGCTCGACGAAAGCAGTCCACTGAGGTTATGATACAGATCACCGAACAATGTCCAAGCGATCTGAGACCATGTTCACCATGACTCCAACAATTGCATGTTCTGCAATCTCCCAGAGACAACAATGGTTCCCTGACACCTTTGTTTCCCCTCTGCTGTGCTGGCTTTGAACGACCTGTTCACGCCCCAGACACCGATCGAACTGACCTCGGCAGCTGTCAATCGGCTGGCTGCACTCGATGCGGTCGAAGGGATCATCGCCGTTTGGGGCACACTGTCTCCGGTGGCTCGTCGAGAAGCACAAGCCGTGTTGACCAGCTGAACGGGGACATCACTGGCCCTCTTGCAGGCCGTCGAGTCGCAGCAGATCCCCGCGAGTGACTTCGACGCCGCGACGCGAAATACGCTCACGCAGTCGGCGGACGAGAAGATCAGTAAACTCGCCCAGACACTTTTGCTGTCCACCGCACCTTCGACACGGCAAGCGGTGCTGGAGAAGTTTAAACCCGCATTGTCGCTCGCCGGGGACGAGGCCCACGGGCGAGTGCCGTTCGAGAAGAAGTGTGCCACCTGCCACAAGCATCGCGACCTCGGCCAGGAAATCGGCCCGCCGCTTGCAGCCCTGACCAACAAGTCGAGCGAGTTCCTGATCCGGGCGATCCTCGACCCCAATCAAGCCATCGAGAGCAAGTACACCGCTTACGTCGCGACCACCAAAGATGGCCGCGTCTTCCCCGGCATGATCACCGACGAAACCGCCACCAGCCTGACCCTCGCCAAGACCGACGGCAAGAAAACCACACTGCTGCGAGTCGATCTCGATGAACTCAAGTCCACTGGAAAATCCTTCATGCCCGAAGGCCTGGAACTAGAAATCACCCCCCAAGACCTCGCCGACCTGTTTCAGTTCGTGCAAGGGAAGTAGAGGACTACTGGATGGCCGAGCTGGCACGTTCCTGAGTTCTCGAAGGATGTGGTGAGTTCCCCCGAGCATGAAGACCAAACAGCAAGCCACTCTCACGCCCTTCCCAATGCGTCAGAGCATGCCCCCCGACCGCTTGCTCTGGACGAACAGACACAGCCGTTACAATGCGCCCACGAATGGAGTTCCCGGTAACCGACGAGCTTCCCAGTATCCGTCTGAGCTGAACCCATGCCAAAGTCCATGAGCTGTCCGCGTTGCCAGAATTTGCTTTCTGTGGACCCCACGCAATCGACGACGACATGCGGGGCCTGTCAGGCCCGGTTTCGAGTCAAGGTCGATCGATCCAAAGGCCCGGCCTCTGACCAGCCGATTCGATCGCCCGAGCCTGATCCCGGGGAAGGTGCCGCCACGGAACCACACGATGCGGAGCCGATTCCAGACGAACCTGGCAATCCCGGCGATGACTGGGGAGACCTGGGCGGACTCGACGATCTCGGGACAGCGGTCCCGAAGAAGAAAAAGAAGTCCAAGAAGCAAATAGAAAAGGCCGAGCCTCGACGACCAGTGTGGAAACCCTGGGGGGAATGGAGGCAGAAGGATGCACTGGTTCTTGGAGGAGGAGTCGTCGGGGTCCTGCTGCTCGTTGGCGTCGTCGGCTGGGCGACTAGGCGCAGCCAATCCCGAGGGAATTGATTTCGGCAACGCCAGCGTCGACATGAAGGGCGGCGGGGCGATCATTTATGACACCCCCACCGTGGGGACGGGCCACTCCAACGAGTTTTTCAAACCAGCGCTGCCACCGCTCGATCAAGCGGCGGCTCCAGAGATCGTCCCGGCTGCAGATGCGAAAGAGACAACACCGTGGAAAGTGGAATGGGATCGGGACGCTCGACTGAGGACGGCCCCCTGGAGTGAGGCGATTGATCTCCCGATCTACGATCCAGTGATGGCGGCACGAAATGGGCCGTATGCTTTAATTGTGCCGCCGTATACACCGAACGGCCCAGCCAAATCGGGAGAGCTGATCGATCTGCGGACGGGGGAAACAGCGGGATCGTTCGAGGGATCAGTGAGATACCACGACGCCCCCTGTCTGAGTCCAGACGGCACGTGGCTGGTCGGGGCGATGCATGGGGACGAACTGCTCGTTGCAGGAGCGTTCGAACCGGCAGCCTGGAGACGAGGCGAGAAAGAGCCAACCTGCGTTCTGCCCATCGACGGGCAGGTTCTGTGGTGCGAGTTCGTCTCGAATGATGAGATCGCAATCTATACGGCCGGAGAGTCATCGTCGGTTAAGGTCTGGAACCTCACGACGGGAACGCTCGATAAAAACATTGCGTTGACTGGTCCCTCTTGCAAATGGGTCGGAGACTGGGTGCCCGGCTACTCGCCGAGTTTTGGCCAGGGAGCCGTCAGTCCGGATGGGCGGTTGATCGCCATCGCGGGAGCCGAAGCGTTGCGCATCGTCGACCGCGTGGCGGGCAAAATGGTGGGACAGCTCCCGATTCCGATCACCGATTTTCACCGCCTCATGGAGACTCCCCGGCAGGCGGGACGACCGCAGCCTGTCACCTTGACGCGATCCTGGAATGCGATGGGCTTCAGCGATGATGGCCGGGAGCTGTATGTCCTCACGTCTGCGATTCGGAATAGTGGTGATATTCCGTGGTTGCTGATCTGGTCGATGGAGACTGGCCGACTGCTCCATCAGCGTGAGATGCTGCGTAACGACCCGGCTTACGGCAGGCTCAGTTCCGGGCCGGTCCCCGGAACGATTCTGGCTTCGGGTTCGGGGGGAACCGCTGGCGATGGAGCAGAATCCTATTTCAACGGAGCGATCCTGTCTCGATTCTCGGGGTTGCCGGTCATGAGCTTTCGGCAGCAGATACTCCGATGTGATCCCGAAGGGAGGTGTCTCGTTCGGGGAACCTCTCGCGATCCCGCACTCCCGGCGACGCTGAAGAGTTCTACGGACCTGCCTGCGGACCGTCCAGAGGACCTTGTCAGTCAAACAAACACAAAGAGTACGCGCAACCGAGACAAACAGGATTCGATCTTTGTCACGAAATTAGATATGGCCGGGCTGACGGAGATCACTCAAACGCTGAATGATCGGGCGGGCGGACGTCCCGCAGCCGTCCCCGTCGACCGATCCTCAACGGTGCGAATCGCCCCGGAGCCTCCTGCACAGCCCGGAAAGCTGTCGACGCACGAGCCACTGGCCCCATTGCCCGCTCGTGTCAAAGGGACGTTCGTGGCGCATCAAGCGACCCGAGCCTTGGCCGTGCGCTACGAACCGCTGAAGGTCCACCCCAAAGATTTTAACACAACACGGCTCACTATGTGCCAGCTCTATGACTCGACCAACGGCCAACCGATCGGAGACGAATTCGGCCTGGGGGCGATCCCCGATTGGCTCTTCCCGGTGGCGGAAGCCCTGCCGGGAAATCCACCGCCCCCAGGGATTTGGACCCGGATCGCTTTGAGTGTTGACGGTTCGCTGCTGGCCGTGACTGATCCCGCCAATCCGCAACGTGTCGACATCTGGACGACTGCGGGGCAGCACCGGGTGGGCTGGGAGCCCTCGACGGAACACGCCGAGGTCGAATGGAGCGGATGGACTCCCGATGGCCAGTTGGTGACGGTCTCGCAAGGGATTGCAGCGTGGTGGACGCTCGCCGACAACGCCGTTTCATGCACTCGGGAAGTCGACGGAGGATACACAGCTGCGGTCGCTCCTCCGGGGAGTTTGTGGATGGTGGCCGGGACTCGAACGGGGCACCTGGATGCCTTGGATCTGATGACGGGCCACTGTCTGGCCCGTGCCGCGACAGCGCAGGTTCTCGATCCCATCGAGAGCATTACGGTCTCGTCGGACGGACGCTACATTGTGGCCGTGACCAAGAAGGCCGAGCGTTCCCCCGGTGTTCCGCCGGAGGTGCCCGCGCAGATGGATCCGGCGGGCTTCCCTGCCCCTTGTCTGTGGCTGGTCTGGGAGCCCTCGGTCGGTACGCTTCTCGTTTCCGATAAAGTTCGCTCCGACACCACGATCTCGTGGTTCGGTAATGAACACATCTACAACGGAATGTTCCCACTGCCGCTCGTGGATTTGAAACTCAAGACAGGCATCGGGACGTTCGCTGCTCGTCAAGGCGAGACCACCGATATCAAGACTCATCCCGTCTTCGCCGCAGATCGCAAGTTGATCAATGGGGCGAATCTGAAGTTCAAACTCGACATTGACCTCGGAGCCGAGGAGTGGAGCCAGCACTTCGCCGACCGTCTGGTGAAAGAGATCACCAAGTCCGGTCTGTCGATTGGCCCCGGCGGGTGGACCTATGAAGTACGTTTCTTGCGAGGTCAGGTCGACGAAGAGATGCACTTTGGAAAGAATGTGTACTACCTGCCGATCATCGACGTAATCAGCCGACTGATCGACCCCAGCGGAAAGGAAGTGGCCCGTGAACAGAAAACGTTCCACTTCCTCAACACCGGCAGCCGCTACTACTTCAAGACCGAAACCAAAGACCTCCCCAACACATATAGCGCTGGCGATCTGGTTGAGATCACAGATTACTACGACTTCCCCAGCGATATGAAGACGGCTGTCACCAATGAAATCCTGGAACACTGTGCCACCGGCTCACTCAGCTTACTAAAGCTTCCTTCGGCGGTTCTGGAGTCTCAGAGAGGCAGCTTGGTTCTGCCGACTCAACTGGCCGACTTCCCCCAACCCTGACGGAAAACAGCGTGCCATTTCATCATGACCGGTGTGAGGAATAAAGGTGTCAGAGGAATAAAGGAAGAGGAACCTTTGTTTGTCGTTCCGGTGGCGCTGGCCTACGACACCGGAGGCCGCAAGTCGATCGAAGCCCTGACGATCGCGGGCCAGACCTACACCACCGGGTCGGGTGGCACTCCCGAACCAGATAAAGGGACCAGATAAAGTTGTCAGGAACCTAATACATGGGGCCAGATAAAGGTGGGGGCCAGATAAAGGGGCCAGGAACCTAATACTTGACTCGCTGGTCCCGGTTGTGTGTACCTCACGCGGTGAGAACTGAGGCCGGGTTGAAGCGTTGGAAGTGATGGGTCATGAGGCTGGCGAGTTTCGATTTATGTTCGGTGGGGATGCGGTTCAGGCAGCCATCGATGGCGACGCGGAATTCGGTGAAGTTATGGTAGTGGCGACCGTACAGGACATCACGTTTGACGAACTTCCAGAGGGGTTCAATCAGGTTCAGATTCGGGGAGTACGACGGCAGGAATTGCAGTTGGATGTTCAGTGCGGCGGCCAGGTTCATCACCAGCGCGCAGTGTTGATATCGGGCGTTATCCAGCACGAGAGTGACGGGGCCGCACAGCCCGAGAGCGGCGATTTTGCGCAGATAAAGGTGTCATGCGCAGATAAAGTGCGCAGATAAAGTGCGCAGGAACCTAATACTTGACTCGCTGGTCCCGGTTGTGTGGAATGCCGTGATCATGGGAAGAGCGAAGCGAGCGGAAGATGGTGGTGCGTTGTTTCACGTTCACAATCGTGCGAACGCGAGGGCGACAATCTTTCAGTCGCCGGAGGACTACGCAGCCTTCGAGCGGGTGTTGCGGGAGGCTGTGGAGCGGACGGAGATGCGGGTGTTGGCGTACTGCGTGATGCCGAATCATTGGCATTTGGTGGTGTGG
>JANPCU010000426.1:0-59654 GCA_031431195.1 Planctomycetota bacterium | reverse complement strand
CATGGGCAACGTCGAACATGGTGGGCCAGCGCTCCACAGCGAGCTTGTCCCACCCCACGTCTACTGAGGACAAACTCACCATCGCAAACACCTCTTGTTCCTACGTCACCCAGACACTCAAAGCGGAGTCCGGGCCACTCCGCCGCAGAGGGAATACGTTCTGTGCTAGAGCGTCCTGGAATGAATCCCAAGCTACTTATTCGGCAACTGGATCACGCCGTTCCATCCCGGCGGAGGATTGCGGTTGTGCTGGGCGATGCGGAGGGTCAGGAAGTCCTGGGCTTGGTCGGTGGGGGGCATGTCGTGCAGGCAGCGGTAGGCTTCGCCCCAGCGACCGGCGGTGAAGTGGTCGACCCCTTGCTCGTAGCGAGTGATGTGCTCATCGGTCAGTTCGGGGAACTCGGCGAGGGACGGGAGCAGCTCGCTGACCTGCAGCGTGGTCTCCATGCCGTACGGCTGGACTGTGCCGAGACGGCGGGTGCGGCCTTCCTCGCGCGAGAAGCGGGTACGGGCCAGCTTGGCCGTCGCCTCATCCAGCAGGATCGGCACGCGCAGCTGCTTCGTCATCGTCTCTAAGCGAGCCGCGAGATTCACGACGGGGCCGAAGACGGTGACGGTGACGCGGTCGCTGGTGCCAATCTTCCCGGCGACGGCCCGCCCGTGCGCGATGCCGATCCCCATTTCGAAGTCGTTGAGCGGGTGGTTTGGGGTCTCGCGGGCTTTTTGAAAGGCGCGGCGGATCGCCAGGGCGGCGCGGCAGGCATTGAGCGGGGCCTCCTCGCTGGCAAACGGCCAACCCCAGAAACCCAGCGACGCATCACCGAGAAAATCCCCCGTCACGCCTCCATGCTTGAGGATGTTCTGCGTCATGATCTCCAAAGCCCCGCTCACGCGGCCCAGTAACCCCAGGAGGTCTCCGGAGGCCTCCTCCGACCGCTGACTAAAGCCCCGCAAATCGCAGAACAGCACGGTCACATCGCACTCTCGCGGTTCCAGATCAGTGGCCAGTGACTCGCGGTCTCCCGCTCGTTCCAGCGCGGTCAGGATTGGTGGGGAGAGGAATTGCCGGAGTACGGTTAAATCTCCTTCCAGTCGGTTTTGACGGTCAACCGACCCAATCAACTCGGCCAGGAGTTCGGTAAACTTGATGTCCGCTTGCAGCACCTGCCGCCCGGTCGTGCCCGTGTGGACCGGCGACTGTCCGGCAACGTAGACGCCCCAACGATGCCCACGACTGCCTCGCACCGGCGTACAGAACGCCCAGTCGAATTCGGCGGAGACGGTGTAGTCGGTCTCGGTCTCCGCGCTCACCGTGCCGGGATCCCACAGGTGCAGCGTCGTCTGTTTGCGACCGAGGGCATCCGTCACGAGGCGGCGACTCGGGCGAAACGCCCCCGCCGTCTCGCGCCGACGTTCCCAGCTACGCAGGCGGATTGTGCCGTCGTCTTCGAGGGCGATGATCGCAGCGGCTTCGGCAGATCGCACTCCGGTGAGGATGAGACTCACCAGGCGGCTGTCGCGTTCCATCTCTCCGTGAGCACTGCCAAAGACTTCGGAGAGTTTCGCGAGGACATCAATGCGGCGGTCGGGATCCTCGTAGCGGACGTTTTGAAGTTGCTGCCGAGTCACGACAACCTCTTCGACGGGGCTGTCACTGCCGCTGGAGTCATCGGTATCGGCATGGGCCACGATGAATCGGGTACGACCGATGACAAAGCTCTCGGACCCGGCGAGCCGAGCCTTTTGAATCGGCTCGCCGCGATGGTAGACCGGGTTGCCAGCCTGCGAAGAGACCTCGAGTTCGATCTCTCCGTGATGGGCTCGGACCAAACAATGCACCCGCGACATCGCCGGTTCCCACGGCACCGGCAACTCGACCTCACCCGATCGCCCCAGCCGATAGTCGCGGTCCGACGCCAACGCCTGCCGCCAGCGCTGCCGAGGTTCCGGGCCTTCCGCGATGAGTTGCAGCATGAGGGATTACTCGGGGGGGGCAGTGAACCACCGGAGAACTCGGCCCCCGCTCGGTGGGGACTGTGAGAGGATAGCAAATTTGTTCAATGCACCAGCATGCTGGCCAGCGCCGCTGCGAATCTTTCGGCGGCTCCCTGTGCTTTTCTCAGGTACAGAGCAGGCTCGACCAGCTCGACTTCCATCAAGGCGAATCCCTCGTGGTGGCGAATCAGATCGACACGGCCGTAGAGCGGGGGCGTGGGTAAGGCGGCCATGACTTGATCCCCGTGACTTCGCAGCTGGGCGTCAGGAGTAATCTGGGTCAGTCGCGAGCCAAACTCTTCTTGAGAGCGAAAGTCGCCAGGTTTTGGAGTCTTCAGGATGGCATGACTCAGCTGGCCTTCGAAATAGATCAGCGAGTATTCCCCCTCATCGGCAATGGTCCGCAGGTACGGCTGGGCGAGATACTCCGAGTCTGCGTGGTCGGCGACAGCGGCCTCCTCGGCGGCACTGGTCCACGGGAATCGGAGGCGGTGCGTCCGCTGCGCCCCGGCCCCGACGATGGGCTTGATCACGATCTCCGGCGTGTCCAGTTCTAAGGGTAGGCTACGCAATCGTTCGGTTGTGAGATCGCTCCCTCGAATCGTGGGGACGATGGGAACGCCACGCGACTGTAAATCCAGCAGATACGACTTATGCAGGTTCCACTCCATCAACGCGAGCGGATTCCACAGCGGGGTTCCGCTGCGATCGATCGTGCGTAATACCTCGATGAATTCTTGGAAGCGTGACTGATAATCCCACGGAGAGCGGACGACCACGGCCTCAAATTGCCGCCAATCGGTGGGCTCTTGCCACGGGATCGAAGCGACCTCGATCCCGTGCTGACGCAGCGGCTCGATGGTCAGTTCATCATCGCACTCAAAACCATCCAGAGAGTGCATCGTCAGAAACGCGATCGTGGGCATGTGTGATGTTGACCTGTGGGGAATCATCAGAAGCTGCTGCGAATGCGACCCCGCACAGTCGCGAGTTGGCACTGGTGGTCTCATGGGCGACATGTGTGTTGAAGTGCGAGTGGTCCAGGGGAGGGCTTCAGGGGGAGTTCTGTGGCACGGTCAGATGGATGCTGTGGAGGTCAATGACTGACCTACAGTCCAGCGAGCAGCACTTCCGCCCGGGTGATAACCACCGCCAACAGCGCACACGGGCCGAGACGAAAACGCTGATTCAGGACTGCTTTCTGCTCGGTCGACCACGGCACCCAGCCTCGGGCGCGAAACAGCAAGCCAGCTCGATGCACAGCTCCCGTCAGAATAGTCCACGCACCGACCTGCCAGATCACCGAGGCCAGAGCGCTAATCGCTCCTAGCGTACACGTCCAGAGCAAGGCGGTCAGACCGTCTTCCAGTCCCAGTCCCGCTCCAATCATCGCTAGCAGCTTCACGTCTCCGCCCCCGACGGGCATTAAGACAAAGCAGAGTAGCATGAGAAAGCCGCACGCGAACCACCCCGCCAACGCATCGGTGAAGGCGAGCGGACTGCCGGGCAATGTGTGCATCGCCAGCCCAATCAACATTCCGGAGTAGGTGTTCCAGTTGTAGAGCTTCCGCTCGCGCAGGTCGGTCCACGCGGCAATCGCCACCAGAATCAAAACGACGATCGTCCGCCAGAGCATGCTTGGTCCTTGTCGATCGAATGACGCGGGTCAGGGACCATGATCGGGATGGCCTCACAGTGTCTCAAGCCAGTGAGTCGGATGGAGAGTATACCGTCCGGGCTCAGCCTCACCATGAACTCTCTCTGTCGGCAACTTGGGTTGAAGTGGCACGAGGATCAGTGTTCGGCGGAGTTCCGTGCGCGGAGTCGAACCGCTTCCAGCAACTCATGGATGGCCCGTGTGATTTCGTGGCTGCCGATGCGGTAGATGTCGTTATGCCCCGCTCCGGAGATCGTCAGGAACCGCTTCTCGATGCCGCACTTCGATTGCGGGGGAGCGGCTTCGAAGAGCTGCTTGCCTTGGGCATACGGAACGATCTCGTCGTCATCGCCGTGGTAGCAGAGTAACGGGCAATCGACGGAGGGCATTCGCTCCACACTCGGGTACTTATCGATCAACACCTGCCGCACGGGCAGCCACCAATAGTGATGTGACGCGGTATCAGCCATCGACGAAAACGTCGCGCGCAGCACGAGTGCTGCCGGAGTCTGGCCCGCCCGGCAAACCTCGCACGCCAGGCCCGTCGCTACCCCTCCGCCCAGTGACTCACCCGAGATCACAACCCGCTCGGGAGGCACGCCCAACTCCTGCACCGCAAAATCCCACACCGTCCGGGCATCCTTCAAGAACGCTGCTTCCGACGGCTCTCCCACGTTCTCCGCGTAGCCACGATAGTCCACCAGCAACGCATCGCATCCCAATCCATTAAACAACGCCAGCTGGGACACGCGCGACAACCGGTTTCCGGCATTCCCCGCAAACATCACCACCAGCAGCCGGTTCTTGGCCCCCAGCTGTGACAGCGGTTGTGACTGGCCAATCTCACTGCGGGCGTCGACCAGACTCAACCACCCGTGCAGCTTGATCCCGTCATGAGCTGTGACTTGACACTCACGAAGATGCGGAGCCAGATCCTCGGCAGCTGTGATCGGTACTGGCCCCTTGCGCGGTTGGTACATCAATGTGCGTTGGAACCAGGCCAGCATCGCGACCACTCCCACATAGGCAAACACCAGACGAAACCCCAGCCGCCTCCACCACTGGTTCCAGGTTTTGGGAACAGCGGGTGTCTTGGCCAGTGGAGGTATGGAGTCATTTTGGAGATTCATCCCGGCGGTACTCCCAGTGACTTCCCGCCATCGATCGCCAGTGATGTGCCCGTGACCATCATGGCCGCGTCACTCACCAAATAGAACACCGCTGCGGCGATCTCCTCCGGAGTCATCATGCGGTCCCACGCCTTCGCCAGCGGGCTGGCTGCGATACTCTTTCTTGCAGCTGCGATCGGGTCGGGTTGGACCGCCAAGTCATCGTCCATGATATCGGTCTGGGCGACCGGACCGGGACAGACACAGTTGACGCGAATCCGGTCGGCGGCATGGGAGAGAGCGAGACTTTTGGTCAGCCCCACCAGAGCCAGCTTGCTGATTGAGTAGACCGGGTCATGTGCCCGAGGCAGCAATCCCGCGTTGCTCGACATGTTCACGATCGACCCGCCTCCGCTGCGGCGCATGTGGGGGATGGCGAACTTCACCCCGAAGAACGCCGCCTTGAGATTCGTATCGAGGCAGCGATCCCAATCCTCTTCGCTGACTTCGGGCACCTGTTTGGACATCGTGATCCCTGCATTGTTCACCAGGATGTCGAGGCGACCACCGCGCGTCGCCGCGTCATCAATCGCAGCTTGAAGCTGAGTGAGGTCCCGCACATCGCAGGTCCGCTGCACGATCCCCAGCGGACCAAACGCCGCCTCGTTCTCGGGCCGTGTTCGCAGGTCGCACGCGGTCACGATCGCACCCGCTTGTGCCAATCGAATCGCTGTCGCCCGCCCAATTCCACTGGCTCCGCCGGTGACCACTGCGACACGTCCCGCCAGTGGTAACATCGATCCGCCTCCGTGGGACGGGCACATTTGCCCGTCCGTCCCGCCTCCCCCTCGCACCCTGACCGCAGCAATTCCCGATGCTACTGCCACACTGAAAACGAGTTTAGGGCAGGCGGACAGAAATATCTTCCCCGCCACTGGAGCGTGTCACGGGGGGGGCATGCATCACAACAGGAGTCAGCACTCGGAAATTCATGACGGAGGAATGTGCCTTCGAAGTCCTCAGACGATGCCCCACAGTTTCCGGCCACCGCGCATGAGAAGCTTCAAACCAGCGTACCGGAAGTGTGAAACGCAAAGGACGCGAAGGACGCAAACACAAGAGGCACCTCTTCCCAACTCTGCGTTCTCCGCGTCCTCTGCGTTTTCACTCCTCCGACCTGTCGCGTTCTCTATGACACCTGTTGATTTCGCGTGATCTGTCTGGGCAGTGCCAGTGGTCAGGGGACGCACACGTTCCTGACGCACACACTCCCAAAGGTTCCCGCGCTGATTCGATATTGTAGCGCACTCGACAGGAAACACCCCGGCAAGCGGGTGGCGGCGAAGGCTTTTCGACACGCTACTCCTCGCGATGTTATCAGCAGGCGTTAAATCTCGGCGGTATCGATCCACCAGTCTTGGCCCAGGTCGAATCCGGTGCCGAAGATGGTCGCTGGGGCTTCCTGGATCTGGAGAGGGGATAAGAGCGGAGCGAGCTCGGGATACCACGGACGAGGGAGGGCTGCGAAGAGTGCCGGGAAGCCGTTTCGAAGGGTCACCGCGAGAGCTTGCTGGAGGACTCTCGCTCCGGCGCGAGCATCGGTCCACGCCCAAGTCGAGAGGTGGGCCGACAGCAGTTCCTCGCCGGACTCCAAGTGCAGCCGCTTCCCGCGCCGAGTGTCTTCGAGTTTTCCACAGGCGAGACCGGTGGAGTCGATGAACCCCAGCGGTGTCATCAGCGATCGTTCGGAGCTGAGTCCGCACGCTGCGGAGACACCTTCGCCTCGGATTTGTTGGCAGAGATTTTCCACATCGGACACCGTTGCGATTCGGACGGTGTCGTCGATCGCCAATGTCTCACGGGGTGAGAGCCGCATGATCATGATCTCACCGAGCGGCTCAAACGGCGGGACTCCCATTCGTCCGGTGTAGTCCGTGGGTCGCCGACCAGTGCCGCCCATCACGACGCAATAACAACGCTGGCAGCCGCTGGACTCGATGTGACTTCGAGCGGTAGCGATCAAGCGGGCGAGGAGCGGAGTCCGTTGCCATTCCGTCCGTAGTTTCAGGTCACACAAGTAATATGCCGGTTCGTCTTGTGTGCCCGCTACAGTTCGGATGCGGACCATTCGCCGGATCAGAACAAGAGTCCCCAGGACCTGCCCTTTGTCTTCCGCGACCAGCAGAGTGGCCTCTCCCATCGCCCGGAAGAACGGCAGGTACTCCCGACCATGCGAGATCCGAAACTTCTGCTCTGGCCCCAGCGGATACAGGAACGACTGCTCGAACTCTTCGAGAGCGATCCCGAGTTCCGGGGGAGGCGGAGAGTTCAGCTGGTGAATCGTCATGGCCGGACTCCGACGAAGATTCCGGGGTAGAAGAAGCTGCGGTCGATGGATTCAAATCGGGTGCCGAGTTCTAGATCCCAGTCGAACGTCGAAGGGATCGACGGGATGTCGAGCGTCGAGTTCAGCTGGCGAATGATGGCCCGCCCGCCGAGTTTCAGCACACGGCTCGCACTTGCCAGGGTCGCCTCGGCCTGGGTCGGGGAAAGCCAGTCGAGGATGTTGGAGAGATGGACCAGATCGACAGACTTGGGCGGCAGTGAGTCGAGAACCTCATTCATTCGGCCATGATGATAAGTCGGAGTCACGCGGCACGCCGTCCCACCACCGCACTCCGGCTGGAGCCAGTCATAGCGGTGACCTGGGGGAAACCGCCCGGCAAAGATCTGCCAGAGAAATGGATTGGTGCTGGCAGGGAATCGCTCAAGGGCGACTCGAGTCCGGTGAGCAAAGTGGCTCGCGAACGACCGACGCGGGTTCTGGGTCGCCTCTGCCCCGAACAACTGGACCAGATTCGGCAGCGACATCACCTGCTCGAACGCCCGGTCGAGAGCCCTGCCGAATTCGGTCTCCGGAGCCGAGGTCTTTGCGGCCCACTCGAGATCGTGAGAGGCGAGGAGTAACTCCAGTTGAGCCTGATGCGGCTCCATCGCTGATCGGAGTGCCGCGAAGGTTCTCTCGTAGCGACCCGCGTGATCTGGTCCCACGAGCGCGACAAACTCCGGTGGACCAAACACCGATGGGGCGAGATCGAGTTGGTTCAGCAGCTTCTTCAACTCGGCGGAGCGTTCCTCCGGCGGCAGCGGAATGTGCCCGAGTATGGCGGCGGCTTGATCGGGCGATCTTCTGGCCAGTTCCCATTTGAGACCGGTGAGCGCAAGCTGCGATCTGTTCATGTCAACAAGATGAAGTGCCCCCAGTGATTCACGCCCCAGAGAGATCGCGGTCTCGCCTCCCGAAGCGATCATGACGACGGTCGGCAACGCGGGCAGTTGGCGGACCAGATGCAGATCGAGCTGCGGATCTTCCCGGACCTGGGCAAAGGCGAGCGGCAGCGCTGCCGCTTCTCTCGCCAATGGATCGGTAGAGGTCGTCTTTGAGCTGTCCGTGGTTTCAGTCATCGATGCGAATCTCATGAATACGAACGAGGCCCAACACTCCCATCGCCAGCCCAGCCCCGGCCAACAAATCGACCGCGAAGTGCAGTCGCAGCAGCATCGTGGAAGCCGCCATGAACAGCGTAGGGACAGCCATGATCCACAGCCGAGTCCGGTTCCAGCGCCAGTCACACGCCAGCATTACCGTGGTCACCAAGATGTGGACACTCGGAAAGGCATCGTACTTCGCCGCCAGATTTCCAACGATCCAGTGAGTGAGGTGAGTCATCCAGCCGCCTTCCACAGGGCCAGCGAACAACTCCGGATAGGCCACTCGCGGGTCGCCTGCGGGAAACACAAAGTAACCGATGAACCCGACTGCGAACGCTGTGAACAGGACTCGACTATAGGCCGCCCGCCGGGAGTCCGTCTTCCAGAGTGCCTCCGCGAGTACCCAGTGTAGATAAACGTGATAGCTGAGATAGCCTGCACTCAGCAGATCATTGAGCCATCCCTGAGCCTGTCCCTGCCACGCGACGCCCGGCGTCTCTCCGAAGAGTGCCCGATCCCAAGCCAGCAGTTGCTCATGATGAAGCGGGAGGCGGAGTGCCTCAATCGCGTAGCTGGAGCCACCGTAGAATGCCCAGACGGCGAAGTAGTTGATGAGCAACCGCAATCGCCAGAAGGGAGAGGTACGTATCACGCCGAGCACGTAGACCACCCACAGACCCGCCGAGATCGCAGCTGTGCCACTGACGCCGGATCGCCAGAACAAGGCGAGAACCACAACGGCTCCGAGCGCCGCGAACAGCTGTTCCGGGAGTGCCCAACAATGGTCGCACTGGTCCGTGTCAGTCATACGGTAACTCACACGGGCGGATGACTTCGGCCCCAGCCCAGAGGGCTGCGTTCCAGGCTGTCACGCATGAACTCCCACACGAACGAGGAATACGACGGAATGTAGGGAGCACCGTGAGCGCGGAGTTCATCCTCCAGCGCGTGATGCACGCGCGGCAGGCTGTACCACGGGACCCCCGGATAGAGGTGGTGCTCCAGGTGGTAGTTTTCGTTGCACATGAAGAACCGGACGAGTCTGCTGGTCAGGATCGTGCGAGTCCCCAGCACCTCGTCCGCAGCATGTTCGAGCAACGTGTGCTGACTCATCCCGCGAATGTTCACCATGCTGTTGATGCACAGCATCGGGATCAACCAGCCGTGCAGCAACCAGATCCGGGGGATCGGAGAGAACCAGACCAGCAGAATCAGAGTGATCAGCACGCTAACCTCGGCGGCGATCCACCACCGCTCACGAGCGGTGCCTTGCCGAAAACCCATGAGCGGGATCGCGGTGATGTAGACCGGATACCCGATCAGCAGTCTGAGCCAGTTCATCAGAAACACCATCCAGGTCCAGCGAGTGTAGTTCTCGTAATGGTCGGGGTCGCCATCGTTCCCCAGATGCTGGTGATGACGCAAGTGCAGCACCCGATAAGCTGTGCAGGTCTGGAGCACCGGGAACGCGCACAGCGCTCCCAGGAGATCGTTGAGCCATCGGTTCCGCGCGAGCGTCCCATGCACCGCCTCATGCGTGAACAGACTGATCCCATGCAACGAAGCCGCCGACAGCAGATAGAACGGAGCGAGCAGCCCCCACTGCCACCAGGTATTCATGAGAGATACTGAGTAGAGCGTCAGCGCCGAACTGGCCAAATAGATCAACACGAACTGGCCGAAACGAACCCCGTTTCGCCCAGAGTGTCTCTCATGCGAGGACTCCAGCATCTCGGGACTCAAATGCGGTATCGGTACTGCGGTCATCCCACGGCTCCCGCATCGCGGTACAGATCGAGATACAACCGATTGAACAGATACAGCCCCAACTCAACTCCGCTCTCCACATTCGCTCGCCCCACTCCTCCACCTGTCCACGCAGCAGCTGTGGACTGGAAGAACTCCGCCGCGTGGTGCTTGTCGATCTCCGCGTGCAGCTTGTAATGGACCAGTTGTTCAGAGCTGACCCAACCACGTTCCACGACCACTTGGCCGATCAACGCCGAGATGTCGGCAAACACGTACTCGATGACACCGAGACATCCAAAGGCGACCTCAATCGGCTCCGCCACACAGGCCCCCATCAACGCTGCGTTGAAGGCGCGCACCGGAGACCGCTCGCAGGTACTCCCCATCTCATGCGGCGTGACCCCCAGCGTTCCGAGAAACCGCAGAAACGTCCGATCATGAGCCAGCTGAGGATCGAACGCCGCTGGCTGGCCTCCTTGATCCTCGAACCCATGTTCATCGGCGAGATTTTGAATGAGTGCCGCCCTAGCCCCCGAATCCGGAATGCGGGCCATGAGTGCCGCCATCGGGCGAGAGAAAAAGCCGACGGCAAAAAAGAACTGCTTCTGCGTTTCGCAGAATGCCGCCCGACTCATCGCGTCCTGACTCAGGGCGGTGAAATACTCATTGTCCAGTATCGCAGCTTGATCCGCCAAACGACTCACCGCCCCCATCTGATCGGAAAAATGTTGGGGGATTGCGGGCATGGCATTCAACTCCGGATGGGGAGGATGATCTTATGCGTCGAGTACTCCGCTGTCACTGCATGTTCTGAGTATCGCTCCATCGATTTCTGAAGGACGAGGCCCGAGATCAATGACGGTCACGCTCCCGTGAGTCGCATCGACCAGTGTCTTCCTCGTGATGACTACTCCAACTCTTCCCAGCGCGTAAACGCCTTCGCCAGCTGGGCTTTCCGCTCGGTGAGTTGCTTCTGCACCTGGGCGATCTTCTCGCCGGGTTGCTGGTAGAACTGCGGCATCGCCATGTCTGCATGCAGGTCGCGAATGTCGACTTCGAGAGTCTCGATCAGCACCGGCAGTGACTCCAGTTCTCGCTGCTCCTTGAACGAGAGCTTGCGTGTTCGGGGAGCCGGAGTCAGCTTGTCGCCAGTGGTGGCGGTCGCGATGGAAGCTTTCACCGAAGCTGCCGTTTCCGCCTCGACGGACAGAGCCCGCTGGCGAACCCAGTCGTCGTAGCCGCCGACGTATTCGCGGACGCTGTCGTCTTCGAACACGATCGTGCTGGTGACGACATGGTTCAGGAACTCGCGATCATGGCTAACGGTCAGGACAGTGCCGTTGAAGTCGACGAGCCGCTCTTCCAGCAATTCCAGCGTCTCCATATCGAGGTCGTTCGTCGGTTCGTCCAGCACGAGAATGTTGGCGGGCTTGGAGAACAATCTCGCCAGCAGCACGCGGTTGCGTTCCCCTCCCGAGAGGTACTTGATCGGCGTCCGCGCCCGGTCCGGGGCGAACAGGAAATCCTGCAAGTACCCGATCACATGCTTGTCGACCCCGTTGATCGTGATCGTGTCGGATCCATCGCCGACGCTCTGCTGCACGGTCTCGTCTTCGTTCAGCGTCTGGCGCAGCTGATCGAAGTAGGCGATCTGGAGGTTCGACCCGAGTCGCACCTTGCCCGAGGTCGGCTCCAGCTGCCCGAGGATCAGCCGCAGCAAGGTCGTCTTGCCCGCCCCGTTGCGACCGATGATGCCGATCTTGTCGCCGCGCATGACCGTGGTTGTAAAGGTATCGACGATCGTGCGGTCGGCGTAGCTGAACGAGACCCCCTTGAGGTCGGCGACGAGTGCCCCGCTGCGTTCGGCCTCTTGGATTTCGAGGCGGACCTTGCCTACGCGGTCGCGGCGATCGCCGCGCACGATCCGCAGCTTCTCCAGGGCCTTGACGCGGCCTTCGTTGCGAACACGGCGTGCCTTGACCCCCTGCCGAATCCAGACCTCTTCGATGGCCAGTCGCTTGTCAAACAGAGCGTTTTGCTTGTCCTCGACCGCGAGCGCTGCCTCTTTGCGAACGAGGAACGTGTCATAGTCACAGGACCAGTCGAACAGTCGTCCGCGATCGATTTCCATGATGCGAGTGGCGAGTCGGCGCAGGAACTGGCGATCATGGGTCACGAAGATCAACGCCCCGTCCCACCGTCCCAGAAACGTCTCTAGCCACTGGATCGAATCCATATCGAGATGGTTCGTCGGTTCGTCAAGCAGCAGCATGTCCGGTTTCGAGACGATCGCCCGCGCGAGGAGTACCCGCCGCTTCATCCCCGAGGAGAGTCGCTCGAACGCCGCCTCGGGATCGAGTTCCATCATCTGGATGATCTGCTCGGACCGTTGCTCCTCCTGCCACTCGGGCTCCTGGCTGTTGGCGTCGAACCCCTGCCGCACCACTTCCATCACCGGTCCCGCCAGGTCTAGTGGCACCTCTTGGGGAAGACGGGCCACGCGCGAGCCGGGATGAAACGCCAGCGTCCCGCCGTCCCCTTCGATCTCCCCACTTAACAACCGCATGAACGTCGTCTTTCCCGCCCCATTGCGACCGAGCAGGCCGATGCGCTCCCGAGGCTCGACCCGGCAGGAGACCGCATCGAGCAGGGCCTTGCCCCGCAGGTGGTAACTGAGTTCAGTGATGTTCAGAAGCGGCATGGGGGGAGGGAGCTTTCAGCAATCAAGCAGTCAGCGGTCAGCCAGAGCGGGAGAACGCGGGCGGGGATTATGGCAGACGGGGGCGGGGAACAGAAACCAGCCGTCAGCGATCTGGCAAACGTAGCTACCTTTGCCAGAAGGTGGGCGAATACTCTCTGCATTCGGGGTGGCCAACGGATTTCCGAAGTCTTCCGAGACTTCCGAAGTCTGTTCTCGTATTTGGACGATGGAGGAGTTCTTGCCGCAGATCAACACGGATAAACACAGATGAAGAGGATGGATGCCTACATCCCTGAAAGTGGACCATCCGGCATTCTTATCTGTGTTTATCCGTGTTGATCTGCGGCAGAATCCTCCCACTGGATTGGCGATCACGGGAGCAAACGAATACGCTCTCCGATGCTGTCTGTCATGCCGACTCTCCAGAAGCAGCCTCACGGATCACAAGACTCGATGCCACAACCGATCTCATCGCCGTCCACAGTCATCTGCTCGGAGACCCTCCCCAACGGGCTGACCGTGATCGTCGAGGAGATGCCCGATGTGCGCTCGGCCTCGTTTGCGCTGCTCGTCCCGGCGGGGAGTCTGTACGAGCCGCCAGGAGCCAACGGGACCGCCTCGGCTCTGGCCGATTGGATCACGCGTGGAGCGGGGAAGCGGCCGAACCGGGAGCTGTCGTCGGCCCTCGACCGGCTGGGAGTGCAGCGGGACGAGCAGGTGGGGTGGAACTTTCTGACGCTCTCGGGGGCCACGCTGGCGGAGAATTTGGCCCCCACGTTTGAGATCTACCGAGACATCCTGCTCGCCCCGAGCTTTGAAGAAGACCTGTTCGAACCGGTTCTCAGTGGCGTGGAGCAATCGCTGCTGGCTCAGGAAGACGACCTGCAGCGCAAGGCGTTCGTCGAGCTCCGCAAACGTTGCTACGACATGCCGTGGGGCCGACCGACAGACGGGACAATGGAGGAGCTAGAGGCCATCACTCCGGATGGAGTCCGCGACCACTTCCGCCGTTGCGTCGTGCCGCAAGGGGCCATTCTCGGCGTCGCGGGCAATGTGAATGCCCAAGCGGTCATCGAGCAAATCAAGCAGTTGCTCGGCGATTGGCAGGGGACCGCCCCGCCCATTCCCCAAGCGATCCCCGCCCCGAGTGGCAGCCTGCATATCCCGCACGAGTCGACGCAGACGCACTTGGCCATCGCCTACCCCGCAGTCTCGGCGAGCGATCCCGACTACTACGCCGCCTGGGCCGCGACCAGCATTCTGGGCGGCGGCAGCAGTTCGCGGCTGTTTACCGAAGTGCGAGAGAATCGCGGGCTGTGCTACACGGTGTACGCGAGCCTGAACACCCTTAAGACCGAAGGACGAGTCATCGTCTACGCGGGCACCACAGCGGAGCGGGCTCAAGCGACGTGGGATGTGACACTGAAGGAACTTCGCAACCTGTCGAATTCGATCTCGGTCGACGAGTTGGAACGCTGCAAGGTGCGGGCCAAGAGTTCGCTTATCATGCAGCAGGAGTCGACCGGCTCCCGCGCCGCCGGGCTGGCGCGTGACTGGTTCCATCTCGGGCGGGTGCTGACCCTCGATGAGATCCGGCATCTGGTCGAATCGCTGACCGTCGAGCAAGTCTGGGACTATGCCCGCACACATGGCCCGGAGAATCTGACCTCCGTCACCATCGGGTCTGAACCACTGCACACGTGAGGACGATGTCGCCTGGCGGATACGACGCAACGAGCCGTGGACTGACCGCTGGGCATGTGCGAACGACAAGTGAATGACGCCCGCCCGCGATTCCATCGGTGCCCCCAGACTCGTATACCCGGCGGGCGAGACGCACTGGGTGATTGTTCCCGAGGATCGCTCGGCGGACTCCTCCTGATCGGGTGATTCTCGGCGCTGGCCATGAAGGCGTGGCTGCACCAGATCCGGGGGAACCTGGTGAGGGACCAGCGTCATCACGGGGACGGACGTGTTCCCTTGGCCAGGGGGGGAGTTTTCTGGCAGGCGAAGGACCAGAGTGGAAACGCAGAGGGCGCGGAGGACGCGGAGAATCTTTGGGGGTTGAGTGAGGCTACCTCCCGGTCGACGGCACGTCTCTGCTCTGCTCTGCTCTTTCTCTGTTCTTCCTCGGCGCTCTCAGCGTCCTCTGCGTTTCAGACTTCCTCGGACGCAGAGGCTGGGCGGAGTTCCGTGTCCCATCGCTGGAAAGGCCAAGTGTGTCTCGCACTCGCTATGCGTGTGTGCCTCAGAAAAGTAGGCTGCCGCCCAAACAGAAGCCCCTCCCGACTCAGATTCTCGCGGCATGGGGAGGTGAAAGAAGACTGCCAGAATACGGCGGAATGGAAACTGCAGTGGGCGCTGAGGACGCCGAGAAAGACATGCCTTCCGAACTCTGCGTTCTCAGCGCCCTCTGCGTTTTTATACTTCGCCCGGAGAGAAATGAGGCAATTCGCAGGACGGACATCCTTGTCCGTCCGTGTGAAAAAACTCGGAGAGCGACGGACGAGGACGTCTGTCGTACGCCTCGATCTGACCCGCGTGAGTATAAATCCGAGGCTCCGGATCGGAGGATCTTTGGCGTCACGTTCTTCTGATGACGGGGATCCGTGGTGAACCTCCGCCGACGCTTGAGATGCACACACTCGATATGCCCGCGGCGTTAAGCCGTATTGACATTCCGTATGGATGATCTAACATCAAATTTACGAAACCTTTCTTGATTCACACAGACAGTTCATTCTGAGCTGGGACGTGTGACCGACACGAGGGAGCGGCAGCCATCAGCTGCTGGTTCTTGTGTCACAGCAGCGTGAGCCTCTTCATCAGGATGTGACACGGATGCGACTTCACTGGCAGGGGCCGTCCCTTGTCGTGAGAACGCCGGCGAAGCTCAACCTCTTTCTCGACGTTCTCGGCAAGCGACCCGACGGTTATCACGAGCTGGAGACCCTGATGGTCTCTATTGGCCTGTTTGACACTCTTCGTTTTGAGTCGAATGAGAGTGGCCGGTTGGAGTTGTCACTTCATGATGCCTCACCGGGTTTGACCTCCGCCATGCGAGCCTTGCTTCCGCTTGATGAGCGAAACCTGATCCTAAAAGCCGCGACACTGCTGCGCGATCACACCGGCTGCAAACGGGGAGCCACCATTCAGCTCGCGAAGTCGATCCCGCTTCAGGCCGGTCTCGGCGGCGGATCGAGTGACGCAGCTGCAACACTGGTGGGGCTGAATCGTCTGTGGAACCTGGGGCTGACGCCGGAAGAGCTGCATCCTCTGGCGGCCCGACTTGGCAGCGATGTGAACTTCTTTCTCGACTCAGTGCCCTTGGCCGTCTGCCGAGGTCGAGGGGAGCAGATCACCCCGGAGCCCCTTCCCCGTCCATTGCACTTCGTCATCGTCAAGCCCCCCGGCGGGCTGAGCACTCGCGATGTCTTCCAGGCTCTCCAGCCCGATCGAACCACGCGTGACAGCGCGGCGATTCGACAAGTCATTCAAACCGGCGATCTCTGTCAAATGGGAGCCCAGCTGCACAACTCGCTCGAGGTGCCCGCTGGAGAATTAAGCGACGAGGTGGCCGGAGTCCTGGCTGCCCTCGATCGGGTGACGAGCGTGGGCCGAATGATGACCGGGAGCGGGTCTTCCTGCTTCGCCCTGTGTGCCCATCGCGGGCAGGCGGTGCGCGCAGCCCATCAGCTTCGAGCAGTGCGTCCTGGCCAGGTCTTCGTCGTGCAAACGGCCACCTGAGACAAGTCCCTGATTTCAGGGCAACACACCTCAGACATCAACACCGCACCGGCGAGGTTTTCGCCGGTCACTGATTGACACCCTTGAACTGACACCGTGTTCATGTCCTCTCGCTCGTGGCTCAATGGGCCACTGGCTCCACTCCCCTCAGGAGGACGGTCTCGTGGAGATTACGGAAGTTCGCATTAAGCTGATGAGCGACAACGCCGAGCGACTGCTGGCGTTCTGCTCGATGACCATCGATGGCTGCTTTGTGGTGCGTGATCTCAAGATCATTCGCGGCATCAAGGGGGCCTTCGTGGCCATGCCCAGCCGCAAGCTGACTGATCATTGCCCCAGCTGCCACGGCAAGAACGCCTTGCGGTCGGCCTACTGCTCACAATGTGGCCAGCAGCAGCGGGACGACCGGGCCGTGAAGGGGACCGATGGACGGGCCAAGCTGTACGCCGACATCGCCCATCCGATCAACTCGGTGTGTCGAGACCTGATTCAAGAGCGAGTGCTGGAAGAGTATGAGGATGAAGTCTACCGCTCCAAGCAACCGGGCTACGTCTGCCGGTACGATGACTATGACGCGGGCGAGTATGACCTCGACGAGGCGCACCGCTGGGATGCGATTCATGATCGTCAGTCTGGCGCAGCCACTCGCCGAGTCGACCCCCCCGCGCTGCCTGCCATCTCTCCGCCGCACGAGATCGAATCCGGCAGTGTGTTGTCATTCGGCTCACCGGATGAGTGGTATGGCAACAAGGGGTAGTGGGCGGTCCGGTTGACTCGTAAACTCAAAAAGCCCAGGGGTTGCGACCCCTGGGCTTTGGCGATGTCTACGACGTGTTTCAATAGGACTACTGGTGCGCTGCGGGCTTCACGCCCTTGATGAATCCATTGAACCCAAAGGCGGTGGGGGTGTACTCACCGACCAAGTCGACATTGGCGGATTCTGAAATCTTCTCATCCAGTCCGACGCACCAATAGGTCGCATTGACCAGCAGGCGGCGGAATCCCGAGCTTTGCAGATCCTGCGACGCCCCCATTGTGGTCGTGAAGACACGGGTCGATTTGCCGCCCGTTCCGAGATATGTATTGGTCCAGGCGACCGGCATCATCGGGGTATTCTTCGTGCCATCCAGCGGGGGATCCTCTGGCTTCATCCCTGTCAGGACTTGGCCCAGCACCAGCGGCTTGCAGCTCTCCGGCTGTGGCAGTCGGACGGTGTAGACATCGGTCGGTCCCCACACGTCGCCGGACTGGATCCCCTTGAGAATGGGGTTCTGCTCCTGGCCAGGTGCGACGAGGCCGCGTGTACTCTCCTTGCCGTGGTGGCCGTGGTGATTGATCCAGGTTTCTCCCAGCACCTGTCGACCGAAGCCGCCTTCGGCTTCACCGGCCTTGCCCCACTTGTAGCTCTTGTACTCGGAGTCCTTATTGAAGTTGAAGGCGTGTGTGGCGGTCCGCATCCCGATCACTGGCTTGCCGGATTCGACATAGTCAACCACATGCTTCATTTGGTCATTGGGCAAGTCGCGAAACCGCGTCGCAATAATCATCAGGTCCGCCGTGGCCAAAGCCTCCAGTCCGGGGATGTTGTTGTTGCGATTCGGGTCAATCTCACCCGTGTCAGGATTGATCGGGAACAGCACCGTACACTGGAACCCGTGTCGCTCGGCCAGGATCTTGCCGAGTTGGGGCAGACATTCTTCGGAGCGGTACTCTTCGTCCCCACTGATGAGGACGATTTGCTTGCCGACTCCTGGTCCCTCTTTCCCCTCGTAAACCACCCAGAGCGGTTCGGCGGAGTACGCTGAGGCCCCCAGGACGAAGCTCATACACCACAGACAACCGGCGAGAACGCGACGTGACATCACTGCCTCTTTCGAGACTTGGCCTCTGGCGAGGCATGGACGGGGAGGGAAAAGTGAAATCGGCAACACTTCGGTTGAGCGGCACCGATTCCTCCATCAAAGTGAACGCTTTCGCCTCAAACGTCAAGCCCACCGAGATCGGGGGTCGTGAGTCAGCGCGTGGCATCATTCCAGTATAGACAGCGGTGATCCTGTCCGATAACAATATCGTCATTGAAACACGGGACGCGACACACTGCGCGTCCCGTGTTCGTTTTTTGTCTCGTGCCAGCTCAGGGACCGCTCGTTCTCAAGACGGGTGGCCTGGCCCCCAGGATTCGGACATGGATCGCCAGCCCATCACCCGTGAAGGTTTCGACAAGATCCGCGATGAGTTGCGGCATCTGGAAGAAGTCTTGATGCCTGCCATCGCCGAACGAATTGGCGAGGCACGCGCCGAGGGCGATCTGCGCGAGAACGCCGAGTATCACGGCCAACGCGAGGAGCAAGGCCGTCTGGCGCTTCGCATCTCGCTGATGAAAACCCGACTCGCCGGGTGTTACATCGTCGACAAGGCGGAAATGCCTAAAGGAATCGTGACGTTCGGCTCGACCGTGACCGTCAAAGACCTCGACCTGGACGAGGAAGAAAAGTACGAGTTTGTCGGCCCCGGCGAAGAGGACTACGACGGACCGGTCATGAAGATCCTGACCACCAGCCCCATCGCCCAGGCCCTGATGGGGAAAAAAATTGGCGACAAGGTGCAGGTCAAGCTGCCGCGAGGATCGATGAAGCTGGAAGTGGTCGGGATCGTCGACCACGAGTAATAGAACCTTGGGCCTTACTTCGCCAATTCCTCGGGCGTGATCGCGAACACAAAGATTCGCGTGGGATTCTCTCCCTTAAAGTCGTTGTCAACGGCCACCAGCAGGGTCTTGCGACCATCGGCTAGGTCGGGTCCAAACGCCAGTCCCTCGAACTTGGCCGGAGTCTTCTCGCCGAAGATCCCCAAGCGTGGATCGAGCAAATCGAGAAACAGTCGCTTCGTCACACAGCGCACGTCTTGGGGCAAATCTTCCGGGCGGGACGGCAGAGATTTCATCTCCGAGATGTCGCTGGCAGCCTGAAGATCAATCATGGCAATACGTTTGATTTGAGTCGCCGAGCCCGAGACGCTGTCACGTTCCAGCACCAGGGCTCGGTGTTCATCGACGCAGAGCATCTCGCTCACCACGGCATCGGGGGAATCGAGCGGATACGCGAACTCGGTGGTCGACTCCGTGGCCAGGTCGATTCGCAGAATGCGGTTCAGCCGCCCGGAAAAGCGGCCCGCCACCAGTGCCCCATCCTGGATCAGTGGCCGCTGCATGATTGCATAGAGAGTCTTTCCATCCGGCGAAATCGCGAGCCCTTCAAATCCCCCGTTCGGCTGGCGGCCTGTGTCATTCTCGCGAGCTTCCTCGGCGGCATCGCCATGCGGCTGGTCAATCTCGAAGCGACCGGGAACCTTCAGTTTCTCCACGCGCTGGCCAGCCAGATCGAAGAGATCCACGCGCGGACCGTACTCGTCACTGACGGCCAGCTGCGACTCTTGGCCGGGGCGTCGGACCAGTCGGCAGCCCTCCGGGTCGAAGCGGCTCGGATGCTCCTCCCCTTTTTTCAATGCATTTGCTGCTCCAACCAGCGGTTGACCGCTCGCTTTGGTGAAGAGTCGAGTCGCTGTCAGCTGAAGCTGAGGGGCGGAGCCATCCGTGGGCAACTGAATCGTGGCGAGGTGAAACCGCGTCGCGTACGGGACCGCCCCGTCATTGGGGCCGCGATCGGAGAGCAGAACGTACTCGTCCCCGGAGACGTGATCGATCGCACTGATCCCGCCAAAACGATGGAACGGGATGCCATTGTCGAAGGCCCCGGTCAGCCCCGACAAGTCGCGGCTGTCTCCCGCAACTTGCACCTCACCGAGCAGAGTGATCTCCGCGTGTGAAAGACTCTCAGCGAGTCGGCACCAGATCAGACAAATCATCAGGCAAAGGGCGATTCTCATCGAATGTGCTGTCTCGTGATCTTGAAGGGGTTTCTCCACTGTCAATGAGTGCGAATCAGACCATTTGGATGAGAAAGTCTCAATCAAGGAATCATGAAGATGGGGCATTCCTCCAAAATAATCGGATGAACGCGAAAACTACTCCAAGCGACCGAATCCGCGTCGAGCTCGTTCCGCGTTGACTCGCAGCAAGGCCGCGGGCTCCTTCTTCCAGAACTTAACCAGCTGGCTCAGCGTGGTTCCTAATCGAGGAGCCAGTTCCGGGGCATTCCAATCGGCTTGGGCCAGCAGGTCCAGCGATTCCGCCAGCACCGCCGGGAAATCGGTGTGCTCGCCATTGATTTCCAGCCGCGTCCCCCGGAGCCGGGACTTCCAGAGTGGACTACTGGGAGCATTCTCCATCGGGCGATAGGTGCGGACGCTCACTGCTAATACTCGGCGCATCCGCCCCGTGGCCACTTCGAGGTTCTCCGACTGGCTCCGGCGTTCGCTGGCCTCAGCTGTGAGACCAGAGGGGCGATGCGTCAGGACGACCGCAGTCTCGACTTTGTTGCGGTGCTGGCCCCCTGGACCCGACCGGCGGGTATGCACGACATCGCACTCTTTGAGCAGTTCGGGGATCGGGAGTTCGGCGGGGTGCATGGCAGTCTTTCGCTCAACACAGTGTCGACAGCGCCCCCCCTCGTCGCAAGCGTAAACCCACTGCGTTCGCGCGACGGTCTGAGCGGCAACACCTTCTGGGCGATGAATCGACGGGGCCGGGGCGAATCCGATATCCTTGATCAACCAGAGAGGCTCTCTGAATCCGAGACATTTGTCGTCCCGACACACCTGAAACGCATCCCATGAACACCAGTTCCGACTCTTCCGCTCCGACCGAGATCACCGTTCGCAAGATTCTCGACCGGGTCGAGGACATCATGCTCGAAGCCTCGCAGGCGACTCGTCCCCTGGAGTTGGAGCCCTCGCGTAAACAGCTGTTCGAGCTGTTCGTGGAGTCTCACCGCGCGGGGCTGGTCCGTGATGACATCGAGCCCAATGTGACGGCGGACGGCTTGTGTGCCGCACTGTCGACACGGTGGGGACTGAAGGACACGGTCCAGGATGCAATGAAGTCACAAGCGAAGTTGAGCGGCGACCAACTGGCCCAGATGCGTTCGCTCTGGTCGGTCATGCGGATGTGGATGGAGTGGACTTATGCGTGGGATCGCTGGGTGGAATTTCACGCGGAGTGAAGCGAGGGCCTCCCCTTTCGCGTGCAATGCCTCATTGATGATGATCCCGTGTCAAGTCTCATCGCCCGGTCAGTCATCGATTCGCCAAACTCGTTCGAATCTCGAAATAGACCTTGCTCCCCAAGCCCGAACGCATCCTATACTTGTCGACTTCGATTCAAGGAACCAGACAGGGGTTGGCTGCTGCCCTTCGTCTTAGCCTGCCAAGACGGCACAGTCGGAAATTCAGATGTCCGAGTTGAGAAAAGACCCGATCGTGGGACGCTGGGTCATCATTGCCCCGGAGCGGGCGGATCGCCCCCAAACGATCGAAGAAGCGGATCTCAACACGTTCGCGAATGACCCCTTTCTCGAGGGGCGAGAAGACATCACGACGCCAGAGATCTTTGCGATCCGCGCGGCAGGCACCCGCCCCAACGGTCCTGGCTGGAAGGTCCGGGTCATCTCGAACAAGTACCCCGCTTTGGGAGTCGATGGCGACTTGGAGTCTCGCGGCGATGGCATGTATGACGTAATGCACGGGGTCGGGGCCCACGAAATCATCGTCGAATGCCCGCATGCCGAAGCGAATCTTTCGCACTTGCCCGCCGAGGCCGTGCGCGATGTCCTGCTGGCCTACCAGTCGCGTCTCAATGACCTGAAACGCGATACCCGGCTGATCCAGGCCCTGATTTTCAAGAACAAGGGAGCCCGCGCCGGGGCGTCGCAATCGCATGCCCACTCTCAACTGATTGTGACCCCGATTGTGCCGATCACGATTCAGGAGGAACTGGACGGAGCCGAGGCGTACTTCAAGTATCGCGGTCGCTCGATCTTCAATGACATGCTGTTGCAGGAGCGAGCCACCAACAAGCGCGTCGTGCTGGAGACCTCGCAGTTCCTGGTCTTCTGCCCGTTCGCCAGTCGGTTCCCGTTCGAACTTTGCATCCTGCCCAAGGCCCAGCGCAGCCACTTCGAAACGGCGTCTCACTCCGAGATGGATGAACTGGGAGATGTGCTGAAGCGTACGCTGCGGAAGCTGGAGGTGGGTCTCGAAGACCCGTCGTACAACTACATCATTCATTCCGCCCCGTTCAATACGAAAGAGTTGCCGCACTACCGCTGGCATATCGAGATCTTCCCTCGACTCTCCCGCATTGCCGGATTCGAATGGGGCAGCGGGTTCTACATCAACCCCGTCCCCCCCGAAGAGGCCGCCAAGTTCTTGAGTGAGACACGCGAGGATTGAGTCCACCGGAGCGGCTAATACGGGCATGCCCCCCGTGGGATAGGCTTCCAGCCTGTCATGCCTCCCGTGGAAGTGCAGAAACCCACCTGACGCAGCCAACAGGGCGTAGCCTCCACCAACCCGAAGCGTCAGCGAGGGCGAGCGGGGAGTCTACGTGGAGCCAAGGTTCCCCTTAAGCGAAGAACCGAGTTTCTGGTCCGAGCGGGGCTGTGGCAGACTGAACCAGTGCCCTCTGCGCTCGCCCTCGCTGACGCAGTGGGTTATTTCTCACGCAGCAGGAATTGAGGGGCGGAGCAGCGCTCCGGCGAGCCCCCGGCGTGAGCCGGGGTGTTCCGTCGAGTGAACGTCGACTTGCATAATCGCCGTCACCCAGTCGCCTCACGGGGGCGGGGGCAATTCACACCGCGACGCTGTCTGGCTGGGACACCCCGGCTCACGCCGGGGGCTCGCCAGGAGGTCTCATGCTCGACCGCGGGAAGTCTACTATCACCCGCGACCCGCGAAACCACACAGTGCGTCTCGCACTCGTCGCGTGAGATCAATTGGCTCGTTAATTCAATGTCGGCTCGCCCGTCGGTTCGGCATCCTGTGGTGCCACCGCAGCGGCGGGAGCGGTCGTCCGGTAGAGCGGCAGGTAGCGGTAGTAAACCTCCAGCGTCAGGGTGGCAAAGGCGGTCGAGTAGATCCGGCCTCCGTACCCGCTCCATTGGTCGCGCGGTTCCCAGCTGCCAGCAAAGGGGCCAGACGTGACTTGCTCGGAAATCAGGAGATCACGCAGCGGCACATTCCAGCGGTCCCACTCCTTCCCCCCGTATTGATACATCGCCAGCGTGCTGTAGTACCAGGTATAGAGGTTGAGTGATTGACGACTGGGAGGATTGTTCATCAAGAAGTTGACGGCCTCGTCGCAAGAGGGGTGTTCCCGTGATAGCCCGAGCATCTGCTTGCAGAACAGTGACTCGGCGGTCATCGCGACCGAGGGACTCTCGTTCGCGCGATACCCCGCGAGTCCACCCGCTTTTCCGAGTCCCCGCTGTTGCAGAAACAGGATCATTTGCTGACGTGCCTCCAGCGGAATCTCCAGCCCCGCCGCCTGGGCACTCTTGAGGGCCATCAACTGCCAGCCGAAGATGCTCATATCCCCTCCGCCTGGCTGTTTGTATTTGTAGCGCCAGCCGCCGTCATCTAGCTGGCACAGGAGGGTGAACCGGACAGCCTTCCGGAGCGGTTCCAGCAGGAACTCGGCCTGGGCGGGGTCTTTCGTCATGGCGTACGCCTCGGCGACTGCAAAGGTGGCGATCGCGTGAGAGTACATGCCGGCGATCTCGGCGGCCTTTCCACCGAGGTAGCCATCGACACCCTGGGAGTTCTTGCCTTGCTGGTCGACCAGCCAGTGCAGGGCCCGGGTGACGTTCGCGGAGTATTCCCCCTCTTCGAGGGTGTTTTGCTTGCCCATAAACGCGAGGACAGACAACGCCGTCAACCCGGTGTCGGCATCACGGCCCGCGAATTCGCGATTGATGCCGCCTTCGATATCCACCTTTCCGGCTCCGTAAGCGTCCCCGTCCCAGTACCCTTCCGAGTTCTGAATACTTGCCAGCCATTTTAGAGCGAGGTCCACGGACGCCTCAGATTCGGTCGTTCCCCCAAACTGCTGCAGGGCCTGCTGCCGTTGCTCCTTGGATCGCAGCTGATACTGCGCCGGGGCAGAGTTCGTGGTCGGCATCGAGAGTGCCAGATTCGGTAGAACCTCCCTCCCCAGATCGAGTGGTTCAGTCGCCAGCCCGGTGTCCGTATTCCTGACCGGAGATGTTCCCGGATTCGAGCGAGGTTTGGTGCGGTCCAGCTTGGCCAGTCCTCCCGACGATCCGGCAATGGGACGGGGAGCAGACCGTTGCGGCATCACGCTCGGAGCACCCGACTGTGCGGGGAGCGACTCAGTCGGGGTTGAGGCGTCTCCGGTCGAGTCGGTGATCTGGAAGGGGGCCGCACCGACTCGCTGCGGGAGCTGTTCGGGCTGCATCTCCGGCAGCACATCCGCATCCGAGCTGGGCAGGGCCGAGGGGAACGCCGTCTCGGTTCCCGGATTAAAGTCCGTCGTCAGCGGTTGGTCAAGCGGGCTCGAAGCCGGACGAGGCAATCGCGTCAGCTGGGGACGGTTGGGAAGCGCGGAGGGTCCCGGGGCAGCCCGTGGGATGGCCGGGGCAGCACGCGAGGGAGTTTGTGCGGGCTCGGGGCGGGCGACCACATCCATGACGGGCTGATAAGCCGCCGGGTTGTAGTCCTGGGGGATTTCTGATCGGGCCAGTTCACTCGATTCGGTCGCCGAGGGAGGCAGCGGCACGAACACGGGATCGGGAACATGCACCGCGGGGAGGGCCGAACGAGAACCCAAGGTGGCCATTTCTTGAGGAACGGCGTTGGGCACCTCTAGCGGGGTCCGCTCGGGGATCGAGGTCAGCGTGGCGGAAATTCTGTCCCACGGCTGCCGGACAGCCTGTGTGGCCCCTGGACTGAAGGTGTCCGTGGCGTCTGCAGATCCCGGAGTTTCCGAGAACACCGAGGAATCGATCGTGACATCGACTTGGTGGTCCGTGTCGAATGCCGCTCTTATCACTTGGGGTTGGTATTCCGGGATCATGGCGATCACGGCGCAGATCAAGGAGGCATGGATTCCCAAAGAAAAGATCAGCGCCTTGCCGGTGACCCGCCGGTTCCCCCACTGGGTGCCGAGCATGGCAAACAGGTGCATGGAGGCCACGACCACTCCGCCGCACAACAACAACACGATCGCTGGCTGAAAGATCGCCAAGACCAGTTCCAGCAGTGGCCAGAGTTGAGCGGGGAGGTCAAGAGCCAGAGTCATTTCGGGGAGGCTTCCTCACTGCGAGCGTCGAGCTTAATCTTGGTGATCCCGGAATTCTGGCAGACCTGCAAGACACTCATCACATGCTGGTACGGTCCGATTCCGTCGCCCCGGATGCGAACCACTTGATCCGCATACCGCTTGGCAGCCTGTTTCAGGTCGACTTCGACCTCCGATAGCGACTTCGGCTGCCCCTTAACCATGACGACTCCCTCACCAGTCACATTCAGAATGATCTCATCTGGTAGTGCAGTGAGAGGCCGGGCCTCGGTCACGGTTGGCAGGTTGATGTCGTACTGCATCTCGGGTTCGACCAGACGGCTGCTGGCGATGAAGAAAATGTTGAGCAATAAGAGATAGTCGATCATGGGCATCATGTTGAGGACCAGGTTCTCCTCCTGGGGAACGCTGATGGGCATGTCACAGTTCTCCGAATGCACACAATCGGGAAGATCGTTGAGGGCTGATCTGATGACGAAAGACGCCAACTGCTCCTTCCCAATGATACCCAGCTACTGATTATGGTGTTAGTCGAGATTCCGCGCGGGGGCCGGAAGTGTCTGTGCCAGAAGAGTCGGAAGCCTCAATCCGGATGACTTACCCATACAGAACTCGCGACATCCAGTATTGGCACTTTGCAAGCGAAAGACAGGCGGAATGGAAACGCAGAGGCCGCGGAGGACGCAGAGTGCGGTGGGAATCCCTGTCTCTGCGTTCTCGGCGACCTCTGCGTTTCAACTTTCCAAGGCACTGGATTGAGGCATCTCACTCGATATGACTTGGTCTTAGAGCAGTTTCAGAATCAGTGTTCAGTCAACAAACAGAACATGTCCTCCTATTTTTCTGTCCCTATTTTTCTGTCTTCATTCTTTGATGGCCCTCACCCAGGACCAAAAGAAGACAGAAAAATGGAGGCAGAAAAATGAAGCGGGAGAAGTTTGCGAGGTTCTAAACACCAATTCTGAAAAAGCGCTAAATCTCACTGGTGAATCCCACCTCTCATTGTGAGGCACGCTCCTCCGAGGTGGTTTTCGACCGCTGACTATTTTTGTGAGGCACAGACGATGCTGGTCGCCGTTTGTGTCTGGAAGTCGATCTCGTCTCCGCATACGATGGGATGCCTGCGTCACGGTTGCGTGGCGTGCCCTTTCCGGGAAGTGAATCGATGCGAGTTCTGTCTCTGTGCTTCCTGATGGTTGCAGTCTGTTCGTTTGCGACTGCGGGCGAGGTTCCCGGTCTGGTGAAGGACAAGCCCGCCAGCGGTCCCTTCGTCGAGACCGACCAGGGGTTCATGGTCCCTTATACAGCCACGATTCCGGGGACCGAGGTCACGTTTGAGATGATCCCGATTCCCGGCGGCGAGTTCCTGCTCGGCAGCCCCGACAGTGAGCCGGGCCGCAACGCTGACGAGGGGCCGCAGGTGCTGGTCAAGACTCGCCCCTTCTGGATGCAGAAGAACGAGATTCGCTGGGCCGAGTACAAAGAGTACATGGGCCTCTACAACGTCTTCAAGAAGTTCGAAGACGGCAAAATTCGCTTGGTGACCGAGACGAATACCATTGATGTCATCACCGCTCCAACGCCGTTGTATGAGGCGCCATTCACCTTTGAGTTCGGCGAAGACCCCGAACTGCCAGCTGTGTCGATGACGCTTTATGCGGCTCGGCAGTACACCAAGTGGATGAGCGCGGTCACCGGACAGCAGTACCGCGTCCCGACCGAAGCCGAATGGGAATACGCAGCTCGCGGCGGGGCCAAAACCGCCTACGCGTTCGGAGACGATCCAGCCCTTCTCAAGGAGTACGCCTGGTTCGCGGAAACGAGTCTGGAGAAGGGGCCGCGCAAAGTCGGCCAAGGCAAGCCGAATGCGTACGGCCTGCATGACATGCACGGCAACGTCGCCGAGTGGGTTCAGGACGAGTACCACGCCGACGGGTATGCCAGTCTGAAGGACAAATGTGCCGCCGCCAAAGGCCAGCCGCTGAGCGTGCTCGATGTCTTGGGCCAGCCCACGGTACACGATTCTCGCGTTGTCTGCGGTGGCTCGTGGCAAGATCCGGCGGAAGGGTGCCGCAGCACAGCCCGGATTGGCTCGAACTACTCCGAATGGAAGGACACTGACCCGAACCTCCCCAAAAGCCCCTGGTGGATGACTGACGATCCCTGTCGCGGCATCGGATTCCGGCTGTTGCGCTCAATCGACGACCTGCCCCGCGACCAGATCGAACAGCTGTGGAACATCGATTCTGAATCGTTGCAGTTGGATGTCGACGGTCGGATCCCCGGTCGCGGAGTGTATGGAATTGTGGACAAGGGATTGCCAGAGGCGGTGAAAGCACTGAAGGCCAGCGAGAAGCAGCGGTAGGCCAGTCGACGGGCAGCAATCGGCGGAAATGTCCGGGGATTGAATCCGCTACAGTCGCTGCAACCCGACTCCTCGCTCCGGTCCTCTCGCTTCCGAAAGTGTCCAGCGGACCGGGGTCATGTGGGTGAGGGTGAGTTGCCGAAACCTGAGACGACAGGCTGTCCGTGTTGTGGGCCGACCTCTTGGAAAAGTCAGCCGACTTCGGAAAGTCGACCGAATGCCCCAGGAATTTCTTGACAGAGGAATTTCCCCGAGCGTACGATCAGGGTACGTGACAACTCGTCAAACTCTTGTGACACATTGAATCCGTCGGCACCGCCCTCTCTGCGTGCTTTCCATGACTCGCTTCGGCAAAATCCTCGTCATCCTGATCGCGTTCGTAAGTCTGGCCTTTGCCGGGTTCTCGATTGTGGTCTTCTACGCCGGTCCGAACTGGCAGGAGATGGCAGGCCAGATCGAAGGTTATAAGTTCACGCTTTCCACGGGGGAGAATCCCACCTGGACAGCGGTTCGGGCTCGCGGGGATGAACAAGTCGCGACCGACAAGAATCTGGCTAAGGTCATTGATGCCGTTTTGACCGACAAGCTCAAGCGAACCAGTGACGAAGTCGCCGACTACACGGGGCGGATTCCCCCGCTGACAGCGGAGTTGGAATCGACCAAGGCCGCCAATGCCGTGGATGTCCCGGCTCTCGCAGCCTACATCACCGCCAAGCAAGCACGACTGGTCGCGTTGGATGCGAAAGTGGCGACTCTACAAGACCAGGTCTTAGCGCAAACCAGCGCCGCTCAAAAGTTGGAGAACATCTCGAGTTCGCGTCGCGAAGACGTGTTCCGCTTGTCGGGGCAACTGGCAGAGATTCGCGCCGACATGTATCGCTTGAAAGAGATTCGGCGTCAACTCGCCGAGGAACTCGAACAAGTCAACGGCAATGTCGAACGTGCTGGTGATCGGCAGATCAAGCTGCATGAGGATCTGTACAACCCCAGCGAAGCCGCGCAGCCCGCCGACGAGAAGTCCACCGCTCTCTAGCCGAGAGACACACACTCAAGTGCAGTTCGCAGAGCCGGCATGACCGGAGAGGCAATCATGTCATTTGTTGGAAAAATCCTGGTCGTCGTTCAGCTGGTGCTGAGCGTGCTGTTCATGGCTCTGGCCGGGGCGGTGTTTGCCACCCACCAGAACTGGAAGGGTAAGTACGAACAGCAAACGATCGCTCTGACGGGGGCCCAGAAGTCCGTCACGGATACTCTGGCCGAGAAAGAGACCGCCCTCGGATTGAGCCAGAAGCTGGTCGACGAGAACAAGGCGACACTCGGAACGCTGACCACCCAAGTCCAGAATCAAACCACGGAACTGGATGCCCTGAAGAAGCAGAACAACGAGACTCTGCAAAAGCTACAGACGCAAACCGCCCTGGCCCTGTCCAAGGCCAAGGAAGCGGATTTTCGTACCCGGGAAGCCGAAGAGCAGCGGGCCGCCAATCGGGCACTGCAAACCTCGCTCGACGAAACCGCCGCGAACATGCGTCAGATCGAGGACGACAAGTTCGCCCTGCAGATTGAGCACGACAACCTGAAAGACCAACTTCTCGCCGATCAGGTGACGATGGCGTATTACAAGAAAATGCTCGATCTGCATAAGATTGAAACGGACCCCGTCCTGGCCGAGAAGCGAAATGCTCCACCTCCCCCCGTGGAGGGACTGGTCAAAGTCGTCAAGATCGACCGCACGAACCGTCCGGTGTTCGTCGAGATCACCATTGGCAGCGATGACGGCCTGCTCACGGGACACGTTCTGGACGTGATTCGATTGGGTGTCGGTGGTAAGAAGTCACAGTATCTCGGCAAGATTCGAGTCACCAGCGTCGGCCCGGATGTAGCGGTGTGTGAAGTCTTGCGGGACGAGCAACCCGCCAACGGCATTATTGAGGAGGGCGACAATGTCACCACGAAGCTCTGAAGATCCGCAGCCAGACGTGTACGTTGGTCTGCTGTTTGTGTCACTGGCCGCTGTGATCACCGGGATTATTTTCCTGATGATCGAGTTGCGTCGGTATGACATGCTGTTTTCTTGAGTTGAGCCAGCACAGAAAGCCCAAGGGTTGCAACCCTTGGGCTTTTGTTTGGCGCGTGAACTCGCTCACGTACTCCGCTACACTCTCTCCATCAGAAACGTCGCCCGTGTGGCGAAGGTCTTGAAGGAATTGAGAGTCATGAAGCGGATTGAACAGGTGGCGGGAACTGGTGTTCCATTGTTGCTCGATGACATCGATACCGACCGGATCATCCCGGCGCGATTCTTGCGCTGCGTCAGCTTCGAAGGGATTGGCGAATTCGCTTTCGAAGATGACCGCAAGCAAGACCCGACGCACCCCTTCAACAAGCCTGTCTATCGCTCTGGCAGCGTGCTGGTCGCGGGGCGGAACTTCGGCTGTGGATCGAGCCGCGAGCATGCCCCTCAGTCGCTGATGCGCTGGGGAATTCAGGCGATCGTGGCCGAGTCGTACGCTGAGATTTTCTTCGGCAACTGCACCTCGCTGGGTGTTCCCGCCGTCTGTGCCTCGCGCGGCGACCTAGAGCGGATGACCGCTGCGATCCAGGCCGACCCCACGACGCCGGTGCAGGTCGACCTGCTCGCCAAGATCGTCACGGTCGGGGCGAAGACCTACCCGATCACCATGCCCAAGAGCGCCCACGAGTCGCTGACCACCGGCCAATGGGACTTCCTCGGCCAACTCCTCGACGCCCAACCCGCGATTCGCGAGACGGCGAAGAAGCTCCCGTATTTGAAATCATTCGCGGGATGATAGCGATGTGTTTCTTCATCCTGGAGGGATGACAGCCATTAGCCGGTGGTTGATCGCAGCGACACCACCGGATCGAGTTTCCTTGATGACCCGCATCCCGGAGGGATGCTAGATGATCGACTTTCCGAGTAGATGTGATTCCTCGGCCCCAAGCTCCGCTTGGGATCGCATCTCCTCGAAGCTCTGCTTCACCGCCAGCCAGAGTGACCATGAGCGCGACCTGATCGTGACTCCGCTCGTTCTGGGTGAGATCGAGTACGGCATGCTTCGGATGCCCTCTGGTCGCAAGCGGACGCGGTTGCTGGAATGGTTCCGGGAGGGTGTCCGGCATTTGTGATGCGTCGATCTGGACAAGCAGACGGCAGCGGTTTGGGCTTCGCTCCTCGCTCGGTTGAAACCCAAGGGCAAGTCGATGCCCGTTAGGGACAGCTTGATGGCGGCATCGGCCCTGCAGCACCAATTCACGCTGGTGACTCGCAACTTGGCAGACGTTCAATATGTGGGAGTGCCGCTGTTTGATCCTTTTGAGAACTGATCGTGACATCACCTCCAGGCCTTCGCCACGGCGGAGGAGCCGACGATTGATCTGTGGTGGAACACTCGCCCAAATCCTATCCAGCAGCCTGGACGAGATCACACATCACGCAAGGACAATCGATGACTGACAATGATGTCGACAACATGTACCTTGGACGTGCTGCAAGAATGTTCTCACGCATTAACGGCAAGCCCTGTGTCAACATTGACGCGAATACGAGGACCGTTTACGTCTGTCGGAGCATTCAAGATTTGCGGGTCAACGAAGGCGTGGTTGAGGGCGTTTGCGATTGGTTGGACTCAGGCGATTCGAGACCTGATGAACTCACCGACGGATTGGCAATTGGCTGTGATCTCCTGGACGTTGGTGACGACTGGTGGTTTGACATTTATTTTTCATGGTACTTTGTATTCAATCCCGATCTGGTGAGAAGGTCATTCAATCATGACCACTCGTGGGTTCAGGGCTTTCTCACGACGACTGCACGTCACCGCACGGTGCCACGGCCTCCCCCGCATGCTTCCGACAAAGCTTATCAAGAAGGTTCTACGGCCACCCAATTCTTCGGATAACCATCGCATGCACGGGAGTGGCGGCGACTGGCGGGTGACAATCTCCCCACGCTGGGGCCGTCCGCGGCGCTACAGGCCCAGCCACCTGTCGCATGGAGTGGACCGACGCACGAACCCGCCTTGACGAGCCCCACCCCTAGCATCCCTCCGGGATGGGGGACGCGTGTTAAGGGAATGGTCAAAAACAACTTCCCGAGTTGGTATTGAACAGAAGGCAGCGAAGGCAGCGAAGAAACTTACAGAGCGAGTCCTTCGTACTACTCACCCCCAGAATTTGCGCCCGCTGCGCAAATAGCCGAGGGCTCAGACACCCTCTGTACCCCGAAGGGGCTAACCACCATAGCCCAGGGTCGCGACGTCGGAGCGCACCCTGGGAAAGACTGACTCGGAGCGACCTGCCCTGAAGGGGCTGCACAACCGCCCGCGCGTGATCCGGCGCGGTGTGGAACCCTTTCAGGGTTCGATCCTTCACGGTCCGTTGACCCAGGGTGCGCTCCTGCGTCGCGACCCTGGGCTGTGATGTGCCACCCTTTCAGGGTGAAGAGATGGGCCCGAAGTGTGTTCTGACTGAAGAAGTCCGAGAATCACGTCCGGTCGGGTTCGTTGGTACAGTGTCGAAGAGATGACCACACACGGTCGCCGCTTGATCCCCATGACACCCGGAAAGTCCGCCGTCACCACATCGCCAGGATCATGCATCGTGTTCTTCCTCAGCGAAGGGCACCGTTTCAGCATAGAGCATTCCGGCCCGCATCACGTCCCGCCGATCCTCTTCGGACCAGGTGTCGCTCTCCTCGACGGACATGCGTCGAATCCATCCGGGAATGGAAATTGCGGGACAGGGTATTATTACGAAGCCAGTATGCCGTTCCGTTACGATCCACCTCAACAACCGATGCTGGATGTCGTTCGCGGGGTGATAATCCAATTGAGTGCTTGACGACCCGAAAGTAAGACGATATCTTACATTTATGAAAACGACAGTCTCCACCAAAGGACAGATTGTCTTGCCTGCCGAAATTCGGCAGATGGATCAGGTTCTACCCGGACAGCAGTTCAGCGTGGAACGCATCGAATCGGGGCAGTATCTTCTGAAGCGGGATGTCTCTCCAAACAATGAAGGAGTCGTGGACTGGCTGCGAGCCTGCCCTGTTCCGGATTGGTTTGAGCCTCTCCCGTCCGAATCGACGGCTGAGCTATGAAGTATCTGGTGGATGCCAATGTGTTGAGCGAAGCCGCCAAGCCGCAACCGTCCGAGGTGGTGGTCCAATGGCTCCGCGAGCATGAATCCGATCTGATCGTGACTCCGATTGTGCTGGGTGAGATTGAGTACGGCATTCTGCTGATGCCCACCGGTCGCAAGCGGACTCGTCTGCAAGAGTGGTTTCGGCAGGGAGTCCAGCGGTTGCGTATCCTCGACCTCGATTCGCACACGGCCACCGTGTGGGCCGCGTTACTGGCTCGATTGAAACGCCAAGAACAGTCGATGCCCGTCAAGGATAGCTTGATTGCCGCATCCGCCATCCAGCATCAGTTGACGATCGTGACTCGCAACCTGGCCGACTTCCGACATGTCGGAGTCTCGCTCATCGATCCCTTAAAGAACTGATCGGGACATCACCTCCAGGCTTTCGCTACGGCGGAGGAGCCGACGATTGATCTGTCGTGTCAAACTCGCTCAAATCCTCTCCCACAGCTTGGACGAGATCAAACATCACGCAAGGACAAACGATGATTCGCGACTTGGTGACGGTTGTTCATCTGACTTGGATGATCCTTGCGGTCGCGATCTCGATCCACGCCGCCGATGTCTATGACACCCCGGCCACGGCCAATACGGACCCGGACTTCCTCCTGCAAGGCGAGTACGCCGTTAAGGGCACGGGCCTGCAAGTCGTCGCCCTGGGCGATGGCCAGTTCATGGCGGTGAAGTACCCTGGTGGTCTGCCCGGCGCAGGTTACTCCGGGACCGGAAAGACGGTGATCGAGGAAGAGGACGCCGAGGCGACTAAGGCTCTCATCGCCGCGCTCAAGGTCGAGCGGGTCGAGCGGAAGAGCACCACACTGGAAGCCAAACCGCCCGAGGGAGCCGTGGTCCTCTTCGACGGCACGCAAGCCTCGATCGACAAGCACTGGAAGCCGGGGGCCAAGCTCGTCGACGGGCTGCTGCAACAAGGCTGCACCAGCATCGACACCTTCCAGGACTGCACGGTCCACATCGAGTTCCGCACCCCGTTCATGCCCAAGGCGCGCGGCCAGGGGCGCGGCAACAGCGGCATCTACTACCAAGGCCGATTCGAAACGCAGATGCTCGACTCGTTCGGCCTCGAAGGCAAGAACAACGAGACCGGCGGCATCTACACGATCCGCGATCCCGATCTCAACATGTGCCTGCCCCCGCTCACTTGGCAAACCTACGACGCCGATTTCACAGCCGCCCGCTACGTCGATGGCAAGAAGACCGCCAACGCCCGGCTGACCGTGCGGCTCAACGGAGTCGTCGTCCAGCCCGATACCGAACTGCCGAACACGACCACCGCAGCTCCGTTGGGTGAGTCCGCCGAACCGGGGCCGATGTACCTGCAAGACCACGGCACGCCGGTCCGCTATCGCAACATCTGGGTCGTGCCGCGTGATGCTCAGCGTGAGGCTCGCCGCCCGATCGTGCCAGGGTTTGAGCGGTTCCATGCTCTCGCGAGTGGTGATCCGGTCGAAGGTGGACACCTCCTCATCGGCGAACTCAGCTGTGCAAAGTGCCATGCCAACGAGGTGAAGTCGACCTTCGGCGTCGACCCGAAGCAGGCCCCGAACCTCAGCGAAATCGGTCGTCGGGTCCGCCCCGAGTGGTACACAAAGTTCCTCACCGATCCGCAAGCCGCCAAGCCCGGCACGACCATGCCGAACATCTTCGCCGGTTGGGAACCCGCCGAGCGCGATGCCGCTGTGCAGGCATTGGCCCACTTTATGGCCTCGACGGGGACGCCGATTGAACAAGGCAGCAATCGGGAAGCGGGCCAGCGCGGCAAGGATCTGTACCATCAGGTCGGCTGTACCGCGTGCCATGCTCCTCGCGATGAATCAGTGGCGGTTCCACATGCCACCTCAATTCCTCTCGGCAAGATCGAGAAGAAGTACACGATCGCCAGCTTGATTGAGTTCCTCAAGAACCCGCACGCCGCGCGTCCCTCGGGCCGCATGCCCTCGATGCCGCTCAACGATCAGGGGTTTACGGACATTGCCAACTATCTGATCGGCGAAGAGGTCGGGAAGAATTCTTCGCCCGCCCTGCCGAAGACGCCCAACATGACCTTCAAGGCGTATAAAGGCGACTGGTCCAACCTGCCCGACTTCGACAAGCTGAAGCCCGACAGCGAGGGCGAATCGCGCGGCCTCGATTTGACCGTCGCTAAGCAGACGGGCAACTTCGGCGTTCGCTTTGAGGGGGTGCTGCGAATCGACCGCGACGGCAGCTACAACTTACTCGTCGGCTCCGATGACGGCAGTGCTCTCTACATCGATGGCAAGAAGGTCGCCGATGCGGACGGTACTCACCCGCATACGGTGGGCGAAGGTCGGACCACGCTGACCAAGGGATTCCACCCGATCCGTGTCGACTACTTCCAGGGCGGCGGTGAGTGGACCCTCGAAGCTGACATCGAGGGCCCCGGCCTGCCCCGTCAGCCGATTCACGCATTCGTCTCCAAAACCCCCGAATCGGCGATCATTCCCGAGCCGGAGAAGAAGCCCGAAGGGTTCGTCATCAACGAGGAACTGGTCGCCAAGGGTCGTGTGCTGTTCGGTCAGGTCGGGTGTGCCGCGTGTCACGAGATGAAGATCAACAACGAGCAGCTGATCAGCCTGCCCGCCAAGGCGTTCGCCGCCCTCGATCCGTCGAAGGGGTGCCTGGCGGTCAAGCCACCGGTCGGCAAGGACACGTGGGTGCCGGACTTTGCCCTCTCGCCCACTCAGCGTCTAGCGGTCATCTCGGCCCTCAAGACTCCGAATCCCGAGGCTGCTCCCAAGGCGGTCGCCCGGCAGACGATGACGACATTCAATTGCTTCGCCTGCCACGTTCGCGACGGACTCGGCGGACCGGAGTCAGTGCGGAATGCCCTCTTCACCACCACCATCCCCGAGATGGGAGACGAAGGCCGGTTGCCGCCTCCGCTGGATAGCGTGGGGGACAAAATCACCAAGGACTACCTCAACCACATCTTCAACAATGGAGCCGATGACCGCCCCTACATGCGGGTCGCGATGCCCAAGTACGGCAACGGTCGGCTGGCTAAGCTACATGAGACGTTCATGGCTCTGGATGAGAAGACAGCTGCCCCGGTCGCGACGTTCGATGAGGTGGAGTCGCGGATCAAGTCCGCCGGTCGCCACTTGGTCGGTGACAAGGCACTGGCCTGCGTGAAGTGTCATACGTTCGGCGACATTCGTGCGACCGGGATCCAGGCGATCGACATGCGCAAGATGACGCAGCGTCTGCGCGAGGACTGGTTCCGAAGGTATCTGTTCGACCCACAAGCCTACCGCCCCGGCACTCGCATGCCGACCGGATACCCGGAGGGTAAGGCCGTGGTACAGGACACCTTGGGGGGCGACCCGGTCAAGCAGATCGCCGCGATCTGGACGTACCTCAAGGATGGCGACCAGGCCGGGATTCCGGATGGGCTGCTGGCCGAGGTGATCGAACTGAAGCCCGAGGGGAAGCCGGTGATCTACCGCAACTTCATCCAGGGTCTCTCGCCGCGCGGCATCGCGGTCGGCTATCCCGAGCACTGCAACATCGGCTGGGATGCCAACACGATGGGCCTGGGTCTCGTCTGGCACGGCAAGTTCATTGATGCCAGTAAGCACTGGGTCGGCCGCGGTCCGGGGAACCAGTCACCGCTGGGCGATCATGTGACCAAGATCGAGGACAGCTCCCCGGTCGCCACCCTCGCCTCGGCGGACACACTCTGGCCAAACAACCCGCCGCGCGAACGGGGGTACAAGTTCCTCGGCTACGAGCTGGATGGCCAAGGCCGACCGTCGTTCAAGTACCACGCTGGGTCGGTTGCCGTGGTGGAATTCATCGAGCCCGTCGCAGCGGGTGACGAGGGGAATCTGCGCCGTCGGCTCACGCTCTCTGCCGATGCTCCGGTCGAGGCTCTCCATATCCGGGCGGCAGCGGGAAGTTCCATCGAACCCGGTCCCGAGGGAACTTTCGTGGTCGACAAGCTTTGGACGGTCAAGGTCATCGGCGGCTCGTCAGCCACCGTTCGTGACTCGAATGGTCGAAAGGAATTGGTCGTGCCGGTGACGCTGAAGGATGGCAAGGCCGAAGTCACGCTGGAACTCAAATGGTGAGTTTGTAGGACGGGCCCATTGGCCCGTCCGTCTCGTGTACGATGGGCAATCTTGCCCGTCGCCTCCGGCTGTGGGCGTCTACTCACCATGCCCCTCGCGTTGAGCGCTCGCCGATCCGCCCGTCTGCGGAGGGATGTGCCCAGAAAATCGCTCCGCTTCGAAGACTTCGCGTCGCAGCTAAACGTCAGACTCTCCCCCCAAAAATACCGCATCCTCCTTGACCGTCTCCCCGACCGAATACCCGTTCGCCTCGCACTGGCTCGACCTGTCCGGCCTGCGGTATCACTACGTCGATGAGGGGGCCGGAAAGCCGGTGCTATTTGTCCACGGTAACCCCACGTGGAGCTTCGCTTGGCGGAGGTTCATCAAAGCTCTCAGCCCCGACTATCGCGCGATCGCGGTCGATCACATCGGCTGTGGGTACTCCGACAAGCCGCAAGAGTACGCCTACACGATCGACTCGCACGTGGCGAATCTGTGCCGGTTGATCGAGACGCTCGATCTGCGCGACATCACGCTCGTCGGTCACGACTGGGGCGGGTGCATCGGCATGGGAGCGGCGGTCGAAATGCCGGAGCGCTTCTCTCAGTTCGTGCTGATGAACACCGGGGCCTTTCGCTCGCAGGCGATTCCCCTGCGTATCGCAGCCTGCCGCATTCCGGGCCTGGGCGAGATTGGTGTGCGGGGCCTCAATCTCTTCGCCGGTTCTGCATTGTGGATGGCCGTTGAGAAGCCCATGTCACCCGAGGTCAAAGCCGGGTTCATCGCTCCGTACGACTCGTGGGCTAACCGCATCGCCACGCACCGCTTCGTGACTGACATCCCGCTCGACGCTCACCACCCGAGCTACGACCGCTTAGTACGAATCGAAAACGGTCTGGCCCAATTCCAATCGCACCCCATAAAACTCTTCTGGGGCGAGAAGGACTGGTGCTTTACGACGAAGTTTCTCGACGAGTGGATTCAACGCTTCCCCAACGCCGCCGTGACTCGCTATCCCAACGCCGGCCACTACGTCTTCGAAGACGCCCACGAACGAATGATTCCCGAATTGCGGGAGTTTCTCGGAAAAGATTCCGGGACTTAATCCACACCCGGTGCAGTTTCAGACATTCTAGCGAGCCCCCGGCGTGAGCCGGGGTGTTCACGCCTGTCAGCCTCTCGCCATGAATGAACTCCATCCCGGTGCGAGTGCATCGCAACTGTTCACTCGGTTGCCCAGACGTTCTCTCGCACCAACACCCTGGCTCACGCCAGGGTCTCGCCGGAAAATTTCACTTCCGCGCGTGTCATGAATCACGAGCCACTACTTGCCCCCAGTCACCCGCTTGAGCCAGCCCATATTGCGGGTCGGTGCCCCGGGCACGGCGGGGCCAGTGGTTTCCACTTCTTTTTCCGCCGGTGGAGCGGTGATGCGTTTAATCTGCTCTTCCAGCTGGGCTTTCACCTGATCCAGGCGAACTCGCTCGCGTCCCATACGGGCACGCTCCAGAGCAAGTTCCAGGTTCTCGCGTTGAACACCGGTCTTGAGTCGCTTTTCCAACTCTATCAAGCTGGCGAGAAGCTCATCCGGGGCCAAACCAGAATTCATCAAGTCTGTCGGCAGTTCGGGCAATGTGTGGGCCATTCGTAGCTCGGTGATTAGGGTCGAGATGTAGGCATCCCGTGTCGCCACAGCCTCGCGCAGATCTTCGATGCTGGCGATATCGACATTGATGACCACTGGCGGCGGAGCGATCGATAGTTCGGCTTCCGATTCCTCGGTGGCTCCAGCCGGTGGGGGAGTGTGAGGCGCACTACTCACTGGCGATGAGGACCCGCCGTGCGGAGCAGGTGACGGCGGTGTCGTTCCCTCACCCATCGAGGCCTTCATCTTCTCCCAGAAACTTCCTGACCCTGGCCCCGTATTACCCGAGGCTGCTGCTGCGGGAGCGCTGGTCAACGAGTGCGAGGAAGACGCTGGACGCGCGGCCCCCTTCGAATCAACGACCCCATTCGAGTGACTTAACTGGTCGGCGATTTCATCCAGCCGCTGCAGGATCACCTCGTAGTGATTGCTGCTTTGGCCCCACGCGTCCAGTGCCTCTTCAACTCTGTTGGTCAGCTGCCCGGTTTGCTCCATGAGTTCGCGGGAGGATGCCCCCGGACCTCCGCCGCCCGCCCGGCGATCGGCCCCGCTGCGTTGCAATCGGTCCAGTTCTTCGGCGGCGGCTCCCAGCCGTTCCGTCAGTTGCAGAACGAGAGCGTCCTTCGAACGCATCTGATCCATGAGCGCGGCGATCTGCTGTGCTCCGGATTGCTCGGACTGAGACTGAGTTGAAGTGGCCATCGTGCATTGCTTTCGAGAGGAGACGCGCGGGGACAGCGCGAGAGTTCACATCCGAAAGCTAGTTTCGTTTTTGCAACATGGGCGGAATCACCCGAGAAAGTCGCCGCCGCGTCGGTCCAGTTTCAACGACCTTGCAGGACTTGCGGGTTAATCACGTTCTCCGGGACGCGCCCTTGCAGGACATCGACCACTTGCCGGGCGGCTCGCTCGCGCAAGTTGATCAATGACTCCTCCGACACGAAGGCAATGTGCGGTGTCGCGATCACGCGCGCATCCGAGTAGAGCGGGTCGGCCAGATTCGGCGGCTCGGGCTCGAAGACATCCAGCCCCGCCCCGCCAATTGTGTTGGCTTGCAGAGCCGACCAAAGAGCGGCGTGATCGATCAGCGGACCGCGCGAGGTGTTGATGATGACCGCGTGCGGCTGCATCGTGGCCAGCGTCCGGGCGTTGACGACATGCTTCGTCTGCGGATTCAGGGGAGCATGCAACGAGAGGAAATCACTCCGCCGAAACAGTTCCTCCTGGCTCACCATCGCGCACCCGGTCCCCCGATCGCTCCCCGATGCCGAGTGAGCAATGACCTTCAGCCCCAGCCCCATCGCCTTCTGTCGCAATAACTGTCCCGTCCTGCCAAACCCGAGCAGTCCCAGCGTCTGCCCGGCAATTCGCCGCATGGGCTGTCCCGCGCGCAGGTCATACACCCCCTGCTTGGTCTTGAGGTAATGAAACGCCACGTTGCGGGAGAGTCCCCACAGCAGTGCGAGTGCGTGATCGACGACCTCCTCGATGCAATAATCGGGGATGTTCGTCACCAGAATCTGTTGCGAGGTCGCATACGCTACATCGATATTATCCAGCCCAATCCCGAGCCGGGCGACGTGCTTGCACCCTGGCGCGGCGGCGATCACAGGCTGTGTCACCTTTGCCCAGCAAGTCATGATCGCCTGGCAATCAGCTGCGAGGCGAGACAAAGTCGCCTCGTCCCCGGCAGGAGCTTCGATCAAGTCGATCCCCGCCGCCGCCAGAATGCCACGCTCAATGGAATCGTCCGCCCACGGACGATCGGTTAGAAGAACTCGTGGGGTCATGCCTGCTCACTTACACTGTGTTCGATCTCTCGGTCCCGGAAATCTGGGTGATACACTTGATCTGAAATGCAGTTCAGCGACTGTTCTCAGATCCCGCCGGGACTGACTGAGATCGTATGCGATCTCCAGGGAAAACTCCTTGAACTGACCATCGAATCGCCTCGGAATGCAGGTTGAATCACGGTCAATCATTCGGTGAGAGAATCGAGTGATACGGTTCAGCACCGACCACTGGTGCCTCATCCACGCCAAGACTTCGGGTTGAATGTCACCCGCCGGGAGGGCGAAGCTCCGGCTGAGCCGTGGCCTCGTGGGCAGGCTCTTCGGCTTCACCCTTCTCGCTTTCCCGGTCCCGCTTTTGTTCCACTCGGCATTCGTGCTGCAAGTGATCGTCCCGTTCCTGCATGTCCTGGGAGCTTTGCCATGACTATCGACCTCGCCACGGCCATCTTCTACGCCGGAATCGGGCAGTTGTGCGTTCTCGTCGCCTCGTCGCTGGTCCCCGTGCGACTCGATTGGAAGACCACGCTGTCTCCGCTTCCGGAATTGGTCCGGCAGCTGTTCTGGGTCTACGGCGGCTATGTGGTACTCTCGATCATCAGCCTGGGCGTGATCTGCATCGTCAACTCCGAAGAGCTGGCCAGCGGCAGCCGCTTGGCTCGTTCATTTTGTGCCTACGCGGCGCTATTCTGGGGAGTGCGGCTGTCGCTCCAACCTTTCCTGGCCGCCAAGCCGTTCTTGACCACTTGGTGGCTACGCGGAGGGTATCACTTGCTCTCTGTGCTATTTGTGAGTTTTACGGTGGTTCTGGGCTGGGCCGCGATCCGCTGAGCTGATGGAAGCGCAACGACCGTCCTGTCCGGAAAGGCAGCCTCCCCAAATCGAGCGGAGAACCTTCCGTGTGAGAAAAGTCTGTGTCTGAGGGGACTTCGGACTCAGGAGATTACGCACTCGGGGCTGGACGTGCTAGAATCCCGTATTAGCGGCCCCGAGAAATCTGTCGTCTTCGGTTCACTCCATGCAAACTGCGTTGAACAACGTCATCGTCGCCGTCTCTCCGGCGGAGAAATACCGCGAGTATCTCGCGACGAAGGGGCTGCGCCTCACACGCGAACGCAGCATCATTATCGAAGCCGTCTTCGCCTCGCACGAGCATTTCGACGCGGAGCAGCTGATCGGTCGTCTGGCCCAAAGGACCGATGGCACGCGGGTGAGCCGGTCAACGATCTACCGTTCGCTGCTCCAACTGGAAGAGGCGGGTCTGATCCGCAAGGTCGCTCGGCAGGATGACCGCGATGTCTTCGAGCACGACTACGGCTACCCGCAACACGACCACCTGATTTGCAGCAAGTGTAGCACCTTGATCGAGTTCCAGGCCGACATGATCGCCGAAGTTCTCCGCGAAGTCGCCTCGCGGCACGGGTTCCGGATGGACGGCCACCGGTTGGAGGTCACCGGCCTATGCGATGCTTGCTGTCGGCCTCCGGCGTCGAGGCCGAAGAAGCTGAACTTGCTATGACGTGGGATAGGCTTCCAGCCTGTCATTGCCTGTATCTGACAGGCTGGAAGCCGGTCCGACTTGATCCCAACCCTGGAACACCTCGCCGATGGCCCCTGAACCTGCGGCCTCCGCCCCGACCCCCGCCTCTGTCCACCGCGTGGTCCTCGCCAGTTTCCTCGGCACGGTGATCGAGTGGTACGATTTTTTCTATACGGCACAGCGGCAGCGCCAGTGTTTCACGAGTGGTTCGACCACGCTTGATCTTGGAGTTCGGGAGGGCGCGGCCAGTGCTGTGAACACGATTGAGGTCGATCACGTGGGGCGTGGGGCACGTTTTGACGTGCTCGTGACCCGGAGAATGGGCTGGTGAGACACTTCCAGAACGCCGCCTGGTTGTCGTGCTATGGCGCTCTGCTGGCGACGGGCACGTAGGAAACGTGCCCCACGATCACCGAGATCGTGTTCAGAGCACTGGGGCGAGGATTCTGCCGAGCCGCTGATGAGAGTGGGCGTGTTCCCTGGCTCGCGGCCCCGCACTGGCTTCACCCTCCCGGCGAGTGACGGTCAACCCGGAGTCTTCACGTGGCTGAGGCACTCGTGCCGGGCCGCTCACAGAATGCGTGATCGCCCACTTTCACAAGACAACTCCCCGCCCCGGCGGTAAGATATGGGGTGATAATCGCCGTTCCCCAGCAGCTGTGGCATTTCGAGGTGTCGTCGATGCGTGACGTGTTGTTAAATGTGGTGTGCTTGTGTGTGGTCTCCTCACTGGCGCTCGCGGAAGAGTTCAAGAAGGTCGTTCCGCTCCCGCTCAAGGATGTGGATGCGGCCACAGCTGCAGAGATGAAGACCTACTCCGAAACGCTGGAGCATGCGGGTGTGAACTTCGACATGGTGCCGATTCCGGGCGGCAAGTTCCAGTTGGGCAGCCCGGCCACCGAAGCCGACCGCAACGACGATGAGGGGCCCCCAGTCGAAGTCGAGATCGCCCCGTTCTGGATGGGAAAGACGGAGATCACGTGGGACGCCTACGACGTGTGGGGTCAGCAGATCGACAAGCTGCGGAGGAAGTACACCGGCCTGATGCCTTCGGACCGCGATGCCGAGGCCGACGTCGTCACCCGACCGACGCCGCCCTATACCGACATGAGCTTCGGTATGGGCAAGGGGAAGTTCCCGGCGATCTGCATGACCCAGCACGCAGCGCGGACCTATTGCAAGTGGCTCTCGAAGAAGACCGGTCGCTACTATCGATTGCCGACGGAAGCGGAGTGGGAGTACGCCTGCCGCGCGGGAACGACGACCGCTTACTCGTTCGGCGATGATCCGGCTGCGTTGGGTGAGTACGCCTGGTACACCGAGAACAGCCAGAGCAAGTACCAGCGGGTGGGCAAGAAGAAGCCGAACCCGTGGGGGCTGCATGACATGCACGGCAATGTCGCGGAGTGGGTGCTGGACCAGTACATTCCGACCGCCTATGGGGAGCGGAAGGGAGCGGCCAAAAACCCGCTTGAAATCCCCAAGACCGTCTACCCCCGCATCGTGCGTGGCGGCGGCTGGGACATGGAGCCAGCCCAGCTGCGAAGTGCCACACGCATGACCTCAGCGGAAGAGTGGAGCGATCAAGACCCGCAGGTGCCGCGTAGTATTTGGTATCACACGGACGCCCTCAGCGTCGGCTTTCGCGTCGTGCGTCCGCTGGTGGAACCGAGCGAAGAAGAGAAGGTTGCACTCTGGGAGAAGAACGACCCGATCCAGTTGGACCCGTTGGACGGCGAGCAGCCCGAGCCGAAGCCGGAGGAGTAAGTTCGCATGACACCAATACTCCAAGATGTCTCCTGGGACAGGATGATTGCCGCCGTGGAAGCTGTTAAAGAACGTATGATGAGAGCCGCCGGGGCCTTGGGACGAGCCGGGATTCCATATGCGGTAGCCGGTGGCAACGCCGTGGCCGCATGGGTTTCACGAATCGACCAAGCTGCGGTTCGCAACACCCAAGACGTGGACATCTTGATTCGCCGGGCCGACTTTCCGGCTGTGAAAGAAGCCCTGGAAGCGGTCGGTTTCAAACACCGGCATGTGGCATCGATCGATTGCTTCCTTGACGCGGGGAGCCTCAAAGTTCGCGATGCGGTGCATTTGCTGTACGCCGACGAAAAGGTGCGGCAGGAGTACCCGCTGCCTTCGCCAGATGTCGACCCAGCGGATGAGTCGGGAGGATACCGAGTCGTATCGTTCGAGGGACTGCTGCGAATGAAGTTCAACTCGTACCGGCTCAAGGATCGAGTCCATTTGCTCGACATGATCGAGGTCGGCCTGCTCGACGAGTCGTGGCTCTCCAAGCTGATCCCCGAGCATGCGGCGAAGCTGCAAGAGCTGCTCAACAATCCTGATGGCTGAGGAGCCAGCACAGATGCCTTCCCCCTTCCCCGGAATGGACCCGTTTCTCGAAGCCCATTGGGGCGACGTGCATGCGTCGCTCATCATCTATGCTCGGAACCAACTGCAACGGCAACTTCCGTCGGGCCTGGTGGCGGGTGTCGAGCAATACGTGTCCCTGGAGATCGACGACAAGTTCGTCCGCTTTCGCCCGGATGTCGCGGCGCTGAGATCGGGACGCGGGGAACAGCTGGCCACAACATCCACCCTCGAAGCGGATGAGCCGTGCCTCGCGGACGAACCGGAAGTTCATCGCGGCATTCGCATTGAGGACAGGGAAGGCCGGCTAGTGACCACGATCGAGTTCTTGAGTCCCGCCAACAAGAAGAGTCCCGTCGACAGCGATGTCTTCCATCGCCGGCAGGTGGTATTCCTGAAGCACGCCGTCAACTTAGTCGAGGTCGATTTACTGGTCGCCGGACTTTGGACGGTCTTTGTGCAGGAGGAACTGATTCCGGAGAAGTGTCGCGCCCCCTACCGCATCTGCGTCGTCCGCACCGAGCGGCTGGAACGCCCCGAGTGCTATCCCGCCCCGCTCCAGAAAGCCTTGCCCCGCATTCGCATTCCACTCCGTCCGGGAGATCAAGATGTCGTACTCCATCTCCAAGATTTAATCGCTCGGACTTGGGAGGATGGAGCCTATGAGAAACGGATCGACTATTCGCACGACCCGCTCCCCCCATTGAGTCCGGCCGATGAAGCGTGGCTGGTGGAATGTCTCGCCTCGCGAGGGATCAGTCGCGCCACAAACTCCGGATAATTGCAAATCCACGATCGCAGCCTGTGATGTTGGTCGGCCTATCGATGGCTTTCCTTCAGACACCCAGAGAACAGACTCCATGAAACTCACCGTCTTCGTCGCGATCCTCTTCAGTGCCTGTGTGTCGCATGCAGCCGCAGCCGACAAACCGAACGTACTCGTCATCGTGGCTGATGACATGGGCTTTGCCGATGTGGGCTTCAATGGATGCCAGGACATCCCGACGCCGAACATCGATTCGCTGGCGAAGCATGGCGTCGTTTGCACAAACGGATACGTCAGCGGTTGCGTCTGCTCGCCGACGCGCTCGGGGCTAATGACGGGGCGGTATCAGCAGCGGTTCGGGAATGAACTCAATCCGCAGGGACCACCTTCGGCCAAAAACATTGACCAAGGGCTGGCTCTGACCGAAACGACATTTCCCCAACGGATGAAGTCCGCCGGGTACGTCACGGGGATGGTCGGCAAGTGGCATCTCGGGCATCGCGAAAACCTGCGCCCGCACCGGCGCGGCTTCGATGAATTCTTTGGGTTCCTTGGTGGCCAGCATGGCTACCAACCGCCGATCATCGACACGAGCGAGAACGCGATCCGTCGCGGTGACACCATCGTCGAAGAGCAGGAATACCTGACGACGGCCTTCGGTCGCGAGGCTGCTGCGTTTGCCACGAAGCATCGTGGCCAGCCGTGGTTCCTGTATTTGCCGTTCAATGCGGTCCACACGCCGCTGCACGCGACCCCGGAAAAGCTGGCCCAGTTCGATACCATCGAGAACGCCAAGCGTCGCATCTACGCCGCGATGCAGTCTTCGATGGACGACGCCATCGGAGTAGTCCTGACCACTCTGCGTGAGACCCAGCAAGAGGAGAACACGTTGATCTTCTTCTTCAGCGACAACGGTGGCCCGCTCAGTGCGAACGCTTCGAACAACGGTGTCCTGCGCGGTCAGAAGAGTGAGACGTGGGAGGGTGGCATCCATGTCCCGTTTGTCATTCAGTGGAAGGCCCAGTTGCCGCAGGGCCGGAAGCTGGAACATCCAGTGATTCAGCTGGATTGCCTCCCCACCGCATTAGCTGCCGCCGGTGTCACGATCGAACCGGAATGGAAGCTCGACGGAGTCAACCTGCTCCCCGCACTCCAGGGAGACACACCGACCGCACCTCACGAAGCACTCTATTGGAAGAACCAGTCCCGCTGGGCCATCCGCTCTGGAGATTGGAAACTGGTCCATTCTCCGCAGGCAGCTGCGGGTGTCCCAAGCATGGACGGCGCAGGACTCTACAATCTCCACGACGACCCTGGTGAAACGAAGAACCTCGCCGCCGAGCAGCCCGAGAGAACCAAAGCCCTGGCCGAACAATGGTCCGCCTGGAGTGCGACGCTCGTGAAACCGGCCTGGGGGGCCAACGGCGATGGCAAACAGCCACCTGCGGCCAGGAAGAAAGTCTCTCGGCAGAAGGTTCCCTAGTGCCTGTCGGGAACACGCGGCAAAGCTGTATGATTTGCTTAACCCACCCGATGGCGAGGAGCCAGCCCCGATGCCTTCCCCCTTTCCTGGAATGGACCCGTTTCTCGAAGCCCATTGGGGCGACGTGCATTCCCGGCTCTCAGTATACACCTGCGACTTGCTTCAGCAGCGATTGCCGAGAGATCTTGTTGCTTCGGTTGAAGAATACGTTGTCTTGGCATGTGAAGACCCGACCGAAGGCTGGAGCAAACCCCAGCGCTGGCGCCCCGATGTGAGCGTGAATGAGCAGGAAACTTCCGTCGCCCTCATTGAGCCAGAGACCACGTTGCTGGATGCCGACCAGCCTATCATCGTGGACGCCGAACCCCAGACGATGCGTGAGGTGCGCATCCTCGACACCCAATCCCGGCTCATCACTAGCATCGAGTTTCTCAGCCCCTCCAACAAGATTGGCGAGGACGAGCGCCACACATTCCGCCGTAAACAAAGCGATCTCGTCGCGAGCAGCGTCAACATCGTCGAGGTCGATCTGATCCTCGGCGGGGGCTGGACCATTCACCCCAGTCAGGTCGAGACCCCGCCCGAGTGCCAAGCGCCATACCGCATCAGTGTCACCCGCGTGCGATACCCCCATCGCATCGAATGTTACTTGACCAACTTGCGAAACCCGCTCCCAAGGATTCGAATACCTCTACGTCGTAACGAAACCGACATCGTTCTCGACTTGCAGGAACTCATCACTCTGGCCTACGACCGGGGTGCCTACCATCGCCGACTGAACTACGGCAATGCCCCTCGCCCCAAACTCAGCCCCGACGAAGACGCCTGGATGACCACACACCTGATCGCCAGTGGTCGTCTGCCTCAAACACCACCCTCGGAAACACCCCCTCCTCCACTCACCTCTCACCCCTAACCACTCACCCCTTCCTTCGCCTCTGGAGACTCACCCGATGCAAACGCCTTTTGAAAACACCACTTCGCGACGGCAGTTCCTGCAAGCCACATCGCAGGTCGCCGCTGTCGGAGCTGTCCTCTCCACCGCGCCCCAGCTCTTCGCGGCTGAGGACAGCAAGGTCAAGGTCGCGCTCGTCGGCTGCGGCGGACGCGGGACCGGAGCGGCCACGAACGCCTTGTCGGTCAGCAACGGCCCGACCAAGCTGGTCGCGATGGCTGACGTGTTCGACCACAAACTCAAGAGCAGCTTCGACAATCTGTCGGTGCAGTTCCCCAGTGCCGACCAGATGGACGTGCCGACCGAGCGGAAGTTCATTGGCTTCGACGCCTCGAAGAAGGCCATGGACTGCCTGAGCCCCGGCGATATCGTCATCATGACGACCCCGGCGGCCTTCCGCTGGTCGCAGTACGCGTACGCCATCGAGAAGGGTCTCAACGTCTTCATGGAGAAGCCGGTCACTATCGATGGCCCCACCAGCGCACGAATGCTGGAGATGAACAAGAAGGCGTTGGAGAAGGGGCTGAAGGTCGGCGTCGGTCTGATGTGCCGTCACTGCCACGCCCGCAAGGATCTCTTCGACCGCATTCAAGGCGGTGAGATCGGCGAAACCCTGATGATCCGGGCCTATCGGATGGCGGGTAAGACGGCCTCGGAATCGGTCGGTCCACGGCCCGCTTCCAGCAAGAGCGAGCTGATGTACCAGATCGCCAACTTCCACAGCTTCCTGTGGCTGTCGGGCGGAGCGGTCAGCGACTTCCTGATTCACAACATAGATGAATCGTGCTGGATGAAGAACGATTGGCCGGTGTCAGTCCAAGCACTCGGGGGGCGGCATTACAAGAAGTTCCTGGACACGAACGATGATGCCGTCGATCAGAACTTCGACTCCTATGCGATGGAGTACACCTTCAAGGATGGGACGAAGATGTTCGTGGATGGCCGGACGATTCCGGGGCACCACAACGAGTTCGCTAGCTACATCCACGGCTCGAAGGGCATGGCAGTCATCTCGACCTCGGGCCATTCCCCCGCGAAGTGCCGCATCTACAAGGGGCACAACATGGACCAGGCCAACATGACCTGGGCCTATCCCCAGCCGGAAAAGAACCCCTACCAGTTGGAGTGGGACGACTTCCTCGATGCGATCCGCAACGACAAGCCGTACAACGAACTGGAGCGGGGCGTGATGGCCAGTGCCGTGACCAGCATGGGCCGCATGGCGGCTCATACTGGCCAGATGTGGACGCTGAAGGACTTCCTCGACCCCGACGTGAACGACCACGAGTTCGCCCCCGGCATCGAGAGCCTGACCCTCGAGTCCGAATCCCCGCTGAAGGCCGACGCCAACGGCAAGTACCCAATCCCACTCCCCGGCATCATCAAGAACCGCGAGTACGCGTAACGACCGTAGCGTAATTCGTAAGAATTTCGCCGACTGCTGCGCTGCGCAAACTTACCACCACGAGCCGGGAGAGCCTCTCCCGGCTCGTAGTGTTTATACTTCTCGCGGAGAGAACTGAGGACGTTTCGTAGGACGGACGTCCTCATCCGTCCGAGAGGAAAGCCTCGGGGAGCGACGGACGAGGACGTCCGTCGTACGTCTCAATCCGTACCGCGTGAAGTCTAGCCGTAGCCACGTTCGCCAGCACATGGAGAGCCGCCGCCGCTGGATTCGCGGGTGACCTGATATCGCCTGGGATATTCAGACGATGCTGGCACAGCAGCGTGCTCAGTGACACTCCTCTCCAGACGCTCAATCAATGAAGAGACAGCTCGTAATCTCCAGGGACAGTCACAGTCGCCAGAATATCGGGCTTGGGGCCAGGTCTACTGGTGCGTGAGAAACACAAAACCCCGCAGGTTGCCGTGAGTGACGGCGACCTGCGGGGTTTGAGTTAAAGTGGCCAGAGGCGGGATCGAACCGCCGACACCAGGATTTTCAATCCTGTGCTCTACCAGCTGAGCTATCTGGCCATGTAGATCGAATCGTAGTGAGGGGCTGGGGTTGTTGCAATCGAAAGATGAAGAGAAGTTGCTAACGGGGGGACAACCTCGCTGGAGAGCGTAGGCCCACCATGGACAACGTTCGGTCGGGCATGGTGAGCCAGCGCCTCAATGCGGGCTTGTCCCACCCTCCAGCGACGCGCTCGAAGAAGTGAGCGAGATGTGGCAAGCCTGCCGGAAGTGAATGACAAACGCAGTGCTGTACCAAGCTGTCGTGGCTGCTAGAATTGGGGACACTGCTGCGAGCGAGGCTGCCATGACCATGACAATCGAAGTCGATCTCCCCTCGGACATGGCACGCTTCCGACTGCCGGAAGCGGTGGATGTCCGGTTGCAGACCCTCCTCGACCGTCAAGACTCCGGACAGCCTCTCATAGCAACGGAACGTGATGTGGCCGAAGGATTGGTGAACTTGGCGGAGTTTCTGACCCTGTTGCGACTGCGGGCAGAGCGGCTGTCGCCATGAGTGACATCTCTTTCGGTCTGCAGGCTGAGGTGGTACTCCGAGCGGGGGATCGATGCGAGTATTGCCAATTGTCCCCACAAGCCAGGTCGGTCCGGCTGTGCCTGATCGATCGGGCACAGCCTGACCGACCTGAATACGACAGCCATCGATATGGCTGACTACTGACCACTGAAAACATCCCCCATGCGAAACACCACCGCCACTCAACCCTTGTTCGACTTCTCGGCACCCGGACGACGGGCGACGCGATTCCCAGCGGCGGATGTGCCGGTCGGGGCGCTCGCGGATCTGCTGCCGAAGAGTGCTCTCGCGTCGAACCCGCCGCCGCTTCCGGAGTTGGCGGAGGTCGACATCGTGCGGCACTTCGTCAATCTGTCGACGCTCAATATGTGTGTCGACACGCACTTCTATCCGCTGGGCAGTTGTACGATGAAGTACAACCCCAAGCGGCATGAGCGGCTGAGTCGGTTGCCGGGGATTGTGGATTTGCATCCGCATGCGACGGAGGAGGATTCGCAGGGGATGCTGGCTCTGCTGTATGAAATGCAGCAGATGCTGGCCGAGATCGCGGGCCTCCCCGCAGTGTCGCTGCAACCGGCAGCGGGGGCGCAGGGCGAGTTCACCGCCCTGCTCACGGCTGCGGCATACTTCAAGGACCGGGGTGAGAAGCGGACCAAGGTGCTGTTTCCCAGCAGTGCCCACGGGACCAACCCGGCCAGTGCGGCCCTTGCCGGGTTCGAGTGTGTCCAGCTCCCGCCATCGCACACCGGGTTTGTGGAACTGGACAAACTTCAGGCCGAACTCGACAGCTCGACGGCGGTGTTCATGGTGACCAACCCGAACACGCTGGGGCTGTTCGAGAAGGAGATCCTGACGATCTCGAAGATGGTGCATGAGGTCGGTGGGCTGGTCTACATCGACGGGGCGAACATGAACGCCATCGTCGGGGTCACGCGGCCCGGCGACTTCGGCGGCGATATGATGCACTACAACGTGCATAAGACATTTACCGGTCCGCACGGGGCGGGTGGGCCGGGAGCGGGGCCGATAGCGGTGCGGGATTTCCTCGGCGACTATCTGCCGGGGCCAGTGATTCGACGGACTGAGGCACCGAACGAGGCGCGCTATTCCCTCGTCACGCCACCCAAATCCATCGGTCGCGTTCGCAGCTTCTTTGGCAATGTCGGCATCCTGCTGCGCGGGGCGTTCTACCTGCGGACGCTCGGACCGGCGGGCCTCCGCGAGATGACGGAGCAGGCGGTCCTCAACGCCAACTACATGAAGGCGAAGTTGCAGGACATCCTCCCCGTTCCGCAGGGGGAGTTCTGCATGCACGAGTTCGTGGCGAGTGCGAAGACGCTCAAGGACGAAAACGGCGTGACCGCGATGGACATCGCCAAGCGGCTGCTCGACTACGGCTTCCACGCCCCAACGGTCTACTTCCCGCTGGTGGTCCCCGAGGCGATGATGATCGAGCCGACCGAAACCGAGTCGAAGCAAACCCTCGATTCGTTCATCGCTGCCCTCCAGGAGATCGTCGCCGAAGATCCCGAACTGGTCCACGAAGCTCCGCATACGACCAGCGTACGCAGACCCGATGAAGTCGGTGCGGCGCGAAACCCAGTGTTCTGCAATACGACGTGTGGACCTCAGTGACACCGACACCCCAACGGCGGACTCCACTCCCTCGGTTGTGGTCCGGGGGGACACCCATTCCATGTGCCAGACACTCATTTGAAACGAACGCGGACGCACATCACGAATCGGCCCTGGCCCTCGATCTGTCGGCAACTTCCGTTGATGCTGCCTGGGAGTTATTCCCTGATGCATACTTCACGCGACTCGAAAGGAGCCGTAGCTGCCTCCTCGCTAGAGGGCGGACACGCCCGCCAATTCGCCCACGTTCTGGCGAACGTGGCTACGAGCCAATGTCTGATTTCTGGACGCCCGAAGTATCTAGTTCGCGCGGGCTAGAATGAGACGTACGACGGACGGACGAAGACGTCCGTCCTAAGAAATATCTCATTTCTCCACGCGCGAAGTATAACAGTCCGGCCATTCCCTGGGTCACGAGTTCTCCTACCCACGTACCGACCAGCTGTGGTTCCATGGAGCTCAGTCGTTCGAACTGCCACCTGTCGACAACTCCCGCTGCGATGGGGGCGGCCAGCAGACAGAGGCTGACACGCTTCCCAGTCCACCTCACGGTGACCGGCATCGTCGGCACAGCAGCAGGCGGCGAATTCATCTCGATCTGATTCAGTTGTGGGATTCATGAACTTGTCTGAATCTGGGTCACTTCGCTGCCCCGCCACAAGCGGCCCTGTGGGGACCGCGAACGGAATGAATTCCGTTCTACTTCGGGGCTGCTATGCTGTTCCGGATGAATGCGTTTCCGCGACTGCTGGCCATGGGGTTTGTCAGTCCCCTGTGGCTGTGGGCGCTGGGGGGCGTGGCAATTCCTATTGCGATTCATCTGTGGCGGAGGCAGACGCCGCGGATTGAGCGCTGGGCGGCCATGCAGTTCCTGCGGGCGGCGCTGGACCGGCATGCCCGGAGACTGCGAATCGAGTCGCTGCTGTTGTTGCTGGTACGGTGTTTGTTGCTCGCGCTGTTGGCGCTCGCCGTGGCGGAGCCGTTTCAGCAGTTGGACTCCGTGGCGGCCAGCGGCACCCCGCGCACGCACAAGGTGCTGCTGCTGGATGGGTCGCTCAGCATGTCGACCAAAAGTGGCTCCGAGTCACGCTTCGACCGAGCCCAGCAGATGGCCCGCGAGATCGTGCAGCACAGTTCGACAGGCGATGCGTTCAATCTCTGCCGGATCGGGAACGCCACTTCTGCTGTGATCATCCGTCGACCCGCGCGTGACCCGGCGGACGTCCTGCGCGAGATCGATCGCGTGCCGCTGCTCGACGATGCCGGGGACATCGCAGGAGCTGTGCGCCAGATTCAGGAACTGCTGCATGAAGTCCCCCCCGCTCAGCCCATCGAGGTCTATATTCTCAGTGACTTCCAGTCCACCAACTGGTCCGGCGATACCCCCGCTGAGGAATCCCAGCTGAGGCAGGCGATGAAGGATCTGGCCGGGCGAGCCAGATTGTTTCTGGTGGATGCGGGGAATCGCGGGTCTTCGAATGTGGCGTTGAAGTCGCTGCAGACCCCAGAACTGGTGGCCCTCACGGGACGCCCGTTCCGCGTCGAGGTCGACATCGCCAGCTTCTCGGCGGATGAGGAGACGCGTTCGCTCGAGGTCCTCGTCGACAACGTCGTGCGCTCTAGCCAAGCGGTCACTCTGTCTCCGTGGAGCGAGCAGAAGGTGACTGCCACGTTGCGGATTCCCGACTCGGGGTCCGAGGTCACGATCGAAGCCCGCATCGGCCCGGATGCCATTGCCAGCGACAATCAGATTCGCCGTGTGGTGGCCTCGCGAAAGAGCCTGGATGTCCTCTTGGTCGATGGCCATCCGTCCGACTCGCTGGCGGAGTCGGCCAGTGGATTTCTTGAGCTGGCGATCTCGCCGACGTCCGCGCCGATGTCCACTTCCTCATCCTCTAGCAGTGTGTTCCAGGCGACCGTCTGCACCTCCGCAGAACTGCCGGAGATGGATTTGAGCCGGTATGACTGTGTGGTGTTATGCGATGTGGCGAATCTGGCGGAGGAGGAACTCACCCGTCTGACTGCGTTCGCCCACAACGGCGGCGGTCTCGTTGTCGGACTTGGCGATCAGACGGATCGCGAGGCATTCCAGCGCACGTTGGGGGTCTCGATCATGCCGGTCGACTGGTTGGAATTCGCCGATCACACGAGCGAGCCGGTGACGTTCGAGACCCGCGATCTCGACCATCCGGTCCTCGTTCCGTTCCGTGGGCGGGCCGATGCGGGCTTGGCCACCGCCCCCGTCTCGCGCTATGCCCGCCTCAAGCCGCGACCCGAGGGGAACTGGCAGGTGATCCTCCCCTTCACAACCGGAGATCCGGCCATCCTGGTGCGGAGCATCGGACGGGGAAGGGCGGTCCTCGTCACCACCTCGCTGAACGACAGTTGGGGGCATTGGGTGCTGTGGCCGAGCTATGTGCCGCTGGTGAATCGACTGTTGCAATTTTCGCTGGAGGGCCGTCTGCGATCAGACCCCGTCTTGGTGGGCGGACCGATCCGCGAGGTGTTCCCCGAACCGGTCACCGGGACAGTTCAGCTGCCCAGCGCCAAGACCGTCGATGCGCACGTGGAGACCACCGATGAGGAGACAACACTGCTCTGGCCCGAGACCGGGTTCGCAGGCATCTATCAGTTATCCATTAGCCCGCCGGTCAATCGCCGGAAGTCCTTCGCCGTGAACCCTGCCCCTCCCGAAAGTGACCCGCGCTGCGTGACTCCCGAGTCACTCCGGCGGGGCTTGCTGGCTGGGACCGCGTTCGAATGGGTCACGGATCCCCGAGAGATCTCTCGTCAGACTACGTCGCCAGCGACCGGCCAAACGACTTTCGCCCGCCCGTTGATCGGCGGTGTGATCGCACTCCTATTCGTGGAGATGCTGATCGCCTGGCGATCTCGGTGGGGAGTCGCGGCTCTGGGTGGTACACTACTGGGCGGACTACTGTTGTGGGCGACCTCCTAATCCGGAGTCGCTTCGCAGGCTGTGGTCCACTCGGGGGCCCGAGGATTGATGCATCATGTCAGCCAATACCACTCCCAATCAGTTCAGTCCTGAAGAACAGCAATGCGATGAGATCGTCCACAAGCTGGAGCAGCTACAAAGGCAATCTAGCGCGCTGGCGAATGAGATCACGCTGGCGGTCCCTTTGCTGCGAGAGCAGGGACTGCCCTTACCTCTGAGCTGGGGTGAGCAATACCTCGGATGGTGCCAGGATCGCATGCGAATCGCTGGAGCAGTGGCTTCTGTTCTGGGCCTGGCCTCGGTGGCTGAGCAGACTTTACCTGAGTGGAATCGGTTACTGGATCGTAAGCGGAGTGAGCTGCGGTCGACCCGTGATCGCGACGCGGCGTTAGTCATCGAGGTCGCGGAGATCTTGCAGCGCGTCCAGGGGCTGCAGGTCGTCAAAGGGGAATCGAACACTCACGCAGAGGTCCACGATCTGACGGTGCTGGCTTCGAATTTATTCGATAAGCTCAGTGATTACTCTGAGCGGCGCGTGGTCTTAGAGGATGCAGGCAACCTCAAGGCCTTGCGAGCAATTCTCTTTCTGATCGACGCACCAAAGGACGGGACTCTCGACGAGGACGCGGAGAACCTGGCGGTCGAAGAGGTCGAGTCGACGTGGAGTCGTAAGCTGGCCAACGCCTTGCTGCGAGGGCGTGTGACGGCACCCGCACGAAAGGCCGCCGCGACTTCTCCGGGGGCTGCTGCTGATTCCCTCTCGCCGGATGAAGTGGCCAAGCGACTCACTCTCGGTCAATCCGATCCGAGTCCCGCTCCCGTCCGCTCGGCCCCGATTCCCTCCGCGTCGTCAACCTCATTGATTCAGGTCGAAGAACTCATCCGGATTGGCCAGCGGATGCAGTCGGATATTCCCGGCCTCTATGATGCTCCTTTGTTGTCCGCAGCCTACGACGCTGTTGTGCAGGGAATCGGGTACGTCGAAGCGGTCGTCAAAGACCCTCGTACTCTGACTGAACCGGCCAAGTCGAACGCGGAGTTGTCTCAAGCTCTCCACATACTGGCCAAGTTACAATCCGCGATGCGAGCGGCCGCGAGTCCGCATGAAGATGATCGCCAGGTGAGTGTCTATCGCTGGCTATTTCAGACCGCGAAAGAGCAGTCGATCTTCATCAACCGGCACATGAAAATCGACGATCCGGCCGATCCCACAAAGTTCCCCGAATGGGTCGAGCAGATCAAAGCCTCCCGCCGGAAACTGGATGCTCCTCGGCGACTGGCCAAGCTGTTTCACAAGATCCAGCACGAACTCAAACTCTCTCTGGTCGACCCCGATGCCTGGGAGGCGGTCTTCCGCGGTGTCGAGGAACTCACCGGAACCGAGAAGCTCGCTCCCAGCCATGTCCAGCTGCGGGAGACGTTGATGCCGCACCTCGATCACCTGCCCGTCGACCTGACTCCCCCGGAATGCTTTCAGCAGGTTCTGCGAGCGATCGATGATTACATCCGCACCCAGGAAGAGCGGCAGGCCGAATCGGAGGCACCGCAAGGACAGCAGAATCCCGAAGTGCGAGAGGTCGCCCAGCTGCTCCACGGTCGCGCGGTGGTGTTGATCGGCGGCGAAGTGGACCCGTATGCCAAGGCGCGGTTGGAGCGGACGTTCGGACTGTCGGAGTTGATCTGGCTGGCGGCTCACCACGAACACTCCGTGGAGCGTTTCGCCGCTCCCGTACAGCGTGCGGATGTGGCCCTGGTGATGGTCGTCATCCGCTGGATGAGCCACGGCCACGGCGAGGTCATTCAGTACTGTGAGCCTCTCGGGAAGCCACTCGCGCGACTACTCGGGACGACCAATCCGAATCGCGTCGCCCATGATGTCCTGAGCCAATGCGGGGACGTATTGCGAGCGAAGTACAGCGCGAACGGCGGCTCCTTCGAATCCCGCACGGCGGGATAGTGGCGAACCAGCGGTCAGCCAAGCCTTGATTTTGGGGTTCGTCCCCTTCGGGTAGGGCCAGGCCAGTGCGGTGAACAGGATCTTGGTGAATCCGTTCGCCGTGGGGCACGTTTTCGACGTGCCCGTCACTCACGTGCGCTCCGCGACTCAGATTCCTCTCGCTGGACGCTGTTCGGACCGTGCATGTGTGAGGGTTTCGGCAGTCGGAATGCGAGTCGCGGAGCGACATCGCCTACGTTCCTCTGGACTCGCGGCGATGTGGCCAGCTGCTACCGGTCCCAGAGCCGGACAAACGGACGCTCTTCCACCCCGCGATAGCGGGCGCGGGGACGGATCACCTGATCGCAGTCGGCTTGCTCGATCACATGGGCACACCAGCCGACGACTCGCGCGGATGCGAAAATTGGCAAGTACAGCTCGCGGGGCAGTCCGAGGTAATGGAATAACCGCGACAGCGACCAATCGATGTTGGCCGGGAGTTTTTTCTCCTCCCACACCGCCCGTTCGATCGAGTCGGCGATCTCTTCCAATGAGTGACCACGACAGGCGTTGGCCAGTTCGGCACAGTGATTTTCGAGCAACGCGGCGCGGGGGTCGCAGTCTTTGTAGACCGGATGTCCGAAGCCGGGGATCGAGCGACCCGCCTCGAATTCGGCGTGGACCCATTCGGTCGCCATATCGGGGGACTCGACCGACTGGATCGCATCCAGTACCCGATCATCGCCGCCGCCGTGTCGCGATCCAGCCAGCACGCCCAGCCCCGCTGTCACGGCCGCATAAAGATCTCCACCCGTGGAGCCGACCATCCGCGCCGCATAGGTCGACGGGTTAAACTCATGTTCCGCAGCTGCGATGAGGGCGGAGTCGAGGGCCTTTTCGAACAGGGCGGTCGGCTCGTTCCCCGTGATCAGGTAATACAGATTCCCGGCATACCCGAGGTGGGTGGCCGGGGCCGGAAGCGGTTCGCCGGTCCGCAGGCGGTGCCACGCGGCGATGAGCATTGGCACACGGGCCAGCAGGCGGACGGCTTGACCGACCCCACCCGCCAGCGGTCCATCACTCGTCTGTGGATCGAAGTGGGAGAGCAGGCTGACTCCCGTCCGCAGGGCCTCGAGCGGAGTGACATGCAGCGGCAGACTCTCCAGCACAGAGGTCACCATCTCGGGCAGCTCCATCTCCTCGATCATGATGCTGCGGAAGTCGGCCAACTCCTCCTCGGTGGGCAATTCCTCATGCAGCAGCAAGTAGCAGACTTCGAGGAAGTTGGACTCCTCGGTCAAGTCATGAATGCAGTACCCGCGATAAATCAACCCGTTATCCAGTGAGCAGATATTCGTCTCACCAGCAATCACCCCACGCAAACCGGGGTGGTACAGATCGAGCGACATGGGGACATCCTTGAGCGGAGAGCGGCTTCTTGCCTGGGCACAGGTCGTCGGAACTCTCTCGGATTCCGGCGAACCGGAGGAGTGCCCACCCCGCATCATCGCCGGGGAAGGCACAACGAGAGAACATTGACCTGCGTTGATCGGTCTGTCGCGAGTCGATTCGCAAAGAGGGAATCGAACGAGCCTCGGAGCGAAGCTCGTGAGGCTGCCACTGTACCACCGACTTTCCGGATTCGAAAGCGAGTCGGGGAGGAGGGCCGTCGGACGTGTGTGCAGCAGAAAAGTCGGCAGCTGTTTCCCGCAGTGCGTCATGACTCAAAAGGGGGAGCCGCAGATGAACACGGATGAAGAGGCTCAACCATGAGAAAACATCGTCCGCGACTCATCTCTGATCTGGGTTCATCCGTGTTCATCTGCGGCTCAAAAACTCCGGGCTTTCTCTGTGTCATCTCTCTGCCAGCCGTTGGAACAGTGTGCCCGAATCAAATCACGCTGCCGCCTCCGTGGCGATTTTCTGCCACTGCCTACTTTTCTGATGCATACACCAGTCGGACCCGCGACTAGTCCGCTGCGCCCGCAAGATCCGCTTGCGGGCGAATGCACGTTTGAGCGATCGGCAGTCAGCCTGTTTTAGGCAGCATTCGTACATCACCTCGCTGGCTGGCCGCTGACCGCTGACCGCGAATCACTCCATCTCGTTTGTTCCTAACCCCAATTCCGAGTAAAAGATTCGCAACGAAGTGGTGGTGGACCACGTCTTCTCTGGTGCGGGTTCGTGTCGATTCGGCACGCATCTTGCCTGTCGGGTGATTGTCCACCTTATGCAACTGCCAATTTGGCTGTGTTGGAGATGCGCCTAATGAGTTCTGAGAAGACGGTGAGTTCCGACAAATCTGCCATGATCGAGGCCCGGGGCCTCAGCAAGTTTTATGGCAATTTCGCGGCCACCCGCGATGTGACGTTCTCCATCCCGCAGGGGCAGGTCGCCGCCTTCCTGGGTCCGAACGGGGCCGGGAAGTCGACCACGATGAAGCTCCTGACCGGGTTTCTGGCCCCCAGTGAGGGAGAGGCCATCATCGGGGGGCACAACGTCTCCGCCGACCGGCTCGCAGCTGCGGAGTTGGTAGGATATCTGCCGGAAAACGGCCCGCTCTACCCGGAGATGACGCCCAAGGGGCTGCTGCGGTACTGCGGGGCGGCTCGCGGGATGTCGGCGGGGCTGCTGGCCGAGCGGCTGGATTTCGTGGCGGCCAAGTGTTCGCTTGGTGAAGTCTGGGGCAAGCCGATCAGTAAGCTCTCACGCGGGTACAAACAGCGAGTCGGCATGGCTCAGGCCCTGCTTCATGACCCCAAGGTGCTGATCCTCGATGAACCAAC
>JANPCU010000425.1:0-12983 GCA_031431195.1 Planctomycetota bacterium | reverse complement strand
GACATGAGCTACGGTCGGAGAGGCGACGGGCAGGTCGAAAACGTGCCCCACGAAGATCGCATTATATTCACAGCACTACACTGCACTGCGGGTCATTCAGTTGATACTTAATCACGCGCACGACGGTCTTATTCCGGTCCTACTCACGATCCTTAGTGCTAATATAAATCCGGATTAATTAACTGGCTCGATATAAGTTCCCGGAATTCACCGCAGAGGACGCAGAGGTTCGCAGAGGAAATCCCAGAGATTACTCGGTCCCCTGCGTCCCCTGCGGTGATTCCTTTTCAGAACTTTCGGAGAGTTATTTCGGATCAGATTCTGAGCAGCTGCCATCGGCGAGGGTCTGGAACGGCTGGAGCAACGGCGTTTTGGAGATATTCACCAGGAACTGGGCACCCGCTCCCAGGATCAGTTTCAGCAGGCAATATCCAACGAATCCCGCATCGATGAGGACCAGTAGAATGTGCCCCCGAAAAGTCGGAAGAGGCAGATATTCACCACGGAGGCACGGGGAAGTTCAAGAGTGATTAATTCAAAGTCTTAACGGGTTGGATAGGATCAGTTCTTACCCCATGTGGACTGTCGGAAATCCATCCTGTGAATCCTATTGATCCTGTCTCCACCTCTTCGTCCGCAGCTGGCCGAGCGTCTCCGAATGCGGTTCATCTCCGAGCCTTCGTGATGACTTTCTACGACTTTTCAGAGGCACACGCGGACCAGCATCTCGGGCGTCAGATGCTTCACTAACCGCCGGGCGATCGTCGGTTCCCCTTGGGCTTGAGAACGCCACGCAAAGGCATATTCGACATGCGATCCGAGTTCCACCAAGCTGACCTTGCTGACCAAGGGGAAGCCCCCCACACTCTGTGCGGTGTCGCCGCCCTTCGGCAGACCACAGGCTCGAATGTTGCCCGGCGTGGCAGGGGCTGTGAAGCTCACCCCATCGATCCCCATCAGCCGCCAACCCGCATAAAAGCCACCGGCGACTACCGGACAACACAAGAGCGTCACGACCCTCCGAAAGAGCAACAACAACGGCTTGGCCCCACCACCTGTAAATCGCTCCACCCATCCATGGTTGCAGCCTCTGTGTTGTGAAATGTGCTGTTCGCAAACTCCACATCACATCGCCGGGGGCTGCAACTTCCACATAATTTGACGGTCTTGGGCGTCAGCCGGGGGCTCGCCCGTGCAAGCACGTTGCTCGGGGACGGGCAAATGTGCCCGTCCTACTTCAGTACTCGTTCCCCTTGGCCTCGTCGCTGCCAGCGGAGAGCGTGGTGGCGGTCGATTTTTGAACCTGGCGGATCACTCGGCCATCGCGTTCGGCGATCAGCTTGGCCAACGTTGCTTCCGTAGTCATAAACCCGAGGTCGCCTTCGATGCGATCACGAACAGAGACGCCGCCCTGGTCTTTGTCCTTGCCGCCGACGACCAGCATATACGGGATCAGATCGAGCTGGGCGTCGCGGATTTTCTTCTTGACGTTCGCGCTCTGCATGTCGATCTTGGCGCGGAATCCGGCGGCGCGGAGCTTGGTCAGGATCTCCTGGCAATAGGGCAGAATGTCGTCGTTGAGTCCCAGAATGCGGACCTGTTCCGGGGCCAGCCAGAGCGGGAAGGCGGCGGCGAAGTGCTCGATCAGCATGCCGCAGAAGCGTTCCATCGAGCCGAACGGGGCGCGGTGGATCATCACCGGGCGGTGGGTGGTGTTGTCGGCTCCGGTGTATTCGAGTTGGAACCGCTCGGGGAGAATGTAATCCAGTTGGACCGTGCCGAGTTGCCACTCACGGCCGATCGCATCGCGGACCATGAAGTCCGCCTTTGGTCCATAGAAGGCCGCATCTCCCACTCCTTCCGTAAAGGGCATGCCGACTTCGGTCAGCACTTTTCGCAGGGTCTTCTCGGCCTGGTCCCACAACTCGGGCGAGTTCACAAACTTGTCAGAAAGTGGATCGCGAATCGACAGCTGCACGCGATAATCACTGAGTCCGACCGCCGAAAGCACGAACTGGACCAACTGGAGTGTGTCCTTAAACTCTCCCTCGACTTGTTCGGGAGTGCAGAACAAGTGGGCATCATCCTGAGTGAGGCCGCGGACACGCAGCATCCCGTTCAGCTCGCCAGATTGCTCGTGACGGTAGACGGTCCCGAACTCGGCCAGCCGCACCGGCAGGTCGCGGTAGCTGCGAGGTTCGGACTTGTACATCTGAATGTGGTGCGGGCAGTTCATCGGCTTGAGGAGGTAACGCTCCTGCCCCTTCTCCCACTTTTGCAGATACGCGGTCCGCTCTTCGGCGGTGCCACTCGCCGGGTAGTCATGGAACTCGCAGCCGCAGACATTGGCCGACGCGCGCAGCTTGGCCTCGTCCTCGGGACGCAGGTTTCCTTCGCTGAGTTTCTGCTTCCAGAAGTCGACGGTCTGCCCGGCGGGATGACCGAACAGCGGCGGGAATTGTGACTCGCGGTAGTACGGAAAGTGCCCGCTGGTTTCGTACATCTCGACCCGCCCGATGTGCGGCGAGTAGACCGGCATGTAGCCGCGACGGATCAGTTCGGCCTTGATGAACTCTTCCAGGGTGGAGCGGATGATCGCCCCCTTCGGTAGCCATAGACACAGCCCCTGGCCGACCTCGTTCGAGATCGAGAACAGGCCATGCTGCTTGCCGAGGACGCGGTGGTCGCGTCGCTTGGCCTCCTCAATTTGAGTCAGGTAGGACTCCATGTCCTTCTTCTCAAAGAACGCCGTGCCATACAGCCGCTGAAGCGTCTTATTGTTGGCGTCCCCCTTCCAGTAACAGCCTGCGATGCTGACGAGCTTGAACGCCTTGATCTTGCTGGCATCCGGGATGTGTGGACCGCGGCAGAGGTCGACGAACTCACCCTGGCGATAGAAGCTCAGCGTCTCGTGCCCCGCGAGGCCGGTTTCGACGTGCTCGACCTTGAGGTCTTGCTGGAGGTCCTTACAGAGCTGGACCGCTTCGGTGCGGGTGAGACTGAAGCGTTCAAAGGCTTCGGCCTCGGCTGTGATGTTGGCCATCTCTTGCTCGATGCGAGGGAAGTCCTCCTCGCTGATTTTTTGAGCGAGGTCGAAGTCGTAGTAGAACCCGTTTCCGGTCGTCGGACCGAAGGCGAGACCGACCCCTTCATAGAGCCGCATCACCGCGCGGGCCATGACGTGGGCACACGAATGTCGCAACACGCCGAGGGCGAGCGGGTCCTTGTTCGTGATTAACTTCACCGGGATCGGGCTGTCGGACGAAAGATCTTCGAGCGGCCGAAAGGCGTCGCAGACCGTCTCGCCGATCTGCACAGCGATGGTCGCCTGGGCGAGCCGCTCGGAGATCGAACGAGCGACATCGAGAGCGGAGGAGCGAGCGGGGAATTCTTTGACAGTACCGTCGGGAAGTTGAACTTGCATGGAACGAGAGAGTCCTGAACACTGGGGGCGGGTCGAGTGAGCGGATTGGCGCTAGCCACCGGCTCCCGAGGTCTTCCCCCAGAAGAGCCGGCGGCTAGCGCCGTGCCGCTCACCAGACTGAACTCGCCCCCACACATCAAACCGCCGCGCCCACCGCTACGAATGGTGAGCAGATCGCAAACGATTTGCAGTCGGGGTTTTACCGCAACACGAACGGGCAGGTCAACATGATGAATCCCTACCTTCAATCGACGGATATTATCGACTGGCATCAACCGAATGTTCGCGAGTTGGCCGAGACACTGACTGTCGCTGGTGACCAAACCGAGACGGCGCGGAGATGTTTCGAGTGGGTTCGTGACCAGATCCTGCACAGTCGCGACCACGAACAGAACCCCGTCACGTGCCGGGCCTCGGATGTGCTACGGCATCGAACAGGCTATTGCTATGCCAAGAGTCACCTGCTCGCTGCTCTGTTGCGAGCGAATCAGATTCCAGCCGGCTTGTGTTACCAGCGTCTGAGTGTCAATGAGCGTGGCGGACCTTACTCGCTGCATGGATTCAATGCGATTCAGCTCTCGAACGGAAGCTGGTATCGCGTTGATCCACGGGGGAATCGGCCAGGTATCAATGCTCTGTTTACCCCTCCGGTGGAGCGGCTGGCGTTTCCGCTCCAGTCGTCCGATGAATTCGAATTCGAAAACATCTTTCCGACCCCACTCGATTGCGTCGTGAGTGTGCTGCAAGGTTGTCGTACGTGGCAGGAAGTTGTCACGACCCTCCCGGATGTGGCTCCGGAGATGTTCGCGGCCCGGGGGCTATTGGTTCGAGCCAGAGGCGAGGATCAATGACGGGGCAGATTCACTCGCAGGCTATTCGCGTGGACTAAAGTCCACGCTACGGGAGGGAGGCGAGCAATTTCCGGGCGCTCGCTTCCGGCTCGTTCACACGCATATACCGACAATCAGACCGCCACGATTTATCCAGCGACGTACCGCATCGGGACAGGGCAGGTCAATCGGCGGTCGTCGATGCCTCCGTTCAGGGCATTCGTGGCGTCACAGCACGCGACAGTGAGCGGGCTGCGGCGTATGATCTTTCGTAGAAAGACATCCGCAGTTTCCGAAGACTGCGGATGTCTGGCGGGGATGCACAACTCTTCGAGGATTCGCGATTCGATGTCTGATTTCAAAACTGTCGCCGATGTGGGCGAGATTCCCGAAGGGGAAGGGCGTTCCTATGCGGTCAATGGCCGGATGGTGGCGGTCTTTCTTGCGGGCGGAGAGTATTTCGCGATCAGCGATAGCTGTCCACATATGGGGGCTTCACTGGGGGCGGGGGCACTGCACGAAGGGGCTGTCTCCTGTCCGTGGCATGCCTGGCGATTCAGTATCCAGGATGGTTCGTGGTTGGATGCCCCGAACTCGAAGTTACGAGCGGATTCGTTTGCAGTGCGAGTTGTCGACGATGAGATTCAAGTGCTGGTGCCCGATCCCGCGCCACGGGGAGCGGTCGACTCCGCCCCCGCAGTTCCGCCCTGCACTCCCCCGAATGGTTGCCCGTGATGTCTACGGAAACCATCGTCTTTTTAGCGCGGCACGGCGCGACGGTCAATAACCTGACCGTGCCGATTCGGTTGCAGGGGAACTCGATCAACGGCCCGCTGGCCCCGATCGGTGTCGAGCAAGCGACTGCCCTCGGAGAGGCCCTCCGCACGGTTCGCGTCGATGCTGTCTACTCCAGCACGATGGTGCGAGCGCGGCAGACTGCGGAACTGGTGGCGGCTCCGCATCAGCTGGTGCCTCAAGCGGTCGAGGGGCTGCACGAGATTAACGTCGGGCAGTGGGAAGGGCTCTCCTGGGTCGAGATTCAAGCCCGCAATCCGAGTGAGTTCCAGGCGTTCTTCGACAACCCGGCCGAGGTGCCGTACCTCGGCGGCGAGTGCTACATGGACGTGCTGGCTCGAGCGCGGCCCGCGTTCGAGCAACTTGTCGCAGAGTATGCCGGACAGACGATCGTGATTGTCACTCACAACGTAGTCAACCGGGTGCTGGTGGCTGATTTCCTGGGGCTGCCGCTAGTGCGGGCCAAGTTCTTGCATCAGTCGAACTGCGGATTCAGCGAGATCCGCTGCCGACCGGGGATCACCGATGTCCGCAGCGTGAACTGCGATCAGCACGTCTGGCCGTGGACACGCGAACCTTCGCCGCGATAGTATTCAGGGTTGAGTGTGTCCTTCCGAGGCGTGGACCAATGCTCGAATTCGTCTATGCCATCGAACCCCAGCTCACGGTGGACGAGTTCATCTCCGTGCTCGTGCGGTCGACTCTGGGAGAGCGCCGACCGGTCGATGATCGCGCTCGCATCGCCGGGATGCTCCAGCAGGCCGATGTCATCGTGACAGCTCGCGTGGCCGGTCAGGTCGTCGGCGTCTCGCGAGCCCTGACTGATTTCCAGTTTTGCACCTACCTGTCCGATCTGGCGGTCGACGAGGCGTTCCAAGGCCAGGGGATAGGCAAACGCTTGATCGAAGAGACGCACCAGGCTGCGGGAAAGCACACGATGTTGATCCTGATCGCTGCCCCGAAGGCGGCCAGCTACTACCCGCATATCGGGCTGGAGCCGCACCCGTCCTGCTGGGTGATTCCCCGACAGGGATGAACGACTGCGGTCGATCAATTAATCATCGTCGAGTGGCTTTGGCATCCGAATTTTGGGGAGTTTCTTCTTGGGGCGTCCTTTGGAAAATGGATTCTCCGACTCGAGCGACTGCTGCATTCGCCCCATTCCCAAGAAGCCCAGTCCCGTCACTGCCAGCACGCACACACAAAAGATCAGATACCCCATTCGTTGTGTGAACATGTACGAAATCAGGCTCGGCAGATGACCAAGCTGAACAAAAGAGTTCGAGATGAACATCCACAGTCCCGCGACCATGACCACGATCGCCGCCACTAAGCCTCTCCCGCGCCCCATGCGAACCCGCAGGTGCATGTCGTGGCCCTCATCTTCAGCGAGACCGTCCTCCATCTGATCGGCAATCGTGTTCGCTTCGTGATCGATGTGCGCTTTGTAGAGAGCCGCCGCTCCGCCCCAGAGCAGGTAGCAGACCAGCGCGATCGAGAGCGCCGCCACTGTTTTCAGGGACATGCCACGAGGATTGTCATCAGACATCGCTGTCTCAGGGAGAGGAGGGGCCGGAGGAAGAACGATCGACTTGCATCGTAGCGGGAGAGATCACGTTCTTCCTTCGGGATGAACTTTTTTTCCGCCGACACCACGGCATGGTTGTCCTGCTGCCACAATTCCGGCAAGCTGACACGAGCCCGTCGGATTCAAACTCGGGAATGAGTCTTTCTGCATGTCCCCCACACCGGGAGTTTATCATGTCGCGTTGGTTGCATGCCGCCTTGATGTCAGTCTGTTTGAGTGTGGTGTACGAGTCCTCACCTGTGCAGGCCGACGAGGCCAGCAGCGAGCCAATCGACTCCGTCGAGTTTCAGCCGCTCGCAGCAGCCACCGGGCGGTTGCTGGAGGCTCTCCAATTCCAGGGCACTCCACTCCCCGCAGCTGAGACCGCAACGTTGCAAGAGATCCTCAAGACCGGGGCGGGGCGCGAGGGCGTCCTGGCCATCCAGAAGATTCTCGACCCGCATTGCTTGGCGATGGTACGGATCAACGCCGAGAGCCGTGTCTCGGCCACTCCCGGACCGGTCCCAAAGCAGCTGATCCAGCAGGGGTGGCGAACCTTCCTGATGAAGGTCCATAACGAGGCCGGTGTGACCGCTGAACTCAAGGTTGGAAGTCCGCAGTCGGGACCAGTTTACCAGCAAGGGAAGGGGACGCGCGAGCAGCCACAGAAGGACCAACGGTTGGTGACTGCCGCTGAAGCTGCACTGCGGTTCCTCGATATCGATGCCTCGCAAGGTTCGCCGCTGACGCTCAATTTGTCGGGGCTACTCGTGGAGTACCGGCTGGTCCAACTCTATAGTCGTGACAAGGGCGATCGTGAAGCGACTTTGATGTTTGACGTGGGGCAAGGGACGCAGGATCTCGGCTTTCGCAACGAGACGCCGATCCTGTTCCAGTGCCTGCCTGCGATTGACGTGGTACTGGATGTGCGCGACTTTGACGGGGCGGCCACGAGTGCCGCTTTCACGATCAAGGATGCTCGCGGATTTGTCTATCCGCACCCCAAGCGGCGGCTGGCTCCCGACCTGTTCTTCCACCACCAGATCTATCGGGCCACAAGCGAGACCGTGACGCTGCCCCCGGGAGAATACACGGTCAACGTGCAGCGTGGTCCAGAATATTTCGTCGAGACACTGCCGTTGTCGGTGCAGCCCGAGGCGGTGAATCAACGCCTGGCCGTTCAGCTGCGGCGCTGGATTCACCCGGCCAAGCGGTTCTGGTACTCCGGCGACCACCACGTTCACGCGGCAGGCTGTGCCCACTACGACAGCCCGACCGAAGGGGTCGGCCCGGCGGACATGATGCGGCACATTCTGGGCGAGGATCTGAACGTCGGCTGCGTGCTGTCGTGGGGGCCGTGCTGGTACACGCAGAAGCAGTTCTTCGAGGGGAAGACCAGCGCCCTCTCCAAGCCCGATTACCTGATGCGGTACGATGTCGAGGTGAGCGGGTTCCCGTCCTCGCATGCTGGGCATTTGTGCTTGCTGCGATTGAAAGAAGACGACTACCCCGGCACGACGATGATCGAAGAGTGGCCGAGTTGGACCTACCCGGTGTTGGAGTGGGGCCAGAAACAAGGCGGCGTGGTCGGATACAGTCACAGCGGCTGGGGGCTGGCCTTGCCCGATCATATGCCGGACGGATCGCGGCAATTCTCTCCGCACCCGTGGGGCGGGGCTCCGCAAGGGTGGCAGGGACGCTGCGCGGATACCTTGCCCGATGATGCGCTGCCCCCTTTTAATGGCATCGGGGCCAACGAGTTCATCGTCACCGGCCCGTTGGGCGTGTGCGACTTCATCTCCGCGGTCGATACGCCGGTGATCTGGGAACTCAACCTCTGGTATCACATGCTCAACTGCGGCGTCCGCACCCGCATCAGCGGCGAGACCGACTTCCCGTGCATCTATGGCGACAAGGTCGGACTGGGCCGCATCTATGTCCAACTCGACAAGGACCAGCCGCTCGACTTCGATGCCTGGTGCGAGGGACTCAAACGCGGTCGCAGCTACTGCGGCGACGGGCTGAGCCATGTCATGGACTTCCGCATCACTGATCCGCAGGCATCCCTGCTCCCCAACGGCGGGCGTGATCGCTCGACGGTCCGGCTCGGTCAGCCAGGCCCCGACAATGAGGTAAGTCAGATCGACTTGAAGGAGCCGGGAAAAGCCACTGTCACGTTCGACGTAGCCGCTCTGCTGTCCGAGAAGCCCACCCCCGAGACCGAACGCATCCGCACTGCCCGCCTCGACTCCAAGCCCTACTGGCACATCGAACGCAGCCGCCTCGGCGACACGCGCACGGTCCCCGTCGAGATCATCCGCAACGGCCTCGTCGTCGACCGCCAAGAGATCGCCGCCGACGGGAAGCTGCAATCGATCACCGCCGAGATCGACATCCCCGAGTCCTCCTGGGTCGCCGTCCGCATCCTCCCCAGCGTCCACACCAACCCGATCTGGGTGCAAGTCGGCGAGCAGCCTGTGCATGTCGCGAAGAGCGCCAAGTGGTGCCGCAAAGCCGTCGACATCTGCTGGGAGGCCAAGCAACAAGCCATCCGCGCCCCCGAACGCCCCGCCGCCGAAGCCGCCTACCAAAAGGCGCGGGAGTTCTACGAGAATCCGTAGCGGAATTCCGGCGAACGTCCGGCGTTAGCCGGATAGTGAATCGAGAGCCAAACCCGCCCGGCTCACCGGGGTGTGCGCTGGGCGACTCATTGTGGTTCGGCGGGGTGGCCCAGACATCGATTGGGAAGCCTGGGTTGCAGAGCAACAAGAGGAGATGGAGACGACGTCCACTGGGGTTCATCCTCTTGTTCCTGCGTCATCCAGACGATCAAAGCAGCGTCTGGGCCACTCCGACGAGTTTTTCTGTGATCGACTCGCACCGATGTGTAAGCATCCGAAAAGTCGGTCGCTATGAAACTCTGCACCCTCTCCCTCGCGTCCTCGCCGAAAGTCTGGCCGCCCGTGGGGAGAGGGGGCAGAAAACAATCGCTGCCGACATTTCTAACGCACACACTCCCTTGCACGGGTGGTGTGTTTGAGTTGCGACTTGGCGGTGGCGAGGCTCATCGCTAGAGTCTGATGCGTGAATCAATGAGGCTGGGGGAGTCCCCTGATCTCATTTTCGCATCGTCTCGGACTCTGCTTGAGAGAACATCTATGCCTCGCATTCTCCGTGGTTTGCTATTGCTGGGGCTCGCGATGGCCTCCACGCCCTTTGTGGGCGCACAACAGACCATCACATTGAAAGATGTCCCGGAAGGGTTGCCGGTGATTTCTCCCGACGAACCGCTGGCAGCTGAGTTTTCCGCAGCGAAGGCGGCGGAATACCTGGATCGCTCGGCACTCAACTGGGTCAAGACGAAGAAGTGTGCGACCTGTCACACCAACTTGTTTTACATGATCGCCAGACCTGCGCTGCACGCGATTCAAAAGGACTCGGGCGAAGTTCGCAGCTTCTACGAAGACTATTTCAAAGTGCGGTGGCAAACCGACAAACCCACGGAGGGGGACGGCTTCTGGCCGATCGTCGTCGGCACGGGGCTGACCTTGAATGATGTGCAGACCACCGGCAAGCACAGCGCTGTCGCCCGCGAGGTGCTGGATCTGATGTGGCAGGTGCAGCGTGCGGATGGCGGCTGGAACTGGCCGCATTGCGACTACGCCCCGATGGAGATCGACGACCACTACGGCGTCACAGTCGCTGCGCTGACCATCGGGCTCGCACCGGACGACTACAAGAATACCCCGCAGTCTCTCGCGGGTCTGGAGAAGTTGCGGACGTACTTCAAGAACAACCCCCCGTTGTCCCTGCACCATCGCGCGATGTTGGCCTGGTGTTCGGTCCGGATTGAGGGGATTGCGACCGAAGAGGAACGCCAGCAAACCCTGAAAGAGCTCCTGGCCCTGCAACTCGAAGACGGCGGTTGGTCGACCGCTGGTTTCCTCACAGATTGGAAGGGGGGACTGGCTCGCAGCGATGGCGAACCTCTGCACACGAAAACTAGTGATGGCTACGGGACGGGCTTGAACATCGTCCTCGCGCGGGAACTCGGCGTGCCCGCCGACGACCCTCGGCTGCAACGCGGTATTCAGTGGATCAAAACCCACCAGCGAGAAAGCGGAAAGTGGTTCACGCTCTCCCCCGTCAACGATGCGGGCAACCTCATCTCGAACGTGGGGAGTGCGTATGTCGTCCTGGCCTTGCAGTCCTGCGGCGAGTTGCCCGGCTGGCCGTTCAGTGCGACGCAGCCGGTCAACCCGTAGTTCACGTCATGCTGCGATTGAGGTTTTGAGTCGCAGAATTCGTAAGAATTCTGCCGTCTCAAGTCGCGGCCTGTGTGACCAATTCACCAACTCAAAGTGAGTCGGTGTTCAATGCGACTCTGCCGCAACCGAAAGGGAAGTTGTCAGCCAGAAGAGACACCTCATCGAGCTGACCTCTTGACCCCGAGAGGGGTCGCGGCAAATAGCCCAGGGTTGGCGACCAACGGGAGCCTACCCTGGGTGGAGTCCCACAAATGCTGCACGAACCCTGAAGGGGTTCCACACGTCGCGAACGAGTGTACAACCCCGACAGGGTTGGGCTTCTCGGGGCCGCATTTCCCAGGGTGCGCTCCTGCGTCGCGACCCTGGGCTATTCGCTGCAACCCCTTCGGGGTACAGAGGGTTTTCAGGCCACCGAGCCATTGCGGAACGTGCAAAATTTCTCACACCACACGCAAACTGGATTGCTTTGCAGTGCAATGCGAGTCGCGGAGCGACATCGCCTACGCCGACCACTCTCACCCCTGGATGCCGGTCCCCATGACTTTACCACTCTCTCTCCATCGCCGAACTTTTCTCGCCACGACAGCGGCCTCGGCTGCGCTCGGCGTGCTACTCAACTCGATTCCTTCTGCTGAGGGAGCGGACGCCTCGCCCCGGATCGGGGAGACCGATCACTTCTGGTATCGCCTCGCGGCAGACGGTCCGACCATCGATTCGCAACGGGACCACAAGGCGTTTGGCTTCAGCGACGGGCAGGTCTTTCTGTCCGAAGACAACGCTCTGACCTGGGCCCACAGTGCCCCCTTTCCGGATGCGGCCAACATCACATTCAGCTGCATCCTGAAGAACGGAAACATCCTCATTGCGACTCGCGAGAAGCTGTTCCTGAGTCCTGACAACCTCAAAACGCTCCAGCCGATCGTGGTTAAGAATCGAGAGGGGAGCGATTATCTGCCGCACACTCCGCACACACCGGATCAGCCGGGCTGGTACTTTAACCCGCTGGACGGTGTGCATACCTGGGAGATTGATGGCCAAGAGATGCTCGTGTGGGGCAACTACTGCAACGTGATCGGCGGGCCGGTCCCGGTGAATATTTATTACTCCACCGATAGTGGCCAGACAGTCAAACTCGCCTACGCCTTTGGAAAGAATCCCGACTTCCAGGAGAAGGAGACCCCGCCCGCCGAGTATCTCGGCAATCCCAATAACCCGGTCATTTGCAGGCATATTCATGCCGTGGCTTACAACCCGGCGGAGCGGGCCTTCTACGCCTGCACCGGGGATCTGGAACGGGGACACGGGCTGGAATGCCACTGGATGCGTGGGACTTATGACCAGAAGAATGACAGCTGGGACTGGCAGATTCTGGTGTCGGTGGATGCGAACTCGCGTTACAAGTCGGGCGGTATTCATTGTGTCGATGGACTGATCTACTGGGCAGCCGACGCCAATGGCCCCAAGCAGCCCGACGAAAAATACGACCGCGGCATCTTCCGCTGTGCCCCCGGAGATCTCGATGATCCCACAAAGCATACCCTACTGTTCAATCCCGAGTACGAAGTGGCCACGATGATCATCGAGGACGGCGTAATCCTGGTCGGGGCCAGCGATATCTCCTCCGCGTACGACACGGGGATCGCCATCTCGCCGGACATGGGAAAGACGTGGACGCAGTACGACCTCAAAGAGTTGGGGCCGCGATCCGCCTTCCGCTTTCACCCGAAGAACAGCGACGGCTGGTTCCGCGTCGACCTGCGCAAGGACTGGATCGACAGAGCCGAAGTCCTGTTCATCAAACCGAAGCCGTGATTTCAACGCCAGCTGGTGTCAAGGTTCGCTCGTACGAGACCCTCAATGCCAAGACTTGTTTCCGGTTGCATTGACGTGGTGTGAACACAGACGTGCGGCGTTTCTTCACACTCTTTCCACAGTCAAAACGTAGCCCTTGAATGATCCTTATACCTCACGCGGTGAGGAATGAGGCCGGGTTGAAGCGTTGGAAGTGATGGTTCATGAGGCTGGCGAGTTTTGATTTATGTTCGGTGGGGATGCGGTCCAGGCAGCCATCGATGGCGGCGCGGAATTCGGTGAAGTTT
>JANPCU010000424.1:0-2909 GCA_031431195.1 Planctomycetota bacterium | reverse complement strand
CAACTCGGTGGGGACTGTTTTGCTCCAAGCCCGCGCGGGATTCCCACGCGGGCTTGTTTGCGTTTTTCGGGCGGTGGGTGTCCTTGGAAAGTGACAGATCCCACTGGCACACGCTCAATGTTACGTCACCTCGATCTTGGTCATGCAATGCGACTACTGAGTGCCTTATTTGAATAAATGCCTTGGCTGCTCCCTCTCAAAGTGGAGTCACGTTGGGTGTGACAAGCCGCTTTGGGCACAGGCACACCATCCGGCAGTGCCACGTCGCACAAGGTGGGCCTGCGCCCAAAGCGACTTGGTCCCACCTTATTTCTGATCGTTGACGGCCTGACGATCAGTGCTGGAACAGGAACTCCTTCGAGTTCAGCACGGCCCAGCCGATGTCTTCCAACGCGAGTCGACGCTGGTCGGCGGGGACGCTGGCGATGTGAGTCTTCGAGGTCTGCATTTCGCCAGAACTCGGAGCGCGGGAGACGGCGGCGAGGTAGATCGTCGTGATGATCTCCTCATCCGTCTTCATCGCGGCGATCATCTGATTGACACGCCCGCCATCGGCTCGCAGCTTGTTATGCACGGTCGGGCCGTTGATCATTTGCAGAGCTTGCGACAGGTTCGACTCGCTGGAGCGTTCGCATTCACACGCCATCTCCCGCTGCGGCTGGCCGAACACCTTCAAGAAGTAATTGTCGGTCGGCGGCTCGGGCAGCTGAGTCGCGCGAGTTCCGGCAGGCACTCCGGCGAAGGTCTCGGGCATGGCGGTCACGTCGCTGATGGCGTCGAGTAGCTGTTCGGCTCCCAGCATGCGGACGACGGCGTGCGAGGCGTAGATCTCGTCGGTCTTGTTCAATTCATTGGTCCGCGAGCTGCGCTGATAAGTGTGGCTGGCCATGATCGTCTTGATGAGCCAGCGACGGCTGAAGTTGTGCTCGGCGAACTGCTTGGCCAACTCCGTCAGCAGCGGGGTGTTCGAGGCGGGGTTCGAGTCGCGGAAGTCGTCGACCGGTTCCACGATGCCCCGTCCCATCAGGTGGCCCCAGATGCGGTTCGAGACGGCCTTGGCGAAGAACGGATTCTCCGCGGAGGTGAGCCAGTCGGCGAAGACCTCGCGGCGGTCCTGCTCGTTCGGGACTTGCACGTCCCCCTTGAGCAGCAGATGCACCGGCATCGTCTTCCCGGTGCGAGGCTGGGTCACTTCGCCGCCCGCAGCCACGAAGATGACCTCATCGTTTTCGGTTTGTCCCGGCTTGCGACCGACTCTGGCAAAGGCGGCTCCGAGGCCATAATAGTTGTCCTGCGTCCAGCGCTCGAACGGGTGGTTGTGGCACTTGGCACACTGGATGCGGATGCCGAGGAACAGCTGGGCGGTGGTCTCGACGGCGTCGGTCGGTTCGCGGCTAGCCTTCCAGTAACTGGCCGCTGGGTTTTCGAAGACACTGCCATTGGCGGTCAACAGCTCGCGCGCGAACTCGTTCATGGGCTGGTCATGGAGGATCCCTTCGTAGATCCAGCGGTCAAACTTGGCGACCCCCGGAGCAGTCAGCTTGCCGGTGTTGGCCCGCAGCACATCGGCCCATTTGAGGGTCCAGAACGCCGCGTGGTCGGGAGTCTCGATCAGAACGTCGACCAGCTTGGCCCGCTTGTCGGCGGCGGTGTCATTCAGAAACGCCTGAGCCTCATCAATGGTTGGCAAACGACCGCAGGTATCGAGTGTGGCCCGGCGAATGTACTCCTCATCACTGCACAGGTCAGACGGGAGAATGAGCAACTGCTGGAGCTTCTCGTTGACCTTGGCATCGATGAAGTTCAACTCGGGAGAATTGTTCCAAGCGAAGTTCGGCACATCGTCGAGGAATGTCAGAAACGAGGTCGACATCTTGTCGAGGTAGCGGGCCAGGATGGCCGTCTCGCCGCGACCTTGCTTCTCGACGAGGCCCTTCTCATTGACCTTCGCGACGCTCTCGGACGAGGAGCTGAACACGGTCAGGGCGGTCACATCACGGATGGTTCCATCGCTGAAGGTGCCCAGCACGACAACCTGCTGGCGGAGTCCCGTGGGTTGGAAGACCCGCTTGTTCGGGAAAACTTCGATCGACTGCAAGTCGGGCTCTTCCGCCGGGTCGAGTCGCAGCCCCTCGGCGATCCACCCACGGAGAGCGGTATGTACCGGGTCATTTTTCGCGACCCGCTGGCCTCCTCCGTGGGCGACCTGCATCAGCGGTTTCTTGAGCAGCAGTGATTCATCGGGCTGCATCGGGTTGGTGCGACGGCCATAGGCTTCGTTCTTGAGCGTCAGGATATCGAGTGGTGGGTCATAGCCGCGCAGCGACAGCCGGAATCCCCCCTTGCCGGAAGGCGACCCGTGGCAGGCCCCCATGTTGCAACCGGCCTTGGTCAAAGCCGCGAGCGTTTCGGTCTTGAAGCTGATCGGGTCCGGGGTGCCGAAGAGCTTGACGGTGACATGAGCGCTGATGGCTTTGTCGGCGAGCTTGGCGGTGATATCCGCCTCGCCATCGGCGACCGGGTAGGCGATGCCGTTCTCGATCCGCACGATGGCGGGGTTGGAGGACTCGACCGTGACGGTGGTCGTCATGTCGCGCGGGTCGTTGGCCCCGAACAAGCCAATGACCGCGAGTTGTTGCTTCGCACGCGGACCGGTGAGGGTGAAGGCTGGCGGAGTGATCTCCAACTGCGCCGGAACAGCGGATGCGTCTTGGGCCGGGAGCAAGCTCGTCATGGCGAGAAACAGCGCCATGACGTAGGACGGGCACATTGGCCCGTCCGAGTGGGGATTCACCACAGAGTGATTCACCACGGAGGCACGGAGGCACGGAGAAGGATTGAGGTTCATGGTTCACTCCGAGTTCGTCACGAATACACACTTGAGCCGGAAGCGTCAGCGCCCGGAGCAC
>JANPCU010000423.1:0-3805 GCA_031431195.1 Planctomycetota bacterium | reverse complement strand
CCGACCGCGATGCACTCACGTCGCAGCTGGTCACCGATCGTGGGCAGATCGACGAGGCCGCACACGCATCTGGCCCCGCGATGCGAGCGTTTCGTCGTCTGCGCATTGTCGCGAAAGACAAGGGCCACCAGCGGCATGCGGCCGTTGGCCGTTGGCCGACTGCGCCAATGAAAGATCGATGTTGACGCTCTCCAATCTCCGGAGTAACTTGAAGAGATGGATTACTCACATCTCATCACGATTGATCCCGACAAGCGAAGCGGCCAGCCGTGTATTCGTGGCTTGCGCATGACCGTGCAGGATGTTTTAGAGTACATGGCGTCGGGCATGACGAACGATGAGATTCTCGCCGACTTCCCTGACTTAAGAGCTGAGGATCTTCGGGCCTGTCTCGCATTTGCAGCGGATCGGGAGCGAAGGCTGCGAGTGATGCCGCTGAGATGAAACTCCTGTTTGACCAGAACTTGTCCCATTGACTCGTCAACCTGCTGGCAGTGGAGTTTCCCGATTCGCAGCATGTCCGAGATGTCGGAATGGCGGCGGCATCTGATCCCGTGGTCTGGAATTACGCGGCGACATCGGGCTTTCTGATTGTCTCGAAAGACACGGACTTCCAGCAACGAGCCATCTTGCTGGGGTGGCCTCCGAAGATCGTTTGGATGCGGCTTGGAAATTGTTCGACACAGGAAGTCGTGGAACATTTGCGAGACCACCTCGCGGTCATCATGGCATTCGAGGTCGACCTCAGTGCTTCATTCTTGGCATTGTCATAGCGACTTCATGTTTGACGGCCCATCGATGCCTACCCCAAGCTCTGCACTGGTCCGGTCGGCGGCTCGACCGGATCAATATACGTCCGGTGCCAGTGTTCTAGGACCATCAGATTCCACAGCCGGTAGCTGTGGTCGAACTGGCCACTGGTGTGCTGGTCGACCATCTCGCGGACGACATGGGGGTTGAAGTAGCCGCGAGCGAGAGACTGCGGCGAGAGGAGTGATTCCTCGACCAGGGAACGCAGTTCGCCTCGGAACCAGTGGTCGATCGGGACGCCGAAGCCCATCTTCTTGCGGGTCTGGATCGACGCTGGAAGCAAATCCTTAAACGTGTCGACCAGAATCTTCTTGCCGCGCCCGCGCTCGAATTTGAGGTCGAGCGGCATCCGGGCGGCCAGTTCGGCGACATGATGATCGAGGAACGGCGAGCGGGCTTCAAGGCTGGCTGACATACTGGCGATGTCGACCTTCGTCAGGATGTCGCACGGCAAATAGGTCTGCACATCGACAGCTGTCGTCCGCGTGATGAAGTCGCGGTCGGGGCAGAGTTGGTAGGCGTCGAGCAAGAACTCGGCGGAGTCGAAGTGATTGAGCTTTCCGGCGAACTCCGGGGAGTAAAGTCGCGAGCGAGTCTCGGCGTCGAAGATCCCAATCCAGCGCAGGTAGCGCCGCTCGGGGGACTGCGCCATCCCGGACAGGAAGCGTTTGACGCGGCGGCGGAACGACTTCTGCTCGACCCGAGCCGGGATCTTTTGCCAGAGCGGCCAACCACAGATCGACCGCACGAACCCCGGCAGGCGGTCAATCTTTCCGGCCAGCAAGACGGCTTGATACCGGTCGTACCCGGCGAACAGTTCATCGCCGCCATCGCCGGAGAGAGCGACCGTGACCTTCTCGCGTGTGACCCGCGAGAGGTACATCGTCGGGATCGCCGAGCTGTCTCCGAACGGCTCGTCGTAGTGCCAGATCAGTTGCGGCAACGTGTCGAGGGCCGAGGGCTCGACGACGTATTCCTGGTGATCGGTGCCGAGGAGTTTGGCCGCCTCGCGGGCGTACTTTCGCTCGTCGTATTTCTCCTCCGTGAACCCAATCGAGAACGTGAGGACCGGTCGAGACGAGAGTGACTGCATCAGCCCCGAAATGATCGTCGAGTCGATCCCGCCCGACAGAAACGACCCCAGTGGCACGTCCGACCGCATCCGTAGCCGCACCGCCTCCGTCAGCGTCTCGCGCAGCTTGGCCTGCCAGTCGGCTTGGCTCCACTTCTCCGATTCCGTCAGCGAAGGGTCGGCGAACGGGTGAGATATGTCTGAGCGATACGGCGGCGTCCAGTACCGCGCGACCGACAGTTGGCCTTTCTCGTATATCGCGTAGTGAGCAGGCGGGAGCTTGCGGTAGCCCTTCAAGATCGTGCGCGGATGCGGCACGTATTGGTAGGTCAGGAACAGATCGATCGCCTGCGGATCGACCTCGCGCGGGGCACCGGGGACTTGCAGCAGGGTCTTGAGTTCACTGCCGAAACTCAGACGGTCGGACTCTTGGCGGTAGTACAGCGGTTTCTTCCCGATTCGGTCGCGGGCCAGCACCAGCCGCTCGTTCCGGTCGTCCCACAGAGCGAACGCAAACATCCCCCGGAACTTCTGGAGACACTCTATGCCGTACTCTTCGTAGGCATGGACGATGACCTCGGTATCGGAGTGCGTCGCGAACTTGTGGCCCTTCGCCAGCAACTCCTCGCGCAGCTCGACATAGTTGTAGATCTCCCCATTGAAGGCGACCCACACGCTGCCGTCTTCATTGGAGAGCGGCTGATCGCCGGTGGAGAGGTCGATAATTGACAGCCGCCGAAACCCGAGAGCCACCCCCGCCTCCGCATTCCCCGAGGCCGCCGCAATGTGCTGCCCCTCCGCATCCGGCCCCCGATGCACGATCAGGTCCGTCATGCGGCGCAAGATCACCGAGTCGATCGCCGCTGAGCGACGTGTCCAAGCTGCCCCGGCGATTCCACACATGAAGAAAGTCTCAGAAAGTTCGAAACGGTCGCATAGCCGGATGATATCGAAGGGACACTGTTTGTACCATTCTTTTGCATATTATCGTCGCCTTGTAATTTCGATAAGATGTGTATACAATTCGTGTATGGACCCGATCAAGAACCCCTTCGCTCCCGGTGCTGGCACTCCCCCGCCTGAGTTGGCAGGGCGTGATGAAATCCGTGAAACGGTTCGAGTGGCGCTGGAACGAGTGCGTGCCGGGCGTCCTGCCAAGAGTGTACTCATGGTGGGGTTGCGGGGGGTCGGAAAGACCGTCTTGCTGGACCGGATGAGAACCGAAGCGGAGAAATCGGGAATCCAAACGATGCGGATTGAGGCTCCCGAGAGCCGGTCGTTGCCCGCGCTGTTGTGTCCACAACTTCGGCAGGCGTTGATTCGGTTGTCGCGTCACGACAACGCCAAAGATTTGGCTCATCGGGCCTTGAAGGCCCTCGCGGGATTTGCGAAGTCACTCAAACGGAAGTACCAGGACATTGAAGTCGGTTTTGACTTCGATCCGGAACCGGGACTAGCGGACAACGGAGACCTGGAGCACGATCTCCAGGCCCTATTGGAAGTCGTGGGGGATGCTGCCCTCAAGGCGCAAACCGCACTGGTCATCTTTATTGATGAGTTGCAGTACGTCAAAGAGGACGAACTGGCATCACTGATCACTTCGCTCCATCGTGTGTCACAGCGTCAGTTGCCGGTGGTACTCGTCGGAGCGGGGCTGCCCCAACTGCGAGGGCGAATGGGAAAGGCGAAGTCTTACGCCGAACGTCTCTTTGACTTCCCACAGGTCGGAGTGTTGAGTCCTGAAGCGGCGGCCATCGCCATCGTCAAGCCAGCTCGAGACAATGGAGTGGAAATCCACGAGGACGCCGTTGATTTGATCCTCCAGAAAACGGAACGATACCCGTATTTTCTTCAGGAATGGGGTAAGCATGCTTGGGATTGCGCAGATCTCAGTCCGATCACACACGATGATGTGGAAGCCGC
>JANPCU010000422.1:0-2727 GCA_031431195.1 Planctomycetota bacterium | reverse complement strand
GGATAGGCTTCCAGCCTGTCGTCTTGCCGGTGTGATGCCTCGGAAATGACAGGCTGGAAGCCTATCCCACGACTGTCAATGCCCGCCGCCATGCAGCTTGTGAGCCTCGGTCAGCGTCGTGATCCCCGCCAGAGCCTTGTCCACCGCATCCTCGACGATCGTGCGCATCCCGAACAAACGGGCCTGGCGGCGTATGTTCTGGGTCGGTTCGCTCCGGAACGCCATCTCGCGAATCGCTCCGTTCATCATCATCAATTCGAACACGGCCTTCCGTCCGCGATATCCCGACTGCTGGCAGTGGGCACACCCCTTGCCTCGCCGGTATTTGCCAGTGCTGATCTGTTCTTCAGTCAACTCGAACAGTGACAACTCGTCTGGGCTGGGCTTGTACGAGTCTCCACATTTGGGGCAGATGCTCCGCACCAGCCGTTGGGCCATGACCGCCATGACCGACGATGCGACCAGGAATGGTTGCACCCCCATGTCGATGAGTCGTGTAATGGAACCGGGCGCATCGTTCGTGTGAAGCGTACTGAAAACCAAGTGTCCAGTCAAAGATGCCTGGATAGCCATCTCTGCCGTCTCAGTATCTCGAATTTCCCCCACCAAGATCACATTCGGGGCCTGCCGCAGCATGGCGCGGATGATCCGGCTGAAGTTCAACCCGATCGAGTGCCGCACTTCGCACTGGTTGATCCCCGGCAGGTAGTATTCGACTGGATCTTCGGCGGTGATGATTTTGCGGTCTGGCCGGTTCAGTTCACCTAATGCACTGTACAGAGTGGTCGTCTTGCCCGACCCGGTCGGACCTGTCACCAGAAAGATTCCGTTCGGTCGGCGGATGATGTTTTGGAACTTCCGGTAGTTGTCCTCGCTGAAGCCGAGGTTACGAATACCGACCTTGATGTTGTCGCGGTCGAGGATTCGCATGACCATCGCTTGCCCGTGATTGGTGGGCAGCACGCTGACGCGAAGGTCGAAGTCCTTGCCATTCACGCGGGTCTTGATTCGACCGTCCTGCGGACGACGTTTTTCGGCGATGTCAATACGCCCCATCACTTTAAGGCGACTCATCAGCGGAGCCAGCAAACGCCGCGGCGGTGAATCTCGCTCGACCAGCACTCCGTCGATCCGATACCGGATGCGGACCCGGTCCTCGAACGGCTCGACATGGATATCGCTGGCCCGCATGTTCACCGCTTCGGTGATAATCAGGTTCACCAGCTTCACAATCGGCGAGCTTTCCGAGTCATCCGCCTGGGCCTTCGCCTCGCTCAGCTCGGTCTCGGTAAAATCGATCGCCGTTTCCGTAAACTCTTGCAGCATCGAGTCCACCGACTCCGTCTCCGACTGCCCGTAGTACCGATTGATCGCCGCGTTGATCTGTTCCTTCTGCGCCATCACCATGTCGACTTCGCGGGCGAGAATGAATCGCAGCTTCTCGACCAGCTCGAAATTCATCGGGTCGACGACCGCCACCCTCAGCTTCTCGTCATTGACTTCGACGGCAATACACGTGTTTTCGCGAGCGACCGATTCGGGGATCAGCTCGACGACATTGTGCTCCAGTTCGACCTCTTCGAGGTTGATAAACGTAAACCCGAACGCCTTCGCCTTGGCCTGTCCAATTCGCCCCTCGTCGACGTACCCCAACTTCATTAGGGCGTCTTCCGGGGTGATCCCCATGCTGCTGGCCATGTCCTCCGCTTCCCCCAGCTGGTCTTTGCTGACGGTGCCGTCTTTGACGAACTGATCCAACCAGTTACGGGCCATGACTGACCTTTTCAGAAATCACAGAGGGCCACCGACCAGAGCAGTGATCGCTCCGGGGTGGCGGGGGAATGTGAGTGGGAGCTGCCATCGAACCCGCCCACCCGCGCCGAGGAATCCGGCAGACCGAGATGGGGAGGACACCCGCCGGGACAAAGCAGCGGGCGATCGTCCTTCTATCCTGCACTGGCCTGGCAGGAGATGCGTGAAAGACGTAACGCCGTTCCAGTCCCGACGACCGGTCATATGGAATCTTAGGAATTGGTAAAACCGGATGATAGCGACGAGCGGTTCAATCAGCGGGGGAGATCAAAAATCGAAGACAGACGCCCGCTGACGAATCAGAACCACCACTCAGTCATACTACTCCACACCCGGGGAACTGGCCACGTCCTAATTCATTTGCTTCGGTGACAAGCTGCGATTACACTCCTCGGTTCTCAAAATCACGCCCGCGTGCTTGCCTGCTCGATAACCGGGTTGAGCAAGTCGCCATTTCGAGGTGAGTCATGAAAGAAGGCATCCATCCCGACTACCATCCGGTCATCTTCCACGATGTCGGTTCGGGAGTGAAGTTCCTCACCCGCTCCACCATGTCCAGCAAGGACAAGGTCAAGTGGGAAGACGGGAACGAGTACCCACAGATCTCGGTTGACATCAGCTCGGCCAGTCACCCCTTCTTCACCGGCAAGATGAAGTTCATCGACGCCGCCGGTCGTGTGGAAAAGTTCCAGAAGAAGTACGGCATGGCTCCCAAGGCCGAACCCGGCAAGTAGCTGCCAGCATCCTGAAATTCGATCGACCCGCCGGGACATGGTGCCCGCGCGGGTTGTTCGTTTTGTTGGACGTTGTCAGTTTTCAGTTGTCAGTTTTCAGTTGTCTGTTCGAAAGCCCAGGGGTTGCAACCCCTGGGCTTTCGACTCCCCCTTGGTCGATAAACCATAAACCATAAACCTC
>JANPCU010000421.1:0-5590 GCA_031431195.1 Planctomycetota bacterium | reverse complement strand
GGCTTTGCGCATGGCCCCGGCGTGGGCAAACGTCGCGTGCCTGTCGCTTGTCAGACCCAAGAGATCGCCCTTCAAATCAACGCTCCACGTCCCCCCTGGTCGGGGCCATCCGCAAAGCCGACTGACCCCGCCACCCTGGTGTTTTCCTGACAAGGGACCACCAGTGGCTGTCCATTTCAGGCATCGTGGTGAATCGTCACGGGCTCCAACTCCTCGAACAGGGAATCCAGAAACGCAGAGTGCGCTGAGGTCCAGTCTCTTTCCGCGTTCTGTGCGCCCCCGCGTTTCAAATCCTGGCAACTCTCGTTCAGGAGCTTCAGATCGCTGGCCAACTTTGTCAGTTCAGGGGGCGCTCACTTTTCTGACGCACACACCTGGAGCAGAGAGCCGTGTTTGGGAATGGAGCAGTTTCGGCCTAACGTGGTACACTGAATGCATCAGTTACCTCGAATGGATGATGCGATGCTCAACTTTGGACAACTGAATCGGCGGTCTCTTCTACAACGGTCCGGCATGGGGCTGGGGGCACTCGGGCTGGCCGGGCTGCTGGCGGACGATTCGCTGCTGACAGCCCACGCAGCACCCACGGACACGGGACTCGGGCAAAAGCTCCCGCAGTTTCCGGCGAAGGTGAAGCGGGTCATCCACTTCTTCTGCAATGGGGGGCCATCGCATGTCGACACGTTTGACCCGAAGCCGATGCTGACGACATATGCCGGGAAGCCAGCTCCCATCAACCTGACGACCGAGCGCAAAACCGGGGCGGCGTTCCCCTCTCCGTTCAAGTTTCAAAAGTACGGACAGAGCGGTCTGGAGATCAGCGAGATCTTCGCGAAGACAGCTGAGCACGCCGATGACATCGCAGTCATCCGCTCGATGTATGCTCAGGTGCCGAACCACGAGCCGTCGCTGATGCTGATGAACTGTGGTGACTCGGTCCAGTCGCGGCCCAGTGTCGGCGCATGGGTGATGTACGGGCTGGGGGCCGAGAATAAGAACCTGCCGGGGTTCATTGCGATGTGCCCCGGCGGTATGCCCATCAAGGACTCCGAGAACTGGCAATCGGGGTTCCTGCCCGGGATCTATCAAGGCACTTTCATCGACCCGCAGCACCGCGAACTCGAGAAACTAATCGAGAACATCCGCAGCCCGCATGCCTCACTGGCTGTGCAGCGGAAGCAGCTCGACCTGCTGCAGACTCTCAACACCGAGCATCGTGACGAGCGGCTCGATCCCCGGCTCGACTCACGGATTCAGTCGTTCGAACTCGCCTTTCGGATGCAGACCGAAGCGGCTGAGGCGTTTGATATCTCCCAGGAGCCGGGCCACGTGCAGGCCACATACGGCGACGGTGTCCACGGGCGGCAGACTCTGATCGCGCGGCGGCTGCTCGAACGCGGCGTGAGATATGTCCAGCTGTGGCATGGAGCAGGCCAGCCGTGGGATAACCATGCTCAGATTGAATCGAACCACCGCAAGCTGGCGGGGGAGATCGATGGCCCCATCTCGGCGCTGATGCACGACCTCAAGCAGCGTGGGATGTTCGACGAGACGCTGATCCTCTGGGGCGGCGAGTTCGGACGCACCCCGACCGTGGAACTCGGCGGTGACGGCAAAGAACAACTGGGCCGCGACCACAACCATTATGGGTTCAGCGTGTGGATGGCTGGCGGCGGAATCAAAGGCGGGATGGCCTACGGAGCGACCGATGACTTTGGGTTCAAGGCCGTTGAGAAACCGACCAGCGTCCACGACCTACATGCCACCATCCTGCACCTGCTCGGCTTCGATCACGAGCAGCTGACGTACCGCTATGCCGGTCGTGACTTTCGCCTGACCGATGTGCATGGCAAGGTACTGCGCGAGATACTTTCTTAGATCACCACTTCCACTGCCCCCATCCCCTGCGTGGCGATCCTGGTGTGCCCATGTCACGAGAGGAATTGAGAGTATGATGAGGATTGGGGTGCTGTAAGGCGAGCGGCCAGACTTCGCGTACCAAAAGAATTCCGAAGTCTTCCGAGACTTCGGAATTCTGAAGGGTCGGTTTTCACGGGCCGTTCGCCTAACAGCAGTCAGGAAGCCTGCCCCACAGATCAGTGGCCAGGACATTTCCGTCTGTGCGAACTGAGGACAAAATAGGAAGACGCTCTAACGGCGACCGGCCAGAGATTGCGTCTCCGCAACACTCTATCTGGAGTCGCTATCTGGAGTCGCTATCTGGCTCCTGCTCCTTCACCACGAAGTTGACCATTCGTCCCGGCACGGCGACGACCTTGACGATCTGCTTTCCAGCGAGTTGAGGGGCGATGTTTGCGTGGGCTGCGGCAAGGGTTTGCAGCGTGACGGCGTCGGCTCCGGCGGGGACCATGATCTTCGCTCGTAGCTTGCCGTTGATCTGGATGGGGATCTCGATCTCGGATTCAACGAGGTGCTGTTCGTCCCATGTGGGCCAAGGGGCATAAGACAGCGAGTCGCGGTGCCCGAGCAATTCCCACAGCTCTTCCGCGATGTGCGGGGCGAACGGGGAGAGCAGCTGGACGAAGGGGGCCAGCACCGCGCGGGGGCGGGGTTCCAGGGTGCCGAACTCGTTGCAGAACTCCATCATGCGGCTGATGGCGGTGTTGAAGCTGAGTTTTTCGATGTCTTCGGTGACGGCCTTGATCGTCTTGTGCAGCGTGCGGAGTTGGTCATCGGTCGGGGTGATGTCCTGAATGGCTGGGTGGAGGGCGACCTCATCGGCCCGCTCATCGACGAACATTCGCCATGTGCGACCGAGGAACCGCGAGACCCCCTCGACGCCGCTCATCGACCAGGGTTTCACCTGCTCCAGCGGACCCATGAACATCTCATACAGCCGCAGCGAATCGGCCCCGTACTCCTTGACCACGTCGTCGGGGTTGATGACGTTACCCCGAGATTTCGACATCTTGTACGACCGGCTCTCGACGACGATGTCGGTCCCCTTGAGGACCAGATTGCTGCCGGACTTCTCGACCTGCTCGGCGGTGAGCTTCACCAGTGTGAGTGGCTCTTTGGTGTCCTTGTGGATGCGGCCTTCGCCATCGGGGGACTCGATCGTGTCCTTGATGGTCACGAAATCGTTGAGGGTTGAGGGTTGAGGGTTGAGGGCAAGAGATGAGTCGGCCTCTTCCGCCTTGTCACTTGTCCCTTGTCCCTTGCCACTTCCCTTCTGGTACGCCGTCAGCTCCGCTTCGCCGAGAATCATCCCCTGATTCACGAGCTTTCCAAACGGTTCCGGCCCGGTCACATGCCCGCGATCGAACAGCACCTTGTGCCAGAACCGCGAGTAGAGCAAATGCAGCACCGCATGCTCGGCCCCACCGACGTACAGGTCCACCGGCAGCCAGTATTTCTCCAAGGCTGGGTCGATGAACCGCTCGCTGTTCTGGTTGTCGCAGAACCGCAGGTAGTACCAGCACGACCCGGCCCATTGCGGCATGCTGTTCGTCTCGCGCTTCAGCTTCACTCCATCCGCAGCTGTCTTGTAGAGCCACGCATCGGGGGCCTTGGCGAGCATCGGCTCGGGCGTGCCAGTCGGCTTGAAGTCCTCCATATGCGGGTGGAGTACGGGCAACTCCTCAGCTGAGTCGGCCCGCATGAGACCGGTCGGATTGCCCGCTTCGTCGAGTTCGTGCCAGATCGGGAACGGCTCGCCCCAGTAGCGCTGACGCGAGAAGAGCCAGTCGCGCAGCCGGTAGTTGACCGCTTCTTTGCCGAGCCCCGCTGCGGTGAGGTCGGCTGTGATCTGGGCTTTGAACTCGGCGGTGGGGAGGCCGTTGTACTTGCCGGAGTTGATGGCGGTGCCTACCTCACAATAGGGACGGTCAAAGAGATCGGACATGCGTCCAAAGTGCTCACTGATCGATTCGACATTTCCCTGACGGGCAGAGGTCAATCTGGCAACCAAAACTTCCCTCGTGCGCGTTTTGTCGTCACCGAGAAACCAGATCGGATCCACATGGTCAATTCCACCTGCCTCTTGAATCACTTCGTCTGCAATCTGACCGAGCATGTCGTTGGAACAATCGACATCCTTCGAAATGTTATTTGCCAGCCAGTCCTTTGTTGGCTGTACCACGGGCACGATCTTGATCCCGTTCTGCTTCGCAAACTCCCAGTCCCGCTCATCATGCGCTGGCACTGCCATGATGGCTCCAGTGCCGTAGCTGATGAGTACATAGTCGGCGATCCAGACCGGCACGCGCTCGCCGTTGACGGGGTTGATGGCGTACCCGCCGGTGAAGACGCCGGATTTGTCCTTGGCGAGGTCGGTGCGGTCGAGGTCGCTCTTAAGCGATGCCTTGCGGCGGTACTCGTCGACAGCCGCCCGCTGCTCGGGCGTCGTGATCGAATCGACCAGCGGATGCTCGGGGGCGAGGACCATGTAGGTCACGCCGAAGAGGGTGTCGGGCCGGGTGGTGTAGACGCGAAGCACCGGCGAGCGGGGGGCGTGAGCCCCCTGGTTGAGCGACGTTGGACGTTCGGGGGAACCATCCGGCTCACGCCGGACGCTCGCCAGAGGGAAATCGACCTCCGCCCCGACGCTGCGTCCGATCCAGTTCCGCTGGAGGGCCTTAATCGAGTCCGGCCAGCCGAGATCCTCCAGCTCATTCGCCAGTCGGTCGGCATAGGCTGTGATCCGCAGCATCCACTGCTTGAGCGGCATGCGGATCACCGGATGGTCGCCGCGTTCGCTCTTGCCGTTGATGACCTCTTCGTTCGCGATCACGGTGCCCAGACCAGGACACCAGTTGACTGGCGCCTCGCTGAGGTAGGCGAGGCGGTGTTGGTCTTGGTACTTGCGAATCTCAGGCGAGCGGGGGGCGTCAGCCCTCTGGTGCTTGTGCGAGTCGACGCTGGATTGACCATCCGGCTCACGCCGGACGCTCGCCAACTCCTCCGGAATCGGCAACTCGCTGATCGGTCGCCCCTTCCCGAGGCGTTTCTTTCCATCCGGACCGGTCCACTCGTACTCCGGGTCGTACCACGTGTCGTACAACTGCAAAAAGATCCACTGCGTCCAGCGGTAATACTCCGGATCGGTCGTCGAGAGTTCGCGGCTCCAGTCGTAGCTGAAGCCGAGCATCTTCAGCGGGCGGCGGAAGGTGTCGATGTTCTGCTTGGTCGTGACAGCTGGGTGCGTGCCGGTTTTGACGGCGTGCTCTTCAGCGGGCAGCCCGAACGCATCCCACCCCATCGGGTGCAGTACATGCTTGCCTCGCATGCGGTTGTACCGCACGACGATATCGGTCGCGGTGTACCCCTCAGGATGCCCCACATGGAGTCCCGACCCGCTGGGGTACGGGAACATATCGAGTACGTACAGCTTCCCCTGCGCCCCGGTCGGCGGTGTATTCAGCGTCACGAAGGTCCGGTTCTCGTCCCAGAACTTCTGCCATTTGGGTTCGATGCGTTGGAAGTCGTAGCGCGGCATGTCAGACCATCAAGTGAAGAGAGGGAACGTTGTGTCTTGAGCGAACGACATACGTGAGTCCAATGACAATAGTTTCAGTGATCGTGACTTCCGTTTGTCGCCTTTTTCTCCGAAAAAGGACGTCCTTTTTCG
>JANPCU010000420.1:0-60748 GCA_031431195.1 Planctomycetota bacterium | reverse complement strand
GGCCACGGGCCGCAACCAAAGGGAGCAGAGGCCGCAAGAAACTCAAGAAACGCCAAGAGGAGAGGTCGTTTTTGCGTTTCTTGAGTTTCTTGCGGCCATCCCTTCTGGAGCTGATGCCTCTGATATTTTCCGCAGCGTGCGCACATTCTCGAAGTGAGTCGTATGAACCCCGAGATGCCGCCATAAGCCTCGCACCGACCTTGAGGGCCGAGGGACGGACATCCCCGGCAAACTCCTCAAAATCGGAACTCTTGTCTGAAGAGGAAGAACCGATGTAACCGATGTCGATTGCCATCGGGGGATTGCCTACAATTCCCAATCAAGTGCGAACCGCTAGCCGCCAAGTCGTGTCTCGGCCTCAGTTTCGAGCGAATTCGCACCGATCACTAGGCACCCGTCCATGCGTAACGAATCCGAAGTCCCGTTTGCCGACAACCCGTTTTCGATCCCGGTCGCCGAGCGGATGCGGCGGTTGCCCCCCTATCTGTTCGCCAAGATTAACAAGGTCAAATACGAGAAGCGGAAGGCCGGGATCGATGTGATCGACCTCGGTATGGGGAACCCCACCGACCCACCGGAACAGATCGTCCAGGACAAGCTGGCCGAGGCATTGGCCGACCCGAAGAACCACCGCTACTCGGTGGCGAACGGGATCGGGAACCTCCGTAAAGAGGTGGCGATCCGCTATGACCGTAAGTACGGCGTCAAGCTCGACCCTGAGAAACAGGTCATCGCCACCATCGGTTCGAAGGAGGGATTCAGCCACATGTGTCTGGCCCTGATGGGACCGGGGGACACCGCCATTTCGCCATCGCCGACCTTTCCGATTCACACCTACGCGGTGATTCTGGCGGGTGGCAACGTGATCCACTTGGACGTGCGAAACCCCGAAGCGTTCCTCTCGAACGTGGCCTACACCTGCGAGCACCTGTACCCGCGCCCGAAGCTGGTGATCGCCAACTTCCCGCACAATCCGTCGTCGACCGTGATCGAGCAAGGGTTCTGGGACGACCTCGTCAAGCTGGCCAAGAAGTACGGCTTTCTGGTCATCAGCGACTTCGCCTATGCCGACATCTGCTATGACGGCTACAAGGCCCCCAGCTTCTTGGCCTCTCCGGGGGCTCTCGATGTCGGTGTCGAGTTCACCACGATGAGCAAGAGCTACAGCATGGCGGGCTGGCGGATCGGCTTCTGCTGCGGCAATTCCGAAATGGTGCGGGCCGTGCATACGATTAAGGGATACTTCGACTACGGAATCTTTCAGGCGATTCAGATCGCTGCGATCATCGCCATGCGGCATTGTGACGACGCCGTAACTGCGATGGCCAAGGAGTATCAGGCCCGCCGCGATGTGCTGTGCGAGGGACTTAACCGGATCGGCTGGAACGTCGAGAAGCCCAAAGCCGGGATGTTCGTGTGGGCTAAGATCCCCGACCAATTCGCGGGCATGGGGTCGATCGACTTCTCGATGAAGCTGCTCGAAGAGGCCGGTGTGGCGGTCAGCCCCGGTCGCGGTTTTGGTGACGAAGGTGAGGGGTATCTGCGGCTGGCCATCGTCGAGAACTCGAACCGCCTGCGGCAAGCGGTGCGCGAGATCGGTAAATTTGCTCGAGTGGACACCCCCCCTCAGGCGAAGGCGGTCTGACCCGAAGTCAGGCCCGGTTTTTCAAAGTCTCGTATGCGGGGAACCGGCCACGGGAGTGAAAGTGGCCGCTCCAGTGTTTCCTGCGGGCTGGAGGCCTCTGTGGAGGAGACATCTGTGAAGGGGTAAGAGGCGTGACACGGGAAATGGCCAGTAGAGGTTCCCCCGACCGTTGTTATACTCCATGCGGTCGAAATTGAAGACGTACGACGGACGTCCTCATCCATCGCTCTCCGAGGTTTTTCACACGGACGGACAAGGACGTCCGTCCTGCGAAATGTCCCATGTCTCTCCGCGCCAGGTATATCTCAAAATTGTCTGTGTCATGGAGCGGTCGGGCAGACATTCCTGTCGGCCTTTTCGGTAAACCGATTCTGGACATGCACTAGCCGCAGCGCTGGCGACCGATTTCGTAGCACAGGATTCCGGCGGCAACAGCGGCGTTGAGGGAGCCAACTTTTCCCGATTGCGGAATCGCGACGGTCTGGTCACAGAGGGCCAGTAACTCGGACGAAATGCCGCGTCCTTCGTTACCGATGACAAGGCAGGTCGGTTGGCGGAAATCGACCTCGCTCGGGGCTTGTGTCGCTTTCTCCGAGGCCCCACAGAGTTGGAACCCGCGCGCCTGGAGTGACTTCGCGATCTGACTCAAGGAGTCGCCACGCGCGAGGGGCAGGTGGAGTACAGCTCCGGCGGAGCTACGAACCACTTGGGCGGAGACACCGCATTGCTGGTCACCGCCAACAAAGGCGGCACTGGTCCCCAGGACTTCGGCGGAGCGGAGGATCGCCCCGAAGTTGAACGGGTCTTGAATGCCGTCGAGCAGCACGCACCAGCCCGTGGCGGGCAGAGTCGCGATCAGTTCCTCGACGGTGAAATAAGGGAACTCCGGCATGCGGGCGATCAGCCCCTGGTGATCGCTCGCGCGGCAGCGGTCTTCGATCTCATCAGCGGTCCAGGTCTCGACCGGGCAATCGTGTCGCTGAGCCCAGGCTCGCACCTCGCGGACGACTGCGATCGGCAGATCAGCCCCCATCCCGATCTCCAGCGGATGCCACCGATCCGCGCGCAGCAGTTCCACTACGGAGTGTCGCCCCCAGAGCCAGCACTTCTGATGGTTGCCCATCAGGGAAGTTTTTCGAGATCGTTTGCCGCCGACCATAGGAGTAGGGAGTAGAGAGTAGAGCGATCATCGCCAGTACGTGGGTGCATGGAATGAACGTTCCGTGCGGGGTGAAGGGAGACAATCCAGCGAGCCCCCGGCGTGAGCCGGGGTGTCGGGGCACGAAAGTGTCGCCCTTGGAATTGACTCGGCTTCTGTCAACTCTGTCATCACATTTGACTCAGGTTAGGAATTGGTCCGAAACAGCTGACCGAAAGTTCTGAAGAGGATTCACCGCAGAGGGCGCGGAGGGCCGCAGAGGTCATGGTGATCTACGGAATCCCCTCTGCGAACCTCCGCGCCCTCTGCGGTGAATTCCGCGAACTAGTTTCGAGCCAGTTCTTCAGGAGTTCTCTCGCCCAAACACCCCGGCTCACGCCGGGGGCTCGCCGAAACTCCTGAGCAAGAACACTTCTGGATCTTCAACAAATCTCATTCACCTCCCCGCGTTCTGGCGAACACAGCGACCTACTTACCGAGTTCGACGGAACGCGCCGTGGCGGCGACGACGGCGTTCATGAGTGCGGCCCGCAGACCGCCCTTCTCCAGTTCGTGCAGTCCAGCGATTGTCGTCCCGCCAGGGCTGGTCACGGCATCCTTCAAGACGCCGGGATGGTCGCCAGTTTCCAGAACCATCTTGGCCGCACCCAGCAGCGTCTGCGCAGCGAGTTGGGTCGCAATCGCTCGCGGCAGTCCGACACGAACGCCAGCATCGCTCAGAGCCTCAATGATCTGAAACGCATAGGCTGGCCCGCTGCCCGAGAGTCCCGTCACCCCATCCAGCTGGGATTCCAAGGTCTCCACGGCGACCCCGACGGAGGAGAAGAGCTGGAGCGCGAGCGCGGCGTCTTCGCGAGTCGCCTTGCCGCCGATACTGAAAGCCGAGGCACCGGCCTGCACGAGGGCTGGCGTGTTGGGCATCACCCGCACGATGCAGGCCTCCTCGGTCCCCAGCCACTTCAGCATCCGCGAGATGGTGATCCCCGCTGCGATCGACACCACGACATGCTGCGGGGTTAGGACGGTCCCCAGTTCGCGGAGCATCCCCTCCATGTGCTGCGGCTTCACGGCCAGGAGGATGATCCGGCTGGCCTGCGCGACCTCCCGATTGTTGGCGGTCGTGCGGGCTTTGGTCAGGGCTCCAAAGTCTGAGCGGGCTTCCTCGTGGACATCACTGGCGATCAGCTGAGCCGATGTCGTCAGCCCGCTTTTCAGGAAGCCGATAGCGAGCGCTGTCGCCATCTTCCCCGCACCAATGAAGCCGATCGAATGGGTCGAGGACATGCAGCAAACTCAATTCACGGGAGTGGGCGGAACTGGGGCGGGAAGGCTCGGCTCGGCGGTCGCCTCACGCAGGTGAAACCCCGACCGATTCAGCCACAGCAGCCCCAGCAGTGTGACCGGGATATACTGCAACATATGGTAATAGATCGAAGCCGCAAGGACAGCTGCGCGATTGACCGGGAAGATTTGCAGGGTATCGGTGAAGCAGACCTGAATGATTCCAAAGAATCCGGGCGATGCGGGCACAGCGACTCCCAGCGCGACGACCCCCAACAAGACCATCGCTGCGGAGATCGGTACGTCGACACCGAAACTCCGCAGAGCCAGGTACATCATCCCACCGTTGAGAGCCCATTGGAGAAGCGAAACCACCACGATCAGCAGCAGTGTCACAGGCGACTTCAGACTGGCCAACCCGGCAGCGGCAGTCTCCAGTAATCGGTCAATTTTCTCTCTCCAGCCGACCGGCACTCGCACCACGGCCAACCCCCAGTGAATCCATCGGACAAAAGCAGCTGTCCAGATCAGGAAGGCAACGGCCCCGACCACACCCACACTCGCTAGCGCCCCGATGACCAGCGCAGAGCGTCTCATCCAGTTCGGCATGTCCGGCAAGCTCAATAGTCCAATACTGAGATACACCAGAATTGAGAGCATGTCGAAGATGCGCTCGAGCACCACAGTGACAAACACGGAGGCCACCGGCTGCTTGGTTCGGCGGGCGAAGACCATGACCCGTACGATCTCACCAGCGCGCGCTGGTAAGACATTGTTCACCGCGAACCCGGCGAGCATGGGGCCAAAGCAATCTCGCCAGGTGTCGTAGTTTCCCAGCGGGGTCAGCAGCAGCTTCCAGCGATATGCCTTCAGCGAGTAGAACGCGACCAACATGGCTAGCAGCACTGGCAGATAGAGATAATTGGCGTCGCGAAAGGCGGCGGCAAAATCCCGGCGGGCCTGCGGGTCGGAGATCAGTTCCCGCGCTGACCACCAGAGGCAGACCAGCGAGACAGTCGCCCCCAGAACCAGTTGAAAGCCGCGCGACTTCCAGAGACTGCGGCGAGGCAAGGGTTCGGCAGTCACGCATCTATCCTAGGTGAATGGGTGAAGATGTTGCGAGAGTGTGAGGGGCGAGCTGACACCACCGTGTGACCCCGATTCCTGTCCCCTCCCCCGCGAGCGACATGGGCATACAGGGGCATGTGTTGCGGGGGGGAGGGCTTGGGGGAGGGGGCTACACCGCTGATTTGCCCCCTCACCCCGACCCTCTCCCCCACAGTCGAGTCCACACCGATAGCCATACCGATCGTGGAGGAGAGGGGGCAGAACGTACAGAGACCATTGTGTCGCGAGTGCCCCCTCCCGATCCGCTCTCCCGAAAGGTGGCAGTCCCTTACGAGGCGAGTATGCTAGTGGAAACCTTCCCCGTCATGAAGCAGGGATTTCCTCCGATGCAATGGCTCCTCGCCCAGACTGAAAAAATTCCGGACATGACTCTCGACGAGATCCGGGAGCTGGTGGAGCGCGATGCCCTGGAATTGGAGCAAGCGGGGCTGCCGTGGTGGATCATGTGGTGGGGAAGTCTTTCGCTGCTCTTCGGGATTCTTTCCAGTCTGTTCACGCTGTGGATGATCATCGACTGCATTCGCCACGACTCCGAACGCGGCACGTGGCTCTGGATACTGGTGCTCTTTCCAGCGTTGGGGCCAGTCATTTACTTTTTCGCCCGCTGGTTGCCGAGTCGCTCGATGGAGCTGCCTGCGTTCGCGCGGCGGTGGACCGATGGCCCGAAGATTCGCCGTTTGGAGGTGGCCGCCCAGCAGATCGGCAACCCCTACCAATTCGTGTTGTGGGGAGACGCTCTCCGCGACGTGAAGCAGTGGCCCGAGGCGCGGGCGGCTTACCAGCAGGCACTGGCCAAGGAGCCGGGAAATCTGCTCGCGCTCTGGGGAGCAGCCATCGCTGAGTCACAACTCGGGGAGCCACTTGCCGCCCGGCTGCACCTCGAAGCCATTCTGCGAATTGACCCCAGCTATAAATTCGGCGATGTCTCGCTGCGATATGGCAAAACGCTGCATACCCTCCAGGACCGGGAGGCAGAACTCGCCCACTGGCGGACGCACCTCAAACGCTGGCGACAACCGGAGGCCCTGTATCTGCTGGCGGAACGTCTGATTGAGCGCGGGGAGTTTCCGGAAGCCCGCCAGTGCCTGAACACCATGATCGCCGATATCGAGATCACCCCACGCGCCCTCGCCCGGAAGGTGTTCTTCTGGAAGGGACGGGCCAAGAAGCTGCTGCGGAAGATTCCGAGATAGCCCAGCGGTTCGTGGTAGTTCGCCCGTGGGATAGGCTTCCAGCCTGTCTTTTGCAGGAAGGTGACAGGCTGGAAGCCTATCCCACGGCACGCTTTCGTTGGACGCTCGAATTCGTCGGCCCCATCAAGCAACACGCACCGCCGGGACAGAGTCCGGGTGGTGCGTGGGAGTTTGGAGCGGGAATCGGAACGGTCGAGTTTAGAACTCGCCGACGACCTTGCCATCGTTGCGGGAGATGAGGTTCCGCCAAGTCAACAAGTCGATGTTCTCACTGAACGAGCGGACAGAACCATCCATCAGTAAGCTATTCACAATCCCGGTGTGATAGCTGCGGGATGTCATGGCGGCGTAAGTGCTGTCCGTGGCTGAGGCCCCCTCGCGGACATTGACAAAGTCGACATCATAAACAGTCCCGGCGTCCGTGTGCAGGACTTTCGTGTTGGGACCGAAGACACTGGTGAATGCGGTTTGGTTTGCCCGGGCATCGACCCATTCGTTGTGCCCGGAATTCCGGCGTACCCCTCCGAGGGCTGTCATGGCAGCGGCACTCGCCGGGACGGGAGGTGAGGCCAGAGCACCAACATCACGCAGGTAGTTCTGGGACGCCTTGACCTCGGAAAAGGCTACCGTGTTACTCGTTCCATCGGTGCAGTCACGATCGGACAACTTGCTGTTGGGGCCAAACAACCCATCCCCCGACTGGTTCGTGACGGGATTCCAGATGAACCAAGACCCATAGTTCGCAGCGTAGCTCAAGGGGTAATAAGTGACAGCTCCGTCAACGTAAGCGGTGTCGTTGACTTCGCTGGGGCACATGAACAAGCCGATCCTCTGCTGTGTGACCACATTCACGTTCGGAGCCACGTTGTAGTTCTTTGAGAAATCAATCAAGTTCTGCAGGCTGGCCTGCTCGACGAATGGCAAGATGCGAGCCTGCACCGACCAGCCAGCACCCGCTGCAACTCCCGAGCGATAAGTCCCCCCCGGCGGCAGCTTGGTATGTGTCTCCATGTAGTTATGCAGAGCCAAGCCGATCTGCTTGAGGTTGTTCTTGCATTGCGCCCGGCGAGCGGCCTCGCGGGCTTGTTGCACAGCTGGCAACAGTAAAGCGATCAACACGGCGATGATGGCAATGACCACCAGTAGTTCAATGAGTGTGAAACCGGACCGACGAATGACAGGACGAGTCATAGTGATCTTCCAATCTGAAGCGCGAACCACGAAGGCCGGAGGCTTGAAGCGACCCCGACCTGTTCGAGTGTGGCTGGCAAAACGCGACAGAGGCGTGGCTGGCTAACTCGCCGAGACTGTGTTGACACTGAGTCTCAAGAGCAATACTGTATGCGGGGTAGCCAGCATTCGCAAGCCATTTTCGCACTTTTGTTTGTCAAAAGATCCATGCTGTGACTCCAGAAAAATCAGACACGCGGACAGATCCACAGACTCTGAAACAGGATGCGGCGAAGCACGTGCCGATTATCAGTTCCGCTGAACTGCTTTCGGGGAGCACGGAAATACTGATTCGCCATGGCAGCGAGGTCTACCGATTACGGGTCACTCGAGCTGGTAAGTTGATTCTGACGAAGTAGTGACCAGCCAGCAGTCAGGTTCAGCTTGGCTCGATGAAACAGCGATTGTCGCACTTTCCGATTCGCGAATCGCCGCTGCCCCCGCCACGTTTCACGACGCCATGCTCCGCCTCTCGCTGGCCCAGCCTGGCACTGCACCGCCCCCTCATCCCGAGTCCCGTCAGCCGCAGCCAAGCCTCTTCAATCTGGGAAAATCTAAGCAATCTGTGGCCCCCCCCACTTGATAGAGGCTCGACAACAGAGGGTTCTGTCCTCCGATTGGCCCGGCGAGGCACAGTCGCCACCGAAAGGGATTTCCGAGGTCGATGCCTGCTCCTCGCCTGCTAGCGCTGGGGGAATTGCTCTCCACGAATCAACGGATCAGGGAATGGAGCCCGCAATCTTTCCGCCCAGAAAGTGCGGATCAATCGAACGACCTGTTGTGAAAATGCTTGTCCGTGAATCGAGACGAGCGGGTAGGTCTGCTCCCCTGCGATCACTCCGCACATGTGTAGAACCGAAGTTTTGACGGGCCCGCGGAGTGATGTTGAGTGCCTAATGAGACCCTGCACCATCCGACAATCGGTAATGTCGGACACGGGGCGACGACATCGAAATCGAAACGGACCACGTCCCCAAGTCAATTCGAAGAGAGCTGGATTCAGTCGAATCTCGATGCGCCCCGCGATGAGAAAGAAGAACAAACTGATATTGATCACCAGCGTCACAACATACGCTGCGATGAACGGAATCTTGATGATGAAGTCATCGCCTCTCATCATTGAAATCATCAGGCCAATCAGGAACAGTCCCACCGGGAAAAAGACTATGACGATCCTTCGCACGATGCCGGACGGCAGCAGCGGGTAGCTGAAACAGAGATGATCCAGAGCGTCATCGTGAACGACCAGTTGCGTCGGCAGGTCCAACGATTGGGACGGGCGAAATGGCTGCCAAAGTATGCCCTCGGATTTCTGGCGAATTGTATCGCAAGCGGAGCATAGCCAAGAGATGTCGTGGCCTTCCGGTGACTTCTCCCGAGCGCCCGGAATGGGCATGCCACAATGAGAGCAGGTTCCTGTCTTGAGTGACCAACTCACCTCAATCGAGTTCTCCACTCCGAAGTATCGATTCAGGATCGCCACGAGTTGGGCTTGGTCTTTCAGGATGAGACCAGTGGTGAGGGGGCGTTTTCCATTCTGGCCCTGGACGATTAAGTTCGGACTGCGAAGCACATCTTCCAGCGAGGCTGACGCACCACCATCCAGTGGAATCTGATAATCCTGCGACCACTGCCCCAGTCGCGACTTGAGCGAGAAGAGAGACTGGGTGACTTCGATGCTCTGCGTCAGGTAACGACTTCGAATCGCCGTGTAAGTCAATCCTAATCCGACCATCCAGAACGGAATCAGGAACAGACCGATCCCCACTGAATTTTCGACCGTATCATTCCACACTGACCAAATGAGCAACGAAGTCATCAGCGCAAGCATGAACAACCAAAATGCCGAAATCACTTCAAGCGGTCGATCGGGCCCTTTCGGAAGCAGCAGAATATTCAGCGAGTCTGGAGTCGACTTTCGGACCCGAACACGTGAGAGGTTACTGTGCTGGCTGGCCATGCCTCGTTTTCACATAAGATACTGGGCGAGGTTATCTGAGGCAGGTTTCATCAATGCGATCCTGACCAATCTGCGAAGGTGGCGTCGATCGGCTCCGGGCGCTGTAGCTGCTGGCTCGGATTGAGGATAACAGAAAAAGACCGCCGAGGAGGGTTCCTCGGCGGTCTTCGGGGAATTCGCAGTCGGCAGAAGTCTGACGACTTAAGCTACGGGTCGGCGCGCTCCGCATAGGGGACTTCGCGTCGCGGCTAACGGGGGACCGGTTAGCTCTCCAGGGCTTGTTGGGCGGCGGCGAGTTTCGCGATGGGGATGCGGAACGGGCTGCAGCTGACGTAGTCGAGGCCGAGCTTGTGGCAGAACATGACGGAGCTGGGTTCGCCGCCGTGTTCGCCGCAGATGCCGAGCTTGAGCTTCGCGCGGGTCGCGCGACCGTCTTCGCAGGCGATCTTCATCAGGCGGCCGACGCCGGTCTGGTCGATCTTCTGGAACGGGTCATCGCCGATGATATCGCTTTCGCGATATTGCGGGATGAACGAACCGTAGTCGTCGCGGCTCATGCCGAGGGTCGTCTGGGTCAGGTCGTTGGTCCCAAAGCTGAAGAACTCAGCGGTCTGGGCGATCTCGCCAGCGGTCAGAGCAGCACGCGGCACTTCGATCATGGTGCCGACCTGGTAGTCGACCTTCACGCCCTTCTCAGCGAAGACCTTCTCCGCTGTGTCGCGGATGATCTTTGTCTGGTGGTCGAGTTCGGCCTTGTAGCTGACGAGCGGGACCATGACTTCCGGATGGACGTCGATGCCCTGCTTCTTCAGGTCCGCTGCGGCTTCGAAGATGGCCCGAGCCTGCATCGCGGTGATCTCCGCATAGACGATGCCCAAACGGCAACCACGGAAGCCGAGCATCGGGTTCGATTCCTTCAGCTCTTCCACGCGGCGTTCGACGACTTCCTTGGTGATGCCGACGGCCTTCGCCAACCGGTCTGCCAAGCCCGCATCGTCGTGCAGGTGGTGCTCGGAGAGGAACTCGTGCAGCGGCGGATCGAGCAGGCGGATCGTCACGGGGCGGCTGCCGAGAACCTTGAACAGAGTCGTGAAGTCGGCCCGCTGGAACGGCAGCAACTTGGCCAATGCGGCTTCGCGTTGCTCCAGAGTTTCGGAGACGATCATCTCGCGGAACTCCTGGATCTTCGAGAAGAACATGTGCTCGGTCCGGCACAGTCCGACTCCTTCGCAGCCGAACGCGTCGGCCAGATGGGCTTCGTCCTGCTCCGAGTTGGCCCGGACCTTGAGCGTGCGGTACTTGTCGACCCAGCCCATGAGTTGGTGATAGCGGGTGTAGGTTTCGGAATCGGCAGGCTTCAGCGTCTTGTTGACCAGCACCTGGACGATTTCGCTCGGCTTGGTGTCGACCTTTCCGGCGAAGACTTCGCCCGAGAAGCCGTCGATGCTGATCCAGTCGCCTTCCTTGAGCGTCGTGCCGCCGGAGCTGATCGTGCCCTTGTCATAGTCGACCGTCAGCGAACCGCAGCCGACGATACAGACCTTGCCCATCTGGCGGCTGACCAGAGCGGCGTGCGAGGAAGCTCCCCCGCGTGCGGTCAGAATCCCCTTGGCGACCTTCATCCCGCGCAGGTCTTCTGGGCTGGTTTCCTGGCGGACCAAGATCAGCTGGACGTTGTTGTCTTTGTTCCACAGGGCTTCCGCATCCGCGGCGTGGAACACGATCTGGCCGGTGGCAGCCCCGGGACCGGCGTTGATGCCCTTGGCGATCTGGCGATTCGACTTAGTCGCGGCCTTCTTCGCTTCGGTATCGAAGATCGGCTGGAGCAGTTGGTTCAAGTCGTCGGCGGGGATGCGCCGCTTCTGGAGGGCTTCCTTCTCGGTGATCAGTCCTTCGTTGACGAGGTCGACCGCGATGCGGACAGCTGCGAAGCCGGTTCGCTTGGCGTTACGGGTCTGGAGCATCCAGACCTTGCCGCGCTGAATGGTGAACTCGACGTCCTGGACTTCCTTGAAGTGCTTTTCGAGGGTCTTGCCGATGCTGTCGAGTTCGGCATGAGCGGCAGGCATATCCTTGCCGAGCGTCTCTTCAATCCGCAGCGGAGTGCGAATACCGGCCACCACGTCTTCGCCCTGGGCATTAATGAGGTAGTCCCCGCAGAAGCCGGGGGTGCCGATCGCACAATCGCGGGTCAGGCCGACTCCGGTCGCGCAGTCTTCGCCGAGGTTGCCGAAGACCATCGCCTGGACATTGACCGCCGTGCCCCAGTCGTGGGGGATGCTGTACATGCGGCGATAGACGATCGCGCGGTCGTTCATCCACGAGCTGAACACAGCTCCGATGCATCCACGAACCTGCTCCATGGCATCGGTCGGGAATTCCTTGCCCGTGTGCTTCTTGATGACAGCCTTGAACTCGGCCACGAGTTCCTTGAGCTGCTCCGCAGTGAGCTGGGAATCGAACTCGACGTTGGCCTTGTGACGCTTTTTCTCGATCAGCTCTTCGAAGTGATCGGGATCGGTCTTCTCCAGGGGCTTCAGGCCCATGACCACTTCGCCGTACATCTGAATGAACCGGCGATAGCTGTCCCAAGCGAACCGCTCGGACTTCGACTGCTTAGCCAGAGCTTCAACGGTGATGTCGTTGAGGCCGATGTTCAGAACGGTGTCCATCATGCCGGGCATCGACTCGCGCGCACCGGAGCGGCATGACAATAGAAGGGTATTCGTGGTCGAGCCGAATTGGGCTCCCATCGCGTCTTCCACTTTTTTGAGGGACGCGGCGATCTGGGCTTCGAGTTCCGCCGGGTACTTCCGGTCGTTGGCGTAGTAGTAGTTACAGACTTCGGTCGTGATTGTGAAGCCAGCTGGAACGGGCAGGCCGATGTTAATCATTTCGGCCAGATTGGCCCCCTTGCCACCGAGCAAGGTTTTCATCTTGCCGTCGCCATCAGATTTCTGGTTGCCGAAGAAGTACACGTACTGCGTGGACATGAAGTCAGTTCCTGAGTCGAATCGAACGTGAACCGCGAACTCCCGATCTCTTGATTCCAGAATGGTTTGCACCACTGGATGGGAGTGTTTCGCGAACAGAGTGGGCCGGAGAAGTGGTTCCATCCCCCCCCCACCAAGGCAGGCCCCGCGCGGTCGTTTAGCGCAAAACCTCTCCTCGGAGGAGGCCGCAAGGTAGCAACCCCTCTACTCGGCTGCAAGGATGCCGATCGGCATGCGAGTTGAGGAACATAGCTCCACCCGCTGACCTGTTCATTCCATAAGCCCTCACACGGCGATTCGCCAATTCCGGAGTGGGAATCTCGCCTCTCAGTTCCGAGATCGGGCCGTGTCGCGGGGCTTCATCGCCTACAATTGTTTTGACTGGACACCGGGAGGAGTAATACCGCTTGACTCGCATCTTTGCCTCGCTCGCACTGCTGGGGAATCTGGGATTGATCGCCGTGTTTGTGCTCGGCTGGTCAGTGGGGGATGATGCGCTGTCCGTCGAGACTCGGGCCCAGTTGGCGACGCACTTTCGGGCGGCACTGGCTGCGATCCCGGTCGCCCTGCTCGTCCATTCGGTGGCGTTTACCTATTTCATGGGTACAGGGCGGTGGATCGAGGAGACCTCTGAAGCGTATAAGCTGGGGACGGAACTGCGCGACCAGAACGTCAAGCTCAAGTACCGCATGCTTCCCGGGATGATGCTCTGCGTGGGCTTGATGCTGATCACCGGAGCGTTCGGGGCCATCTCGGACCCGGCGGCGAACATCCGTATGGATCACTCGAAAGTGATTCACTTTTCGTTGGCGATCGCCTTAATACTGGCCAACTTGCTGGTGACTTGGACCGAGTGGCAGTCCATCTCCCGCAACGGAATGCTGGTCGAAGCCGTCATGGAGCGGGTCCGCCAGATTCGCCGGGAGAAGGGGCTGGACCACTGATCGGAATCGCCCAGGTTGGACAACAGTCAGCGACCTCATTCAGACGGAGAGGGCGCGAGCCTCAAGCCAACCTGACCGCTGCGGATCACAACGAGGCCCTGGCATCAGCTGCGAATTGAGAGGCCTCGGAACTCGTCGCCCCCGTGGCGGTGATGTGTCCCATCTTGCGACCCGGCTTGGCGTCGGTCTTGCCGTACAAGTGCAGCTTCGCCGTCGGCCACCGAGCCATGGCATTCCAGTTCGGCTCGCTGCCCGTCCACAGATCACCCAGCAAGTTCGACATGGCAGCGGGGCGGAGTTGTTCGACGGAGCCCAGCGGCAGCCCGCAGATCGCCCGGATGTGCTGCTCGAACTGACTGGTGACGTGCCCCTCGATGGTCAGGTGACCGGAGTTATGCGGCCTCGGGGCCAGCTCATTGACGAGCAACCGACCGTCGCGGGTCACGAAGAACTCGACGCAGAGCAGGCCGACCACTTTGAGCTGGTCCATCAGCATCCGGGTCACTTCGCGGGCCTGCGATTGAATCGATTCGCGGATCGCGTCGGCGGGGCAGATCGAGATGTCGAGGATGTGGTGGCGATGGTGGTTGATGATCGGGCCGTAGAAGACAATCTCGCCCGACTCGCTCCGACAGCCGATCACCGAGCATTCGATGTCGAGGTCGATCCACTCTTCGAGGACGGCCGCCCGCCCGTGGAGTTGGCCAGCGGCCTCGGCCACATCGGATGGCTCCTTGAGCAGCCATTGCCCCTTGCCGTCGTACCCGCCTGTCGTGGTCTTGAGGACGCACTCACCGCCAAATGTCTCTACCTGCTTCAACAGATCGCGGGCTGGGTCGATCGTCGCGAACTTCGGCAGCGGTGCCCCTAACCGGGCCAGCGTCTCCTTTTCGAGGCGGCGGTTCTGAGCCACCTCCAGCACGCAGCGGCTGGGACGGACGCGAGTGTGTTGCAGCACCACATCAACACAGGGCAGCGGAACGTGCTCAGTCTCGAACGTGGCGACATCGACTTGCTTGGCGAACTCGGCGACCCGATCCAGGTCATCAAAGGCACCGACCACCGTGTGATCGGCCCACTGTGCGGCGGGGCCATTCGCCTCGTCACTATAGATGACCACGCGGTAGCCCATGCGGCGCGCGGGGACGGCCAGCATGCGGCCCAACTGCCCGCCACCGAGAATTCCAATGGTAGCCCCTGGGGCCAATGCACTGCTCATGTCAGCTCCTGCTGCATGACTTTTTCGGCTTGCTCCTGGCGGAACTGTTCGAGCTTCTTCCGCAGCTCGGGTCGGCTGTTGGCGAGAATGCGGCAGGCGAGCAGCCCCGCGTTCTTGGCCCCCGCCTCCCCGACGGCCAGCGTTCCCACGGGGACACCGCCGGGCATTTGCACAATCGACAAGAGTGAATCGACGCCGTGGAACCACTTACTGCCGACTGGCACGCCCAGGACCGGCAGCGTGGTTAGCGCGGCGACCATCCCCGGCAAGTGAGCGGCCCCTCCAGCCCCGGCGATGATGACCTCCAGCTTCCGACCGACGGCAGTTTGAGCGTACTCGACCATCCACTCCGGTGTCCGGTGAGCGGAGACGACGCGGCACTCATGCGGCACGCCGAACTCGGTGAGGATGTCCGAAGCCGGGCGCATCGTGTCCCAGTCGGACTGGCTGCCCATGATGATGCCGACGAGCGGCGAAGGAGCGGCGGACATGAGGAATCCAGTGAGGGGCAGGCCGTAGAGCGGAATGAATTCCGTTCCCGCCGGAGAGAGTATCCCTGCCGCCAGGGCGAATCAACTCGCCCGCCATCAAACAGCGGGAGACCTTGTCGCCCCTTGATGTGAATGGCCGTGTTAAAGGGGAATGGCCGCAAGAAACGCTAAAGAAAGATGCTCGTACTCCGCGCGGAGAGAGAGGAGACATTCCGGCGAGCGTCCGGCGTCAGCCGGATGGTTCTTCGAGGACATCTCCGCAGAACCAGGGGGCGGGCGCCGCCCCGCTCGCCGAAACGTCTCACTCGGCGCCGCTCCAGATATCTCTTGCGTCTCTTGCGGCCATCACTCCCCGGGAGTTCCATCGCGTCCCGGGTGATTCGCCTAGCGTTACCCGGAGAGGGGAATGGCCGCAAGCGTGCCCACACACTTCTGCTCGCTCCGGCGCGGCGTTTGCGTCAGTCGGTCTCTCGAGGTCCAGTAACGGTTGCGGACCCTCATTTCGACAAAATCGGCCTTGGCGGCAGTGCAAACTTTACGCTAGGACTCGCCAGTCATGTCGCGAATTCATGCCCCCATCGTCACTCTTCTGGCCCTGCTGCTGGCACCGGGCTGTATGGCGCTGCATCAGCCGAATTGCTGGTCGGCGAACTGTTTACCTGAGCCCGGCAGTGCGTTCCGATCGAGTCTCCCACCAGGTTGCCTCCCGGGCCCCGAGGCACTGCTTCCCGGGGATCAGCGACAGGCAACCTGCGGAGTTCCACTCATCACTGAGTGCCTGCCGGTAGTCACCGCGGCAGAATCTGCCGATCCCGTTTCTTACAGAGCGACACCTCCTTCGACAGGGCCGACCCCCTCGACCACGGTCAAACTCTACTACGGGACAAATCGGTCCAACGTGGCCTCCATGACCCAAACCTCGACCAACCAGTACGGCCAGTGCGAGGTCTCGATTCCTCAGCGGCATCGGTTCGGGGAATTGGAACGTCCCAGCTTCTGGCGGCTAGAGTTTCGCGAGTCAGAAGCCAAGCATGTGATGCTCCAGCAGGTGAAGCCATTGGACGCGGAGGAATGCCTCGGACAATTACGGGTCGATCTCACCTCCAAAGAGGAGGCCGATCTGTTCGTCTTCGTCCACGGCTACAATGTGGAATTCGCCGAGGCGGCGCAGCGCACCGCCCAGATGGCCTTCGACCTGAAGTTCCGTGGCGTGCCGCTCTTCTACAGCTGGCCGTCGAATGGGACGCTGCAGGGCTACTCGGCAGACCAGCGAAGTGCGGATGCCTCGGCCGTTCCGCTGGCCGAGTTTCTCACTCGGGTGGCGACTGAAACTGGTGCGAGACGCATCCATCTCATCGCTCACAGCTTAGGGAACCGGGCGCTGGTGGGGGCGCTGGCCAGGCTCGGTCAGACCCCCGAGACTCCCGTGCGATTTAACCAAGTGGTATTCGCTGCCCCGGACCTCGACGCTGCTCAGTTCGCGAATGATATCGCCCCGCGCATTCGCCCCGTGGTCGAGCGGGTCACGATCTACTCCTCGGGCAGTGACCTCGCGCTGTGGGCCTCGCGGTTGTGGCATCGGACAGTGCGATTAGGCCAGCCGGGTCCGTACTGGACTCAGATTCGGACCTATGACTGGATCGATGTCATCGACGCAACCGCAGTCGGATTTAAGTGGTTCGAGCTGGGGCACTCGGCCTATGGCGGCGAACTGCTGACTGATGTCGAGCGAGTCTTGGCGGGACGGCCCATCGGGGAATCGCTCGCTGGTCCAGGTGCCGGCCGCTGGACCGTCTCGCGCCCCGCTGTCCCCCGCAGTCCCTGCGGTTGCAGCCCCCCTTCTCCGGTCTATGTCTTCCGGCCCATTGGTCCGTGGCCCGCTGCCCCGGTCGATCGCTGGCGATGAGGGAAACTCCGGGAAGTGAGTGTTTCGTCGTGTTCCCCATCGACTGAGACGGAGAGCGCTGATCGAGGATTTTCGGTTCATCCGTCTATTTGGGGGTGTCCCGTGACCGAGGTGGATTTGCTCAGGCATCCCACCGATGATCAGTGGTTGCATGAAGACACAACCATCTGCTGCAATACCCTTGCTCGGAGAAGCGGAGGCAGACTTTACGGGACAGTGATCCGCCGATTGGCAATCCGAAATCCCACCAAATCGTCGGATGAGCCCTCACAGCTGTGATTGAGCCACCCCGCCGTCGAATACCGAAGGACTTCCGTGATTCATGTCAGTGCATTCGGAAGATCAAATTCGAGAGACGGTTGCAGCGGTTTACCGTTCGGAGTCGCGGCGCGTGTTTGCGACGCTGGTGCGGTTGCTTCGGGATTTCGATTTGGCTGAGGAAGCCCTGCACGAGGCGTTTGCCTTGGCGGCGGAGCAGTGGGCGGAGTCTGGCATTCCGGAGAATCCTCGGGCGTGGCTGGTTTCTGCGGGACGGTTCAAGGCGATTGATGCGTTGCGACGACGCGGGCGGTTGGATGAATTGTCCCAGGAAATCGCCAGCCGCTTGGAAGAAGTGGCTCAGTCCAACGCCGGGAGAGCCGACCACGAGATTGAAGACGACCGGCTGCGGCTGATCTTTACTTGCTGCCATCCAGCGATTGATCCGCTGGTGCAGGTGCCGCTGACGTTGCGGGAGGTTTGCGGACTGACCACGGAGGCAGTGGCCAGCGCGTTTCTGACCGCTCCAGCGACGATGGCGCAGCGGATCGTGCGCGGCAAAGCGAAAATCCGAGATGCGGGTATTCCGTTTCAGGTGCCGGACCGAAGTGAACTGCCGCAGCGGCTCGATGCGGTGCTTTCAGTCATCTATCTGGTGTTCAACGAGGGGTATTCTGCGTCGTCCGGTGCAGAGCATACGCGGGCCGATCTCTCGGGCGAGGCGATTCGACTGGCCCGGCTGGTCCTCGAACTGTTACCGGACCCCGAAGTGATGGGACTGCTGGCGCTGATGCTGTTGCATGAATCACGTCGCGAAGCCCGGACCGATGCAAATGGAGAGATCGTGCTCCTTGATGAGCAGGACCGGAATCAGTGGAATCCCGAACTGATCGATGAGGGAAAGCAACTCATCGCCCGGTCGCTGGCCTCGAACTGGATCGGTGCGTATTCGTTGCAGGCATCCATCTCGGCAGTGCATGCTGACGCGGCGACTCCGGCGAAGACCGATTGGCGACAGATTGTGGGCCTGTATGACGTACTCCTGCGTGCGTCTCCATCGCCGGTGATCGAACTGAATCGAGCCGTGGCTGTGGCCAAACGCGATGGATCACAAGCCGGGTTGGACCTCGTGGATGCACTCCTGGATCGCGGAGAACTGGCCCACTACTACTTGGCCCACTCCGCACGAGGCGAGCTGCTGCGGCAACTGGGACGGACCGAGACCGCCAAGGCAGCATTCGAGTGTGCCTTGTCGCTTGCCCAACAAGAACCGGAACGGCGGTTTCTGGAACAACGGATCAAAGCGATCACAGGAATGGGCTAGAGCAGATTCACAATCACTGTTCAGTCCGCACAGACAGGAATGTCTGTGCCACTCTCCAGTGGGGCAGACATTCCTGTCTGCCTTGTCGCTCGCCCAACAGGAACCGGAACGGCGGTTTCTTGATCAACGAGTTTAAGCCATTCTTACCGGCGAGTATTTTATCTGGACCTCACAATGTCACTCACGTTTGGCGACTTCTATTCGAATAAACTCTGGAAGGTATGACGGCGTACAGTTCTTTGAAACATGTTCGTCCTTGTAAAGTCCCAGTGCTTTGCCGAGCTTGATGCACCGGGATCGAAGTGCTGGCTCGTGAACACCAATTTGGCCAGCGCAGAAGTTCATGGCCCATTGAACTTCGGGTTCAGCATCAGCCATGTTGGTTTCCAGTGAGTGAAGCAGGGCTGCACTGTTCCCGGGAGGAGTTTGCCCGACCCAGCGCAAGCGCGCTTGGTGATACCAGAACCAGCGGCGAAGAATCGGGGAAGGATTATTCTCCCATGTCACGATTTGGGCGGCATGTTTCTTGTCTTTGGATAGCTGGTTGGCCAACAGCCAGTCAGCCAATTGGCTCCGCTCCTTTTCGTCATGCTGCAGCATATCGGACGCAAGCTGATCGATGACCTTTTCGGTGAGGAGTTTCGGATCGATGATCAGGACCGCGAGCAGGCGTGGGTAGAATTCTCCGGTTGACCAAAGCTCGATTGCCAAATCGTGGTCTCTCTTGATCTCTTTGCCGCGAGTTTTCACGTCGCCCAGCTTCAGGTTTTCTGAGTTGAGCTCGGCGACAATCTTCTTTGCTCGTGCCGACAATGCCATGTTGGCTCTCTCCTTTCTGCATGCCAGATCACATTCACTCTAATTGTCTGTTGATGTCAGCAGATTCTCTCTGGTGGCATGGCCAGCGGAAAGTGCTCAGCGATCCACGCTTGCCACTGCGGCTCAACGGTCTCGACGACGGAAGCTGCCGTGGGGCCGTACAGGTAGAACCGGATCGACAGCAGTACTTGACCTCCCATCGGCATCGCAAATAGATGCGCGATGCCCGGGGCTGGGGAGTCGAGACGCAGCAGCAGTTCCTCGGGATGGGCAGCTTCTCCCAGATGCTCGATAATTCCCGCGATGGCCGGAGCAGTCGATCCCGCTGCGATCCGCGCGCCAACCATAGGACTCGTCCATCCGAGCTTTTCGTGCAACGCGGCCCAGACCGCAGCCTTGGGTTCTGCCCCGAATCCCGTCAGTTGAATCTGAGAACTGGGCTTGCCGCAGAAATGTGCCAGGTAGAGCCGCAGAATCCGGAAAAACGAGATCCAACCATAGCCGTGCTGCTCGAACTGCTGGTCCCAATCATCGGTCTCCGCGAACCAGCGATGCATCACGCGGACCACGCACGTTCCGCCAGACCGAGCTTCCACGGTCCATTCCGTGGCGACCTTGCCGGGGCCTTCGACGGTTTCGACTTCCATCTTCAGGGGAGGATTCCAGACTTTGACCGTCCCCGCCGACTCCATCCCCGGACCGAAGTTGGACTTGGCTTCGCCGTCGACCCGTTCTTCCACGGAGCTGGGCACAAACCACGACGACATTCCCGGTCCCGTCGCGATGGCCTTCCAAACTTCTTCGGGAGTGCCGGGAACTTCCACTTCGGCCTCAATGGACCGATTGCCGGATGGGTCATTCTTGATCGGCATGTCTTTCTATTCCTTCGTCGGTGCGAGCGGAGTGGGATGCGCTATCAGGACCAATCGGTGAGAACGACCACCGGGGGCCGACTCATCGTGGTACTTGGCGACGAGCTTCGTGATGACTTCGGAAAGTTCGCTGGTGAATGCGGCTCGATCCGCCGCCGACTGGAAGCGGACCTCGGTATCAACAGCCAAGGTTGCGAGCGCTTGGCCAGCGGCGGCGGCTCGACGCACGAGGTCGCTCACTTCATGAACAACTCGCGCTCCCAACGCAATCAGGAAACTGGCGGAGAGTCTGTCGATCTTTTGATTCGGGTCAACGGACACCGGCCCCATCGCTTTTGGCGAGACGATATATGCAGCCGCCGTCGCCACCATCAGCCGCTCATTCAGACCTCCCCACAGCCGCTCTTCGGCGACGGTGATCAGTCCATGAGCTTCGAGAGTTCTCAGATGGTAATTGATTTTCTGACGGGCGAGACCAACCCGCTCGGCCAGCATCGCCGCTGAGGCCGGTTCGGACAATTCAGCCAGCAACCGACTCCGAATCGGGTCGAGAGCCACGGTTGCGGTAGCTGGATCATCGATGAGGGCAACATCAATCATGCAATCAGCTTAGCCATTGACAATTTTTATTGTCAATGGCTAAGCCGATGAGATTCTGAAAAAAGTAACGGGGCGCTGTCGATTCCGGGGCTGCTTGTTCGACAATTGGATGAAACGCACGCTGCCAGCAGTTCGGCAGAGGCAAACTTCATCCCGCAACTCCGGAGACCAAGACGATGACAACCACCACAATCACCCCCTACTTGTTCTTTGGCGGACGCTGTGAGGAGGCGCTCAACTTTTATACGAAGGCTCTCGGCGGCGAGATCAAGATGGTGATGCGGTTTAACGAGAGTCCCGATCCCACACCGCCGGGAATGTTGCAGGCTGGGTTCGAGAACAAGATCATGCATGCGGACTTCTTCGTGAAGGGCATCCACATGATGGCGTCGGATGGATGCAGCGAAGCCGACGGGGGCAAAAGCGAAGGTTTCAAGCTGGCGTTGGCCGTCGCGACTGAAGCGGAAGCCAAGGAGTCTTTTGAGGTTCTCGCGAAAGGCGGCAGCGTCGAGATGCCGCTGACCCCCACCTTCTGGTCACCCTGCTTCGGGATGCTGACCGACCAGTTCGGCGTCCAGTGGATGGTCATGGTGCCGGGACCGGACCAGGAGGCGAAGTAAATGCACGCTGACATTGCGGCCTACAACTTGGCACTCGCCTCGACCGAACAAGAAATCTGTGACCTCCTGGCTCGCATCATTGATGAGAGCTTGCCAGAGTCCGAGAACAAGATCTGGCATGCTCATCCGGTGTGGTTCCTGGAGGGGAACCCCGTCGTGGGCTACAGCAGAATGAAGAACTGTGTGCGTCTGCTGTTCTGGAGCGGCCAATCGTTTAACGAGGCCGGGCTATCACCGGATGGCAAATTCAAAGCAGCTGAAGCGCGATTCACCTCTGCCGACCAAGTCGACTCCCAGGCCCTCAAACGGTGGCTCGCCAAATCCCGTGACATCCAGTGGGACTACAAGAACATCGTCAAGAGAAAAGGCCAGCTCTTGAGACTCAAGTAGTCACGACACCAGCACTCACACGTCAAGGAGTACAGCCAAGCGTGGATGATCTCGAACCCAGATGTCGTCGACATGCCAGACTACGGTCAGGCCCCTGCTTGTCAGTAATTGCTTGAATCCGTGCCGTCGTGTACCGACAATTCCAGGGCACCCCTTCCTTTGAGAAAGATCACGATGCAAACTCCTGAACCGCAAGCAGAACACCAATGGCTCCACCGACTCGTCGGCGAATGGACCAGCGAGAGTGAATGCAGCATGGGGCCGGATCAACCACCGATGAAAAGCACCGGCCAGGAAACCGTGCGCTCGCTCGGCGGTCTGTGGACGGTCGGCGAGGGAGAGAACCAGATGCCCGACGGCGACATCTTTCAGTCAATCATGACGCTGGGCTACGACCCGCTGTTGCAGCGGTTCGTCGGAACCTACGTCGCCGGGTGTATGACGCATCTGTGGCCGTACAACGGGTCACTCGACACGGACGAAAAAGTGCTGACCCTCGATTCCGCAGGACCGAGCTGCGTGGGCGATGGAACGATGGCCAAGTATCAGGACATCATCGAGTTCCTCAGCGACGACCACCGGACGTTGTCGTCGCAGTACCTCGGCCCAGACGGCCAGTGGGTTCCGTTCATGAAAGCTCACTACCATCGAGTGAAGTGACGCCCCACAGCCGTTTCGGGACCAAAGAACTTGAGCAGCTGAGAATTCGTTTCGGAAAAGGCAGACAGGAATGTCTGCCCCACTGACCAGTGGCACAGACATTCCTGTCTGTGCGAACTGAAGGCAGATTCAGAGGCTGATCGAGAACATGATCCGGCAGCCTTTTTGAGTACACTTGTCGATCTGCTGACCAGCTGTTCGAGGATTGGGTGAAAGTCGGGAATCTCCCCACGAAACTCGCAGACCTTGATTCATACAGGAGAAGACCATGAAGATTACTGTTGAAACCCTCGTCAATGCCCCGATCGCGAATGCCTGGAACGCCTACACATCGCCCGAGGACATCAAGCAGTGGAATACGGCTTCCGATGATTGGCACACCACCAAATCCACTGTCGATTTGCGTGTGGGCGGCCTGTTCACGTCACGCATGGAAGCGAAGGACGGTAGCTTCGGTTTTGATTTCGCCGGAACCTACACCAAGATCGTGCCTCAAGAGTTGCTTGAATTCACCTTCGGTGACCGTGTGGGTTCGGTCGAATTCGTACCGGGTAATCACGGGGTGACAGTTCGCGTGACATTCGACGCTGAGTCAGAAAATCCAGTTGAGCAGCAACGGCAGGGGTGGCAAGCGATTCTGAATAATTTTGCCAAGCACGTTGAAGCGCGTCGGTAACGGTCGCGTTTTGCTCTCAGAACTCGAACTGATCACTCACGGTTGCTCGCTTCTGGCACTTCACCTCACCACAAAACGGAGAATCAACATGTCACCAAAAGCACAACGCATCACTGGCTGGGTTCTGACCGTTCTGGTCGGACTCTTCATGATTGGCCTCAGCGCCGTGGGCAAGTTCACCGACTTCCCGGACAAAGAGGTCATGTTCAAAAAGATCGGCGTGCCGATGGAGTTGTCCCGGACGCTCGGTGTGATCGAGGTCGCGGTGACGCTCCTCTTTCTGATCCCGCGAACGTCATTCGTCGGCGCGATCCTGGTGACTGGCTATCTGGGCGGAGCGGTCTGGACGCACTTGCGAGTGGGTGATCCGTGGTACTTCCCGATCATCATTGGCGTGGTGGCGTGGCTCGGTTTAGCCCTGCGGCAACCGGCGATCTTTCGCCTGGCGTTGGGGAAACCTGTCAGTTCGGGGTCCGTACATAATGGCGACTAGCTTTCAGGCGTAGGGTGGCGACCAGCCGCTTTGGGCGCAGGCCCACCGTGCCAAGAACGAGCGCCATACATGGTGGGCCTGCGCTCCAAAGCGAGCTTGTCCCACCCTACACTCGTGGGTGGCACGCCCAACCGATTGGCGTTGGGAAAACCTGTCAGTTCGGAGTCAGTACAACAATGAGTCAATCAGCAAACATCGTTCTTGAGGCCTTCCCCTACCTCCGCGTTCGCGGTGCGGGCGACGCCATCGAGTTCTATAAGTCGGTCTTCGGAGCCAAGGAGCGATTTCGTTTGACCGAGCCGAGCGGTCGCATCGGACACTGCGAACTCGAATTGGGGAACATCGTCCTGATGCTGTCCGACGAGTACCCCGAGTACAACATCCTGGGGCCGCAAGTTCCGGGGGCGACCGGCTGCTTGATTCACCTGCACGTCGACTATGCAGACACTCTCGCGGCAAAAGCCGTCGCAGCTGGGGCGATCATGGTTCGCGAGCCAGCCGACGCTTTTTATGGAGAACGATCCTGCACCATCCGTGACCCGTTTGGTCACGAGTGGATGCTCGGCCAAGAGATCGAGAAGGTCTCGCCAGAAGAAATGCAAAGTCGTTTTACCGCCATGTTCGGAGACACCCCATGAAGTACATGCTCCTCATCTACAGCCCCGAAAACGCCTGGACTCCCGACGAGTGGAAGCACTGCGTCGAGACCTCGATGGGCATCTGCCAGGAAATGGCCGCCCAGGGGCAATTTCTGGCTGCGTCGCCGCTCCATCCCGTCGCCACCGGATCGACAGTGCGCGTTCGCCACGGCCAGCGGATCGTCACCACTGGACCGTTTGCTGAGACCACAGAGCAACTCGGCGGTTACTATCTGATCGATGTCGAGAACCTCGACGAAGCCATCGCAATTGCCGGTCGCTTGCCTCCCGCCAAGAAGGGGACGGTGGAGATTCGGCCGCTGTTCAAGCTCGATGGATTGCCGATTGAGAAGCTCACAGCCGACGCCCCAGCTTCCGAGTCGCCGCTCAAGCAGTTCATGTTCCTCTGCTACGACGACGAGGAGGCGTGGCGAAATGCCGGGCCGGAAGCCCATTATACGGCAATGCTGGAAGCTGTGGCGTTAATACATCGACTCGATGCACGTGGTCAGTACCTGAGTGCGTCACCGCTCCATCCGATCGCCACCGCCACCAGCGTTCGCGTTCGGAACGGTCAACGCATCGTGACTGATGGCCCGTTTGCCGAGACGCGCGAAGTCCTGGGCGGGTACTACTTGATTCTCGCTCAAGACCAAGCTGCGGCATTGGAAATCGCCGCCGAGCATTCGGGAGCGCGAGTCGGTGCCGTCGAAGTTCGTCAGGTCTTTGATCTGGCGAAGTTTCCGTAAAATGCATGAATCCTCGCCAGCGATGTCGATTCCGTGTGACGGCACTCAACGACATAATGTGGGGACAACCGACGGGAGAGTTTCCTGTCGAGACCTCGCTCACACTTCAGTTTCAGCCCGGGAGCAACCATGACCACATTCACTCTCACCCCGTTCCGTGTGTTCCGTCTGTACTTGGCAGCAGCCGTCTGCTGTGTGGGGGCGATGGCCTCCGCCCAAGAGCCGCAGAAGCCCGGTCCCGAGCATGCTCACCTGAAGACGATGGAAGGCACCTGGGATACGGTCATGGAGATGGGTGGCCAAAAGTCGAAGGGGACGGCGACCTACAAATCCATCTGTAGTGGGATGTGGATCGCGAGCGACTTTGAAAGTGATCTGGGAGGCGTTCCGTATCAGGGGCGCGGGATGGATGGATACGACCAGTTGAACAAGAAGTATACCGGCTACTGGTTCGATTCCATGACCAGCGCCCCGATGGCGTTCGAAGGGAACTTCGATACTGACCACAAAGTTCTCACGATGACTGGAACCTCCTCTGGTCCGGATGGAAAACCGCAGAAGTTCCGCACGACCACTGAAAAGAAGGGCGCGGACCAGATGACCTTCCAGATGTTTATGGCAGGTGCCTCGGATGGCAAAGAGGAGTTGGCGTTCACGATTGAGTACACCCGGCGGAAGTAATCGCTGTTTGCAAATGATTGTCCCTTTTCGCGGGGTGACCCAGACATCGCTTTGGATGTCTGGGTCACCCAGGAACAAGAGGTCCGTACTGGCTACATCGCATTAGTGGCGTAGGGCGGGGCAAGCTCGCTTTGGAGCGTAGGCCCACCTGGTGCGACGTGGGCTCCCGAGTGGTGGGCCTGCGCCTCAAAGCAGGCTTGTCTCACCCTACTTCACTTCATGACGAAACACTGGCGGTCCAGAGCGACCGCCAGTGGCACACTGCACACTTGCCCTGTCACTACTTCACCCGCACCAGCTTCATCAACCGGCCCGAGACGTTCCAGTCCTGGACGTATAGGTTGCCGTCGTTGTCCCAGTACGACCCGTGGGTGCCGCTGAAGATGCCTTCGACCCATTGTTCTTGCGGGATGCCGAACGACCCGCCCTTGGCCGGGTCGGGATTGTGGCCCAGGACGGCCATGATGGTGTTGTTCTTGCTGAGAATCACAACCCGCCCATGCAGGTCGGGCACCGACACATAATCCCCTTGTACCGCAGCTGAGGTCGGCATGCCCAGGCCGGTCACGACTTCTTCGATGTATTCGCCGTCGAGGGTGTAGTGCAACAGTCGGCCCTTCGGTGCGTGGTTGCGGTCGCAGACGAGCAGGCGGTTCGGCTCGTAGCGGGTGTCGAGGGTCATGCCGTGAGCGGTGTTGAACTCCTTCAGGCCGTTCCCCTTCACGCCAAAGTGCCTCAGGTACTTGCCGGTCTTGTCGAACTTGAAGATCACGTTACTCGCATACCCGTCTGACAGGAAGATGTCGCCGTTGGCTGCGATGGTGATCGCCGTCGGATTAAACGGCTTCCCTTCCAGCCCCGACTCCTGCGGATGCGGCAGCTTCAGCACCACATCACCGGTCTCGGCATTGAACTTGATCCCTTCGGCGTTGGCATTACGGGCTCCATAGATGAACTCGCCGCCCTCTTCCGAGCGGATCTCCATGTCGTGCAGCCGTGTGTGATTGTCGGTCAGGAACCGGCGGATCACTTTGCCTTCGGGGTTGAAGACAAACACCCCCATGTCGGCACTGGTGTAGACATTCCCGGCTTTGTCGACGACCACCGCGCCGTGGGTCGGCCCGATCTGCGACTTGCCATTCTCATCGAGTCCCCACCCCGGCACCGTATCAAACGTCATCAATCCGCACCCCATCCGCACCGGCTTCACTGGGTCAGCTGCACTGAGGGGCAGGGTGAAAGCAAATACGACTGCAAGCAAAAGCCAACTGGTCTTCATGGATGAGATTCCTAGGGTGACGGGGAGCGACGCATCACGAACAATTGAAGTATCGGGGGAGCGGTCTGGGAATTCAACCGGATGGGATTTCGGCTTGAACTGCCTGTGGTCCGATTCGGAGAATCACAGTCCCCCTCGCCCGGCCTGCCGGAACAGCGACCGTGCGGGCGATGCGTGGACCTCCTTTCACGGCATCCTCATCCACTCGTCACCAGATGGCCGCGTGTTATGATGCCTCACGAGTCGCCGCCGCCGAGTCCCCCATGAACAACATCGTCCCACCACGAACCCTCCGGATTGCCTCGCGTGCTAGTCAGCTGGCGATGTGGCAGGCTCGGCATGTGTCCGATCTCCTCCGCGCCACGGAGCCGGGCCTCGTCGTTGAGATTGTCGAGATCAGTACCACGGGGGACCGAGACAGGTTTTCCGCTCTCAGCCAGATGGGGGGCCAGGGGGTCTTCACCCGCGAGGTGCAAGCGGCAGTCCTGGACGGTCGTGCCGATCTTGCTGTTCATAGCTTGAAGGACTTGCCGACAGTTCCGACCGAGGGACTGCATCTGGCAGGGGTGCCGGAGCGGGCTCCAAGGTTCGATGCTCTGGTGTTGCCACACTCCCGGATTGGAACGCTGGAAGATTTGCCGCCGGGGGCCAAAGTCGGCACCGGGAGTCTCCGCCGCCGGGCGCAGCTCCTGCACAGCCGCCCCGACCTGCAACTCGAAGAGGTCCGGGGGAACGTCGAGACTCGATTGCGTAAGGTCGACGACGGAGAATACGACGCGATCCTGCTGGCCGAGGCGGGTCTGCGGCGGCTCGGCATGGCCGCCAGAATCAGTGCGGTCCTCGCTCCCCCACTGGTGTATCCGGCGGTCGGACAAGCGGCACTGGGACTCGAATGCCGAGTGAATGACGAGTTCACGAGCGAGATCCTCGGACGGCTGACCGATCGAGCCGCTTTCACGGAAGTGTTGGCCGAACGGGCGTGCCTGCGAGAGCTGAAGGCGGGATGCCATGCTCCAGTGGGTGTCTTAACACGCTTCGTGGGAGACCGCCTGACCTTGGAGGGTATCGTCCTGAGCCGCGATGGCCAGGAGCGTATTTCTGCTCAGGCCACCTCGACAGCGAACACCGCAGAGGCTCTAGGGCGCGGCGTGGCTCAGTTGCTCATCGCCCAAGGAGCTGTGCGTCTCATGGGTGACACCGTTCTGGAGGGGTAGCTCGGTGGGTCCGGCACCCTCGGCTCCATTTTCCCATTGTCAGCGTGGTTTTGGGAGGGGAGAGGGTTGAGGTGGCCTGATGAAACGGCGTATGTCGCACTGCCAGATTCGTGCATCGCCAGTGCCTCCGCACCACAACTCGCGAGGCCAGGCTCCGTGCCTCTGCTGCCAATCCCGGTACAGCAACGCTCCTCAATACGTGTTGCGACTGGCCGCAGTCCAGCCTCTTCAATCTCTGAAAATCTGTGCCATCTGTGGACAAACTCCCCGCTCTCAAATGGCTCGGGCGAAGCGGGATGGGTCCACAGATTGGCACAGATTAAAGCACTTCGCCAGCGGACGAATTGTGGTCGTGGGCCGAGGGCGGTTGTCTCATAAAACGGTATGCACCGAGAGGCTCGAGGCTGCGCAGTGGTTGGTCGTTTCATGGGGCCAGGACTAGGGTGAGAGCCTGGAAAGCGCCCTGTCGGGGCCCCCTCACTCCTCCCTCTCCCCGCATTGAGGATCTCCTTGACCCTCTGAACTGCTGGCGAGGAAGAGGGAGCAGAAACTGGCGACTGAGGGAATTTTCTATCGCACACTTTCCGCCTCAGCCTTGAACAGAAGCATCCACTCGATGATCCTGCTTCCGCACAGATTGCGAACCTACACTCTCCGGGAGATGCCAGATGCGACAGAGATTCATCGGATTTGTCCTGCTGGTGTTGATCGGAGCCAGCCCAGCCCGTGGTGACGACCTCTCCGCGTGGCTCGATTCGAACATGGCGGATCTCGTCCAGGTCTACCAGCATTTCCACCAGCATCCCGAACTCTCGTTTCAGGAAGAGCAGACAGCCGCCCGACTGGCTGTCGAATTGAAACAAGCCGGGTTCGAGACCACGACGGGAGTCGGCGGACACGGCGTGGTCGCTCTGCTCAAGAACGGCGATGGGCCGACCGTGATGTTTCGGAGTGACCTCGATGGCCTGCCCGTGACGGAAGAGACCGGGCTGGCGTATGCCTCGAAGGTCACGACGAAGAATGACGAGGGGATCAGCGTCGGAGTCATGCACGCGTGTGGGCATGACATTCATATGACGAACCTGATCGCGATCGCTCGCTACATGGCGTCGCATCGTGACCAGTGGCAGGGGACGCTGATGCTGATTGGCCAACCCGCTGAGGAGCGTGTCGATGGGGCGGTCGCCATGTTGAAAGACGGCCTGTACACCAAGTTCCCCAAACCACAGTTCGCCCTGGCTCTACATGTCGACTCCGAGCTGGCAGCGGGAAAAGTCGGCTTCCGCGCGGGGTATGCCCTCGCCAATTCGGATGCCTGCGACATCACGATGAAGGGGCGCGGCGGACACGGGTCGAAGCCCGAAGCCTGCATCGATCCCATCATCCAGGCCGCTCAGCTGGTCGTCGACCTCCAGTCGATCGTCAGCCGCGAGGTCTCCCCCCTCGAACCCGCCGTCATCACCGTTGGTGCCATCCACGGCGGCACCAAGCACAACATCATCCCCGACACCTGCCACCTCAAACTCACCATTCGCAGCTACTCTCCCGCTGTTCGACAACAGTTGCGAGAGGCCATCGAGCGCAAGGCGAAAGCCGTCGCCGCCAGCCATCGCGCTCCGGAGCCCGAGGTCAAGTTCGACGAAGGCACCTCAGCGGTCTTTAACGATGAGGGACTGGTCGCGCGCGTGGTCGGCGGCTTCGTGGCGGAACTGGGGAAGGACCATGTCGTCCCCGCCGAGCGCGTGATGGGGGCGGAGGACTTCGGCGAATACTCGACCGGTGGAGTGCCGATCTTCATGTTCCGCCTGGGCACGATCCCCGCGCCGAAGCTGGCCGAGTACAAGCAAGCCGGAACCCCGCCGCCGTCATTGCACTCCTCCAAGTATTACCCAGACCCGGAGTCGTCCCTGCGGACGGGACTGCGGGCCAGCGTGGCGGCAATCCAGGAACTGATGCCGAAGCGGTGAGTGCCAATTTGAAACAATTCGTCTTACACCGATGCCGTGTGACCAGAATTTGACCTGTCCCCTTTTCTGCCATTCATGGAATCGATTGGGCAGTCTTCAGATCTCTAATGGCCGAACGAGTGTGCCGATTAGAAACATGTACGGTCAGCAGATTGGTGAATTACGCGAGGATGGTGAGCATATCTGGGATGAACAGCGACAGCGATGGGAGCTAATATGAACACTTCTCAGGGGGGTTGGCGATGAGGCTTGAAGAGTTGACAAAGTGGCGGAGCAATCCAGGTGTTCCAAAACATGCGGACATCATTGCCTTAGAAGAACTGCACAACATCCGGTTTCCGGATGACTACCGCCAGTATCTGATTGAATACAACGGCGGTCACTTCTGTGGCGAGGTTTTTTTCTCGCTTGGCGGCAAGAACTTACACGTCGAGACGCTCTTTGGAATGCACGACACAGTTCCATATTGTGAACTATGCAATAAAGAGAACATGTGCGTCATTGATTTCAATGATCCAGTTGAAATTGTCCCCATCGGCAATACATCAAAGAACTACCTGATATTAATGGTTGTGGCTCGTGACGACGGAAACGGACAGATCATCCTCAAGACGTACGACGAGGCGTACGAGGCATTCGATTCGTTCACGGAGTTCGTCGACAACTTGAAGGACCGTGTTGCCACCCTTGGTTGGTAGGCGCGCGGGTGGAAAATGACGAAGGTCCCCGACAGGATTACTTTGGACACTACCGGGGCGACGGAGCCAGAAGTTGCTTTGTCATCGAACGTTTTGTCCCCTCGAACCTACTATTCAGTTGGCACCCTGGGCCACATCGCAGTGAGGGGTTGAGCGGCCCAAGGCTACATTGCGACAAGACGCGACCGCATGGTCTACACTGCGGGCATGGTTCGTGTTGTTGATCGGTTCGCCAAGAATTGGAGATGTCCATGTCGACCCACTGCTGCGGTGTTGCCCAGGGAGGGATGCTGGCGGTGCTGGCGATCCTGTGTGGCTTCGGCACAGCTGCTGCTCAAGACGCTGCGCCGGTGGCATCGCCAGGATTGCAGGTGTTCGAGCAGAACCTGGTCGAAGTGATCGCGAAGTGCGAAGGGTCCGTCGTCGCCATCGCGCGAGTGCTCCCCGGCGACGAGCAGCAGGACGATCTGCCGCGCGACCCGTTTGGCTTCCGCCCGCCGCCGGGGCCAGGGGACGTGTCGTTCATCCCGCGCGAGTTCGCCAGCGGGGTCATTCTGGCCCGTGAGCCGGACGATGGAGTGCGGTACGTCCTGACTCCCCGGCATGTCATCAGCGGCAGTCGGCAGCGCACCGCGAAACGGCCCGTGGATGTCCAGTATGTCGTGAAGCTCGCCTCGCGACATGTCGTGCAGGGAGTTCTTTATAACCAGGACGAACACAGCGATCTGGCGGTCTTGAAGCTCGACCTGGAGAGTGTCGGACTGACTGCGGAACAGGTTCCGACGTTCCAGTTCGGGGAGGCCGAAAAGCTCCGCAAGGGGAACGTGGTCGTCGGTCTCGGCAACCCGTACGCGATCGCTCGCGATGGTTCGGCCAGTGCGAGCTTGGGCCTCATTAGCAATATCTCGCGTCGCTCCTCTGAAGGAGAATCCCCTACCAAGGCGGGTGATGAGACGGGAATCATCTTTGAATATGGAGCACTACTGCATGTCGATCTGCGGCTGCAACTCGGGACCAGCGGGGCGGCGATTGTGAACACCGAGGGCCAGCTGGTCGGGCTGGCGACCTCGCTGGCCGCCCTGCGGGGGTACGAGTCGTCGGTCGGATTCGCGATCCCATTCGATGCGGATGTGCGACGTATCGTGAAGTCACTGCTCGATGGGAACGAGGTCGAATACGGGTTCCTCGGTGTGATGCCAGTCGATGCGACGCTGAGTGGGCAGCGCGATCGAGAGGGCCAGTGGCTGCCGGTCTCTGCGGCCCGATTATTCGGCATCGGCCAACAGTCTCCCGCAGATCAGGCGGGGCTGAAGCAGGGCGACTGCGTGCTGGCGGTGAATGACCAGCCGATCTCGGGAAGTTCGGAACTGATGCTGAAGATCGGCTTGCTCGGTCCGGATGCCTCGCCGCGTCTCGACATCTGGCGGCCCAGTCAGAAGGAGCGACTGGAGACCGTCGTCCGGCTCGGGAAATGGCCGGTCTACGATGACACCTCGATCATCGCCCCGCACCCGCGACATCCCGCCTGGAGGGGACTGACCGTTGATTACGTCACTGCTCGCCGCCGCTTCATGCCCACCAATCCGCTCGGACGCTACCATCGAGCGGTGGTGGTGACTCGCGTCGAAGAGGGCGGGCGGGCCTCTCAACAGGGCCTGCAAATGGGAGACTTCATCACGCACGTCGCCGGATCGCCCGTGCAGACGCCTTCCGAATTCGCAGCTGCCGTCGAAGGCCAAACGGAAGGAGTCGAGTTGAAACTGATCGATGGCCGACGAGTCACCGTCGCCCCGTAGTGTGAGTCACAGGGAGTAGCAACGCCCTCAGCGGCATCACCCCGATGAACCAGCGAGAGTCAAGACCTTTCATCGCCCATCAGCCGAACACGGCCCTACTTGTGATACACCTGCTGCGGGTCGAACACCCGCTCTTCAATCACGGCGACATCTTTGGTCGTACGGTCGACTTCGCGAAAGAAACAGCTGGGGTAGCCCTCGTGGCAGGCGGCCCCGCCGATTTGCTCGACCTTCACCAGAATCGCATCGGCATCGCAATCGAAGTAGACCGACTTGAGGATCTGCACGTTGCCGCTCTCTTCGCCCTTGCGCCAGAGCTTCTTGCGACTGCGGCTGTAGTAACAGACTTTTCCCGTGCGAAGGGTTTCCTCGTAGGCCTCTTCATTCATGTAAGCCAGCATCAGCACCAGCCCGGACTGGGCGTCCTGGGTGATGCAGGGCATGAGTTCGGCCCGGCGAAAATCGGGTCCGTTCGTGGGGCTGTTCATCGAGAATCCTTGTGGCACAGTGCAGTGGTACTCTGTGCAATGTAACGCTCTGGGCAAGTGAGACCAAGAGAGGGATCAGCCAGTGGCAGGGTCATTGGGTGATCGGCCAGTCTTCGTGTCCCAACAGACCTCCGAAGTCTTCGGAGACTTCGGAAGTCTCGGCGGGCCAGTTTTCATTGTCCGCTCGCGTTTCCTCTTCACACTTCTTTCAATCAACCTTCAACTTTCAGCCATCAACCGACTTCCACACTTGCCAAACGATTCTGCGGTTGACAGGCTGCGGTCTAAGAGTTGGTGTTTCGTGCCCCCCGAGGTGACCCCATGCGATCGATTGCTGCTCTATGTGTTGTGGCCGGAGTTCTGGCTCTCTCGGGACTCGTGCTGCGCGAAGCGCAGTCCGATACTCTTCCGCCCGTTGTCCCTCAATTGGCCAACGGGGTCGTCTACCTCGACGCCAACGAGAATCGCGTGCGAGACGCCGACGAAAAGCCACTGCCGGGGGTGCGGGTCTCCAATGGTCGCCAGATCGTGTCGACGAATGAGCACGGGCAGTACACCCTCCCGGTCGATGACGACACGACGCTGTTCGTCATCAAGCCGCGCGGCTATCGGACTCCCGTCAACGCCGATCAGCTGCCACAGTTCTACTATGTCCACAAGCCGCATGGCTCGCCGGATGAGACGTTCAAGTACAAGGGGGTGAAGCCGACCGGCCCACTGCCGGAGTCGGTCGACTTCGCTCTCTATCCTCAACAGGAGCCCGAGCAGTTCAAGGCTCTGCTCTTCGGCGACCCTCAGCCACGCGACCAGAAAGAGGTCGACTGGATCACGCACGATGTCGTCGAGGGGATTATCGGCCAGACGGATGCCTCGTTCGGCGTGACCCTGGGCGATATTGCCTTTGACAATCTGGAGACCTTCGAACAGTTGAACCGCTCGATCGCGCTGATCGGGATTCCGTGGTACAACGTGATCGGCAACCACGACATCAACTACGACGCCCGCACCCGGCGCGACGCCAACGAGACCTATGAGCGGGTTTACGGCCCGTCGTATTACTCGTTCGACCACGGTCCGGTCCACTTCCTAGTCCTCGATGACATCGAGTGGATGCTCAAAGACCCGGTGAAGAGTACCTGGGGATTTCGCGGCGGCTTCGGACCGGAGCAGCTAGAGTTCATCAAGACCGACCTCGCCCAGATCCCCGAGGATCAATTGGTGGTCCTGATGATGCACATCCCGCTGTTGGAAGTGAACGACCGACATGGACTGTATCGGTTGATCGAGAAGCGACCGTTCTCAGTCTCGATCTCGGCTCACACGCACACGATGGAACACCACTACATCACCGACGCCGATGGCTGGCAAGGGGCCAAGCCTCATCACCACATCATCAACGTCACCGTCTGCGGCAGCTGGTGGAGCGGAGCCCCGGACGAACGCGGCATCCCGCACGCGATGATGTCGGACGGAGCCCCCAACGGGTACTCGGTGATTTCGTTCGATGGGGTGAAATACTCGCTGAAGTTCCACCCCGCCGGGCGGAATGACGACTACCAAATGAAGATCGACCTGCCGGAGGAACTCCCCGCGTCAAAGACCACCGAGACCGATGTCTACGCCAACGTCTTCGAAGGCTCGATTCACTCGACCGTCGAGATGCGCGTCGACGGGGCTGGCGACTGGCTACCCATGACCCATGTCGGCGAGGTTGACCCCGTCTTCGTCCGCACAGCTGCCCATGAAGCGGCGTTGCTCGAACTGAAACCAAACGACTGGCGAAAGCTCCCCAAGCCGGGTATCTGCACGCACCTATGGAAACTCAAGCTACCCGCCCTCAAGCCGGGCGTGCATGACATCGAGGTGCGGACCACTGATCAGTTCGGGCAGAGTGATACCGGGCACAGGGTGTTGCGCGTGGTGGAGTGACTGAGGTGGATATGAGGCTTCTTATCGCGTGTTTCAATGGAATGACGACACCCGGTACTTTACAATTAGATGCCAATCCGGAAATGACAGTCAACCTCGACGAGGCATCCTTTGGAACCTGGGCGAAAATGGTCCGTTTGTCGATTCCGAAGCTCGCTGACTTCGGAATCGACAAATGTGACTCGCTTCGGAGATGTTTTGCTGCTGGCTTTCAAATGCTCCACAAGTTGCTCTGGTGACAGCTTTCGAGCGCCGATACGAATGACGACATCCGAACCGGATGGCATTGAACAGCCGAGCGAATGCCACATGTCCTGAATGAACCTCCAATAGTTGCCGGACACAGTATGCCTGTCATCAATCGAAACTCGGCCTCGTGTTGGAAATGGAGGTCCACCCAGCATCCACAATCTCAACCATTGATCTTCCTCGAAGTTCGTCACATCAAAATATGGTGGCGATGTAATGCAGCACCGAATATTCCCCTTGATCCGCCCAAATACGTCTGGCAATGCTCGCATGTCACGATGAAATACCTGTGTCTGCCCCATCGGAGGAGTGGATTGGTAGCGATATGTTGCTCGCTTGTTTAGCGTTGCAAAGACATCTCGTTCAGGTGCAACCAAGCCTCTCTCTCTCCAATATTTGACAGAATATGCAGGCTTTGTGCTGATCGTGCGCGGCATCTGATTGCTGAAATACGCCTGGGACTTGTCCATTTCGCCGTGTAGAGAGCCGATGGTCAGCGCGGCAACCATTGCATCGACTCGACTGGTCTTCCAACTCAGAGTGCTTCTCAGGAAGAGCAGTTGCTGCAATGTCTTCGGAGCAAACGCGTGATAAAAAAACTCGGGGCATTCTGCTGCCGCGATACTCCACAGCCTTCCATCAAACTGACTTTCAAGCACACAGAGTCTGCGTTCGAGAGCCTTGAGAGATGGAGCTTGAGTCTTGGCCTTGGTCAGGCAGAACGCAACATCATTCACGTCGAAAGCGACGGCATTTCGGTTCATCAACAGTGCTTGGAATGCAGTCGTTCCTCGTCCAGAAAATGGATCGAGAACGATATCGCCCTTCTTTGTGAGGCGATCAATCCATGTCTCCGCGAAGCTTTCCGGGAACATGGCGAAGTAGGGGCATATGGAGTGAAAACGATGCCTCATTGGAGTACAACGCCCTTTGACTTTGACGCAGCCTTCACCCACTTCTCAATCTTGCGAGATAGCTCCACCTCAAGAGAAACCGTGCTGCCTGAAAGAGACTCTATGATTCGGCAGCGATCAAACAATATACCGGCGTTAGTGGTTCGATCTGTCCAGTTTGCAGCGGGCAGCCGATCCGCGACAAAAAACAGCCGAACAGGAAGAACCGGAGGTAACTTCTCCATCCACTTCGCACAGAAACCCAATGGCTGTAGATCGTGAAGAGAACTTTCCCACGAGGTGCCAGTTTTACATTGCCCAAAGAGAACGAGCTTTCCGGGTCGTTTGTCAGCAAACTTGCGCCATACAACCACGTCTAGTTTTCCATCTTTGGCGCGTATTCTCGCATCCGGATATGGTTTGAACGAGAGTCCCTCGCCTACCTCATGACAAAGAGATGTCACGGCACCTTGGAACGTTGCCATATCGATCTCATCGTCCTCTTCGAGGACTCCAAATCGAGCTGTGCCGAAAATTAGCGAACTAACGGAACTGTGCGGGCCTCCCAGAAATCGGACAGCGACTTCCTTGGACAATTCCTCAAACAACTCAGTGCCATTGTATCCCGAGTGAACCCGTTCGCTTCTCATGTTCAATCGAGTAGCAAACAACAAATACAGGTAGGTCATTCCAATCTTGCGTTTCCCCGTCCCACGATATCGTATCAGGCCCCCCCGACTGTCCAACGTAAAGGGATATCGACCGTCATCTGCTCCGCAATTGTTCATTCTTTCCGCAACTTCAGCGAAGGCATCGGTCACAGATTGATGGATGTCATCCTCCGCTACTCCATCCAAAGGCATTTGTATTGCACTCGCGACATCCAGTATGGAGAGATTTCCATCTCGCTGTTTCAGGCATTCGATTTCCACGTAATCAGCGATCGCTGAAACGTTGTCGAGATGGGGCTTCGGGACTTTGGGAAAAGACGATGTCATCTGATTGGCCTCTGTTTTCTCAACGCCGCTTTCCGGAAAGCTTAATCGACTTGCGGTCCATTTCATCCGCAAGATCTGCTGCGATTGAAGCGATTTCCTTTGCTAGTCGCAGTTGCTCTGGATCTCCCGTGAAGCCAGTACTCATGGTGCCGCGAGCCTTTTGGAGGTGCTGCTTTGTGGTGAGGAGCGCATCTTGGAACACTCGGTCATCGCCGTAGCTGACTTCGAGCGCCAGTTCCAACGGCAAGCCTGCGCGAAGTGCTTTGATTGCCTCCTTTTTGCCAAGAACCTGATTCAGCTGACGGAGATGGGGATTCTGCGATTGCACCTTTGCTGGCGCGTCGCGAGTCTTGTCGCCAAAGAGCCAAGTACATAGTTCCCCGAGTTCGTCAATGTGATCGGCGTCAACTGGCTGGGATGACTCTTGCGCCTTGTCTTTGAGGCCGATGAATGCCGCAATGTTTTCGTATCCAAGACCGGTGTCGATGTGCGAGAAATTGAAATGCGGTTTCTCGCGATTCGATCGATGGAATACATCCTTCTTTTCCGCCTGTTCAATCACCTTGAGCGCCCGGTAGAGACGCTGGACTGTCCCGTGCTTGTCGCCGATTTGATCGGCGATGTCCTTCAGCGGAATGCCGTGTTTGTCGGCGACGGAAGCGATGTACTGCGCTTTTGCATACGAGTCCCACTTCTTGGGGCCATTGATGTGCTTGACGCCAAGGTACTTCCAGGCGCTCTTCCGGTCAGTAAAGATGACGGGAAGGTGTTTTAGGCCTTCTGCATCCTTTGAGGAAATCTTTGGCAAGTCGATGGCATTGACTTTTTTTCGTTGCTCTTGAGAAAGTAGCAGCTGAACAGCAGCAAGTCGCCGATTTCCCTCGATAACGATCAATTCACCCTTTTCGCGTGAGACGAGCAGCGGTTCGTAGGGCATGAAGCCGCTCTTTGCGATGGACATGACGAGTTCATCTACCGCCATCTCCTCCCAGAGTACTCTCAACAAGTCATCTTGACTTGGTCTGTCATTCTCCTCAAGGTACTCGACAAGGCGAGGATTCTGATCATCTAGGCGAAGGTTGTCGGTCGGGACATGACGCACTTCGTCGTTCAAACTGACCGTGTCATTCACGATTTGTGTCTTTGCCATGATCTTCCGTCACGATCTCGTTGTTTGACCAATCAATGCGCGTCAATCCGACGGTATGGCTGCGGTTGTCGTTGGAGTAGCTCCAACACAGTTCACATCTTCGCTTGTGAGTAGGCATCGAGCAAGCGCACCCTGATAGTCGGACCCTCGGTGCCTCAGGGACGGTGATCGGCCTTGGCTTCCTACTTCTTATCGACTACGACTCACCTAGCGGAATATCCCAGTTCGCCGTGGCTCGTGAGGCAGTGCGATGATGCGATGGATGATGTGGTGCATGTGCTTCGGGCTGATCGTGGGTCAGGGAGCGACGGGTCGCGTTGCCTCGGCGGAGGACAAGGACGCTGGTTCAGTCGCGAGCCCGATCAGGGTCGAAGCCAACGACTGGCCGTGGTGGCGGGGGGTGAATCGTAATGGGATCGCTCCCACGGGGCAGAAAGCACCCACCAAGTGGAGCGAGACCGAGGGCATCCGCTGGAAGGCGCCGCTCCCCGGAAAGGGGCATGGCTCCCCCATCGTGGTCGGCGAGCAGGTCATCATCAACTCAGCTGCCAGCGATCCCGACCGTCAACTGACGATCGCTTTCGACAAGAACACTGGAAAGCAGTTGTGGGAAACAACGGTCCACGAAGGCGGCTTTGTCGCCAAGCAAAACGAGAAGAGCACCTCGGCCAACTCGACTCCAGCCTGCGACGGTGAGCGGATCTTCGTCAACTTCCTCAGCCATGATGCGATCTACACCACCGCTCTTGACCGACAGGGGAAGCAGCTGTGGCAGACGAAGATCACGGACTACGTGCTGCATCAGGGATTCAGTTCGTCCCCGATGGTTTACGGTCCGCTGGTCATCGTGTCGGCGGATACCAAGGGCGGCAAGGGGACACTCGCGGGGCTGAACCGCGAGACCGGAAAGATCGTCTGGTCGCACTCCCGCCCAGCTCTGCCGAACTACCCCTCGCCGATTATTCTGAAAGCAGCTGGGAAGGAGCAGATGTTCCTGATCGGGTGCGATCTGGTGACCAGTCTGGATCCACTCAGCGGCAGCCAGAACTGGGAGTTCGCCGGTGCGACGACCGAGTGCGTGACCTCGACCGTGACGGATGGAATTCATATCTACACGACCGGCGGCTATCCCAAGAACCATCTGGCGGCGATGAAGGCGGACGGCTCGGGGACGGTCGTGTGGGAGAATCCGTCGCGAGTTTATGTGCCCTCCATGGTGCTGCAAGACGGCTACCTGTACGCGATGCTCGATGCGGGCGTGGCGACCTGTTTTAAGAGCGATACCGGGGAAGAGATGTGGAAGCACCGTGTCGGCGGCACGTTCAGCTCCTCACTCGTGCTTGTCGACAGAGCGATCTACGCCACCGACGAAGCGGGCAAGACGACGATCTTCCAGGCTGACCCCAAGGAGTTCAAACTCCTCGGCGAGAACCAACTCGGCAACGAAGTCTTCGGCACCCCGGCCATCAGCGGTAGCCGGATTTATCACCGCGTCGCCGACATGGTCGACAGCCAGCGGCGGGAGTTCCTGTACTGCATCGAGTAGTGGCAGAGAACCGGGGACCGCCCATCAAGCTGCCTTGGCGGCTTCCAGGATCTCCCCGTTCTCGCCGACCTGATCGAAGCGCACGGCCATGCGTTTCGAGACGCCGGCCTGCTCCATCGTCACGCCATACAGCACATCCGCTGCGGCCATCGTCGGCTTGCGGTGGGTGATGACGACGAACTGCGTCATGGCAGAAAACTCTTTCACGACGTTCACGTAACGCCCCACGTTCGCATCATCGAGCGCGGCGTCGACTTCGTCCAGAATGCAATACGGACTCGGCTTACTCTTGAACATTGCGAACAGCAGACCCACCGCCGTCATGGTTTTCTCGCCCCCGCTCAGCAGTGTCAGGCTCCGCAGTTCCTTGCCCGGTGGACGGGCCACGATATCGATTCCGCAGTCGAGGACATCGTCGGGATTCTCGAGGATGATGTTCCCGTCACCGCCGCCGAACATCTTGCGGAACAGCACCTGAAAGTTCTGGCGAATGGTTTCAAAGGTCTCCAGAAACAGCCGCTTGCTCTCGACGTTGATGCGGCGAATGATGTCTTCGAGGGCGGACTTGGCCTCTTGCAGGTCTTTCAGCTGGGCGCTCAAATCGGTGAAGCGGTTCTCGATCTCTTCGAGGCTGGCAAGTGCGTCAGTGTTGACGTGTCCCATCATCTTGAGCCGCTTCCGTAGTCGGTCAACTGCAGCTTCTAGTTCGGGGCGGACCTCGGCAAAACTCACCTCGCCCGCAGGCGAGTTCGCCTCGCCGTATCTCTCTCGCACATGATCTCCAAACGCCGACGCGCCGCTGGCCATCAGTTCGGCGAGAGTCAGCTGGTACTCCTCGTCAATCCGCTGAGCGAGTGTCGTCTGCTTCTGGTCGATGTCGCGAATCTGCATCTGCGTTTCGTGCGCTGTCTCGACGGCCTGGCGACGGCGACGATGCAGTTCGTCAAGTTCACGAGACCGCTGCGACCGCTCCTGGCGAAATGCCTCGCGCTCGCGGTTGACAACCCGGAGTTCGCCGAGCAACTGCTCCTGAATGAGGTGGCGTTCTGCCAGGGCCGCTTGTGTTCGCAGTACGAGCAGAGTTGACTCCTGTTCCGCTTTCAACAAACTCCCGTAGCGTTCGTTGGACTCCGCTTCCTGATCGACGCGCTGCACCTGATCGGTCTGCAAGCGGAGCTGTGTTTCCTTCAAGCTGCGAAGGCGTTCTTCGTGTTTGGCGAGTGCGAGTTGTTCGGACCGTACGAGCTGCTGGACCTCGTGGTAGAGTCCTTCCATCTCGGCGATCTCGGCTTCCCCACTCTGCACCATGCGAGTGAGTTCTTCGGCCTCGCGGAGTTCTGACTCCTGCCGAGAGCGGACTGCTTGCAGGTCGGACTCGAGCGACCGCGTTCGCTCGTCTTGTTCGGTGGCCAGGCGTTCTCGTTCCAGAATCGCTTCTTCGATCCGACTGACCTCCTCCAATTGCGAAGCAAGCCGTATCGAGGCTTCGGCCACCTGCGACGAGCGACGCTGTGACTCCACTTCGATTTCATCCTGCCGACCGGTGCGGGATTCGAGAGCCAGTGACAGCTGCACGAGTCGCTCCACATCGGCTTCAATCGCTCGCTCCAGTCGTATGACCTCGCTACGCAGCTTTCGCAGCTCACTCTTCCGCGACAGGACGGCGGCGTCCTGCGGCGCTGCTCCCACGAACAGCACGCCATCCCCGGTAATCAGCTCTCCCTGCATCGTCACAAAGCGGCACCCTTGTCCGATCGTCGCCGCCAGTTGGAGTGCCCGGTCGAGCGTGTTGACGATCCAGGTATCCGAGAGCAGCCGCGCGGCCAGACCCGGGACGCGACCAGTCTCTGTGACGAGTTGATCAGCCCGTTGCACCACACCGGGCTCGCGGCTGAGATCGGGCCACTCGCGGCAGTCGAGATCAAACAGTTCCAGCCAGTGTGGCTGTGGAGCGACGCGTCCCCGACGCGGTGCCAGGGCGGTCCGCAACTCGATGAATCCGACTCGATCGAGCAACCGCCCGTCGCCTTGATTGAGATAGTCGAGCAGCGGACGCAGATCGTCGACGACGAGAATCTGGGTGCGATCGCCGAGAGCCAGTTCCACCAGCGGGGCCGTCTCCAAGGCGGTATCGAGCAGGTCGCCGACGGTTCCCAGAATGTTCGACCACGGAGGCTCGCTCAGTGTCTCGGCCCGTCGCAGGATCTCTCGCACCCCGAGGCCGATCCCCTCTTGCTTGCGCTCCAGATCTTGCAGCACGTTGAGTCGTGCCAGTGCAGCACTCCGACGCTCTCTGAGTTCAGCCAGTCGCCGATCCGTTTGCGAGTGCTCTCCGAGTAAGGCAGACCGCTCCGTGCGGAGCAGGTCCAACTCCTCACGAGTGCGCTGACTCGTAGTATCAGCGGAGATGTGTGCCTGCCGGCGGACGTCGAGTTCCGACTGCGATGAAGAGAGTTCGGCCAGTAATTGGTCAATCCGACTACGTGTTTTATGAAGAGCCTCGAGCGCGGTCTGCTGCTGGAGTTCGAGAGTCGCAATTCGTGTCAGTGCCGACTGCGAACGCAGATTCAACTGGTCTCGCTCTGCACGACGGGTTCGCATCCGAGTCCGCGACTCATCCAGCTGACCTCGCAATTCGGAGAGTTCTCCATCCCGACTCTGAATGGCCTGCTGCTGCTCGGTGAAGCTCACTTCGAACTGCATCAACTTCACAGCTGTCTCGTCGAGTTCTCGCGCCACAGCGCCCGCGCGAGCGGTCAGTTCAAGACGTTGCTTTCGCAGGCGATCCAGATCGGCATGCAGTTCCCGTAGGCGGAACGTCTGGTGCCGGATCGTGGCGTTTTGTGAAGCGATGCTCTCGCGGTTGGAGGACGACTTCCGTTCGAAGTCGCGGACTCGCGTCTCAATCTCATGCAGTTCGCTATCGGCCCGCTGCACCTGCTCCTCGATCGTCTGCACGCTCGACGCGAGACTTTCGGCGGTGGTGCGGGCCTGCTCTTCCACAACTCGCAACTCCGTCAGTTGCGTGGACCACAACCGGGCGTCATCGGCGGCAAGTCCAGTCCACAGAGACTTGAGTTCGGTCGAGATCTCGCGGTATTTGGCGGCCTTGCTCGCCTGACTGCGAGTCGAGTTCAGTTGGGCTTCGACCTCGTCGACAATGTCGGTGAGACGCTGGAGATTCTGGTCGATGCGTTCGATCTTGCGCTGGGCCTCGATCCGTTTGGACTTGAAGCGTGAGATGCCTGCTGCCTCTTCAAAGACGAGTCGGCGGGCGGCGGGGTTGGACTGCAGGATCTGATCGACCCGCCCTTGCTCGATGATGCTATAGGCCGCTGTCCCCGCTCCGGTTCCGAGGAACAGGTCGCGAATATCCTTGAGCCGCACGACGGCGCGATTGAGCAGGTACTCCGACTCTCCACTGCGATAGAGTCGTCGGCCCACCTGGACCTCAATGGCGTCCATCGGGAAGAGTCGCTGCGTGTTGTCGAACGTCAGCATCGCTTCCGAGAAGCCGCTGGGCTTGCGGCCATTAGAGCCGTTGAAGATGACATCGGTCATCTCGGTGCCGCGTAGACTCTTCGCGCTCTGGTCGCCTAGGATCCACTTGATGGAGTCGACGACGTTACTTTTGCCGCTGCCGTTGGGACCGACGACGCACGTCATCCCCGGCGCGAACTCGAATACGGTTCGGTCCGCGAAGCTCTTGAATCCAAAGAGTTCGAGGGACTTGAGCATGAGAACAACACGGTCATTCGGGGAATTGAGGGGCGTGTGGAGCACCGTTTAGCTGCGACGCGAAGGCTCTGCGAAGCGGAGCACGTTTCTCCCTCATTTGGGTTTCGGACTTCGTGCTGCGAATTTCCTTCACGACAGGCTGGAAGCCGATCCCACTGACCAGCACTATTGAACGCCGAAGCTGACACCGCTCATGCCTTCGGCGGTCTCCATCTCCTCGGGAGCAATGGACTTCACCGCAGGAGCTTTCTCCATCTCGGTCTCGATTTCGAGGCCACTCGGGTCGATGTCAAACAGGTTCGGCATCAACGCAGAGCTACCAATCATCTCTGTGGCGGGGCCTTCGGCCATGTCGGGGCGCTGGAACGAACGGCCCGGCTGAGGAAGTTGGTCGAAGGCGAGCATGCCGTCCAGGTTCCTCTGCTTCTGAGCCTGCACCAACATCTCGACGATCGCCGGGTACTCGACGCCCAGTTCCACAGCTGCAGCGATGACATCGGCCACGCGTAAACTGGTGTAGAGTTCCCGCGTCGGTTGGCCTGGCAGAATGAGTGTCAGCTTCACTTTGTTGCCGTTGTCGGGACATTGCACGATGACATCATGTCCGGCTCGCATGACAAGCGGAGCCGTAAACTGCTGGTCGACTCCGAAGAGAACGACTTCGGGCTGGCGACGGCGCGTGACGTGAATGGCGGGCTCTTGAGTGGTCTCGACCAGATGGACGGAAAAGCCGGAATCGTAGCTGTGCCGGATAATCGATGGATCGTTGGGAGAGGCAATCGACAGGGCGCGGAAGGCTCCGTACCGTGTTTCAATACTCTCATGCTGCAGCAGTTCTCGCATGGCGATGACCGCATCGCCATCGTTCAGCGTCGACAATGCGGCGATGGCAAACACACGGAACGCCGGTTCCTTGTCAGCCGCTTCCTTCAGCACGGCCACCCCCGACGCATCGTTCAGGTAGGCCAAGGCCTCGGCCGCCCGGAAGCGGGCTTCGAATTCGTCCGCCTTCAGGCCATCCTTCAAGATCGGAATCGCCTCGGGACCGATGGCCTCAAGTTCCAAAGCGGCCTGGGCACTCGTATCGCCGCGGACCAGTGCACTGCCCAATTCTTGCAACCGCAGATGATGGTCGACCGACGTTTCCGTGAGTCGAATGGCACGAATCGCCTGCAAGAAGCGGGGATAGTTGTCGCGATATCGCTCCGCCACGATCAGTTCGATCGATTGATCGGTCTTGGCTTTGGCCAGGGGACGCTTAATACCCGCATGGTCGTACCCGGCAAATCGCTGGCCGATACGATCCGCGATGCGGGTGGTCATCTTGGCCCCTTTGTAATCCTCCCGCAGGCTGATGCCCAGATCGCGATTGAGTCCGGTGTATTTGCCGCCTCCGGGAATGACCCCCACGACCAGGCCCGCCGTGTCGTTCTCGTCTCCACGCACCATGATCGCTCCATGGGAAATAGCCAGCTCGCGGCCCTCCTTCAATCCTCCCCCTTCGGCGAGATACGCATACTCGCGGAGGAAGCAGGGCATCAACTGGCCCCCGCGTAGACTGGTTGTCTGGCTGCCTTCGGTCAGCTTGATCTCCACATCCAGAGTGTCGCCCTTACGAATCAACGGCGGGATATAGGCCGTCACGATTACCAAGGCTGTGTTCGGTGATCGCAGCAGGGATTCCGGATCGTCGATTTTCCGCCGCCGCATCTCTTCCAGCAGCAGCTTCCGCTGCGGTGTGGCCGGGGGATCTTCGCCCGTCCCATCGAGACCCACGACCAGCCCGACCCCCTGCACCATGCGGACGGTGTCACCTCCGATAGAGATGTAATCACCCAGTAACCGAGAGTGCCCCCGCTCACCTCGCAACGCTCCGCTGACGCGGGCTTTCCGGCGGTTGTCCGGATTGAGCATTCCCGGCAGCTTGAAGTCGAGATCGAGCGATTGGCATCCCGCGCAGAGCAACGCCGCTAGCAGAATGCAGTTCGTAAGCGAGCGATGAAATCGCATGTCGCCGATCCTTGGCTGGGAAGATGAGCCGTCAGGCGGGAAGGAGAGCGAATGGCGAGTGCGCAGAATTGCGCGGCCCACCCGCCCGAGGAGAGGCGGGACACTACGGCGGAGGTTTCGCCCCGGTCAAGAGGGTCGACTGGTTCCCCCCGAATTGCCGTCCAGGGGGTGCAGTTTTGGCCGATCACGACCGATTACCCACCGGCAGTTTCTGCCAGTCCAGTGACGATGTCTCAACGCCAGTCATGATCTGTCAGGCCATGAAACCCGAGCGCCGACACGGTCACTCCCTCCGCTGGGAGAAACCTCACAAGAGAGTCAGCTCACTCTTGGCAGGACTGTCGTGGCCTTCGGTTCAAAACTCCCCCTCTCCTGTTTTGCAGCAATCAGAGGCGGGGAATGGAGCATCAAGAGTTGCGGGGAACGGAAGAGAACACCGAGGGGCCTCAGCAAACACACGGGGGCCCGAGTTCCGTTGGAAGCACTGGCCAGCGCGTTTTCCAAATCATCTCTCGCGGTCGACTTGCGTCCTCCACAGATACCCTCCAAGATGTCTTCCGGGAGCGTTTGTTCACGTTTCCCGCTCCTTGTGCCACCGGGCCTGCTCGATGCTTGCGAAGTTGTTCACGTACTCGCTGTTTGGGATCGATGCCAGATCGGTCGAAGTCGAGGTCGATATCTCCCCCGCTTCGCTCCCCAAGACCACACTGGTCGGGCTCGCCGAGGCCGCTGTGAAGGAGAGCATCCCGCGCATCGAGCGAGCCCTCGTCAACAGCGGCTATCACCGGCCCATCGACCGGATTGTCATCAATCTCTCCCCAGCTGACTTGCCGAAGGAGGCCCCGTCTTCGGACCTGCCGATCGCCATTGGGATGCTGGCCGCCAGTGGGCAGGTGAGTACGGAACGGTTTGCTCAGTATTCCGTGGTCGGGGAGTTGGCCCTCGATGGCAATGTGCGCCCGATCAAGGGGGCTCTCTCGATGGCACTTCAAGCTCGCCAAGAGGGCCGCAAAGGGTTGCTGGTCCCCGCTGAGAACGCGCGCGAGGCCGCTGTCGTCGAAGAACTGGATGTCATCCCCGTCGGCAGCTTGGCCGAGGCGATCGGCTTCTTCAGCGGCGAACTGCCGATTGCCCCAGCTGTGTTTCGCTGGGAAGACGCCCTCAAGGAGTACGGCAACTATTCGGTCGACTACTCCGATGTGAAGGGCCAGGAGTCTGCCAAACGCGCCGTCACCGTCGCGGCTGCGGGACGGCACCATTTGTTGATGATCGGATCACCGGGAACGGGCAAGACGCTGCTGGCACAGCGGCTGGGCACCGTGCTGCCGAATCTGTCGCCCGAGGAGAGTCTGGAGTCGACGCGGATCTGGAGCGCGGTCGGTCGCCTGCCCGCCTCGCAGCCGCTGCTGCTGACGCGGCCGTTTCGTTCGCCGCATCATACGATCAGCGAGGCCGGTCTGGTTGGTGGGGGAAGCACTCCGCAGCCGGGCGAGATTAGTTTGGCTCACAACGGGGTGTTGTTCTTGGATGAACTCCCCGAGTTCAATCGCCGCACGCTGGAGGTGATGCGGCAACCGCTCGAGGACCGGTGCGTGACAATCTCGCGGGCCATCGGCAGTGTGACCTTCCCGGCGAGTCTGATGCTGGTGGCGGCGATGAACCCGTGCCCGTGCGGGTTTCGTGGCGACCCCAAGCGGAACTGCAACTGCTCACCGATGCAGGTCGAACGGTACTTGTCGCGAATCAGCGGGCCACTACTCGACCGCATCGACATCCACGTCGAGGTGCCGCCCGTGCCGTTCCGTGAACTCTCCAATGACAAGGTCGGCACCAACAGCGATTCCATGCGAGACAGCGTAATCGGCGCGCGCGAGCGACAGAAAGAGCGGTTCCGCGAGACCCCCGGTGCCCTCAACGGTACGATGTCGCCGCGACAGATCCGCACGGTCTGCAAGCTCGGCGCTGATGCCGAATCACTCCTCAAAGCCGCGATGGAAGAGATGGGTCTGACCGCTCGCGCTCACGACAAAATCTTGCGAGTGAGCCGCACGATCGCCGACTTGGAGGGCAGCGAGGATATCTCGGCGATACATCTGAGCGAAGCGATCGGCTATCGCACGCTCGACCGTGTCTACTGGGCCGGGTAAGGCCAGCTGCCTGGGGCGCTGGCCAAATGGAGCTTACCAGACCAACCCGACGCGTGAGCGAGGGAGAGAGTAAGCGACTTTTCCTTGTGTTTCCCTGGCTCACGCGTCGGGTTGGTGAGCTTAACTCAGTGCAATTGGGCGCAAGCTCACTATTCTCATACTGCATCGCCCCCAGGAGCCCGGACAGATGTCGGATCGAAAGATCGTGCCTCAGGGCAATGCGAGGAACCCCGATGGTGATCTGGCATTGGCCTTCTTGGGGAGTATTCTCGTGGGCATCATCAGCCCCACGATTCCCGTTCTGATCAATGGATGGGTGTATGGATTTTCGTTCGGATGGGTGGGCAGCCTGTGGATGCTGTTGGCCATGTGGGGAGGGTTCGTCGGTCTGGTTTGGGGAATACTCAATGTGATCGTGTCAGCCACGGCGGCACCGGAGAGTCGAAGAACAGCCACGTATTGGATGTTCTCCATTCTCTGCCTCGCCATAATAGTGATCGAATCCGTACTAATACGTGGCATAGCTGACGTGTAGTTGTGGGACCATCTGGGTACGAACGACCTCATCGGGTCCGCCCCCAAAGGGATCGTTTCTGTTTCAGGAAGGTGGGCAGTGGCAGCAATTCGTCACAGAGGCGTCGGCGTGATTCGATTCTGGCACTCAGTTCAAACGGCTGTCTGAGACCCAGGCAGGAGAAGCTCAGAAGTTCGTGAGCCGCAGATAAACCCGCGTGGCGTGGCCATAACGCAGGCGAAATGCCGGATGAATCCTCCACCGATTTCGCCGATTCTCACAGATTTCGGCGGACCGGGAAGCGACTCGCAGTGCCTCTGAAATCTGTGCCAATCTGTGAAATCTGTAGATAAATCCTCGATCGAATCATCACCCGAGAGAGGGCTCCTCAGTCTGTTTGCAGCGTGCGCCTAGTTCAGACGTGAGTCGTATCAAGCTGGGGCGAAATCGGCACGATCCGTTCTCATTTCCCCAACTCCGGGGGTGGCAGGGGTTGTCTGAAAGGCTTCCAGACCGTATTCCTTAGTGAGGGGCGAGTGACCACTCTGCCCCACGCCCACTTTGGAATCGGTCATGGACTTTGAACAGCAACTCAAGAACGCCATCGCGCGCGGCGCACGCGCGCGTGATACCAAGAGCCAGGCGGCTCTGTCGGCGGCCATGACGGCGGAAGAGCAGAAGAACCTCCACGCCGCGATGCGTCTGGATCTGAGCGAAGAGATCGAAGACCGGCTGAAGAAGCTCGCGGACCACTTTCCCGGTTTCGAGTTCTCGACCATTATCGGCGAAGACGGTTGGGGAGCCCGCATTACCCGCGATGATCTGCGGCTCAGTCGCGGCAAATCGTCCGAGGCCCTCTACAGCCGCCTGGAGATGCTGATCCCCCCCAAGGGGACCACGCCGATTCTCGAACTGATCGCCAAAGGGACGATCCGCAACCGGGAGATATTCAGCCGTCGGCACTATCAATACCTCGACGACGCCGACATGAGCGGATTCGCCTCGATGATCACCCTGTGGTCGGTCGAGTATGCCGAGCAGTTCGCGGCGCAGAGGATTTAAGAGCGATATGCATTTCAAGTGCGAAAGCCCAGTGGTTGCAACCACTGGGCTTTCGCTGAACTCAATCCTCCGCCTTGCTCCCGTCGCCGCACATCTTGACGATCTGGGGATCAAAGCGGGCGACCTTGTCGACCAGGTCGGCCTGTTGCCGCATCACTTCCTCGATGTCCTTGTAGACACCGGGCACCTCATCGGAACCCGCTGACAGGATGTGAACACCCTTCGCCAGAAGGTCGTTCGTCACCGCCTTGATGCGGAATTTCTCCCGTCCCTGGGTGCGTGACATGCGACGACCGGCTCCATGCGATGCCGAGTTCAGCGAGTCTGGGTTGCCCCGTCCGCGCACGATGTAGGCCGGGGTCGCCATTGATCCGGGGATCACGCCCAGTTCACCCTGGCCAGCTGGAGTGGCCCCCTTACGGTGGACGATCACCGTCCGCCCGCCGTGGTTCTCCTTCCACGCAAAGTTGTGGTGGTTCTCGACACCCGCCAGGATCTCGGCCCCGATCAGGTGCGTGACATTCCGGTGAATCACATCGTGATTCGCAGCTGCGTAGTCGCCCATCAGGCTCATGGCCGCCCAGTATTCCTGACCGGCCTCGGTATCGAGGTCGAGCCACGCCAGCTTGCCGTGCTTGGCGTACTTGCGAGGCAGGTTGCACTGCGCGATCGAGCTATACGTGTTGCACACGGCGTACCCGACTCCACGGCTACCGCTATGGCTCAACAGAGCGACGTACCGACCGGGAGCCAATCCCAGCTCATGCTGATCGAGGGTCACAATGCCGAACTCGACAAAGTGATTCCCCGATCCCGAAGTCCCCAGCTGCTTCCACGCCCGGTCCTTACTTTCGCGAGTAATGCGGGTCACATCCCAGTCCTGGTCCAGGACCGAGTGCAGCTGCTTGCGCTCGTGAGCGCCACCCGCACCGAAGACAGTCCCTTTTTCCAGAGCCTTTTTGTAGTCCGGGAACCGCTTGTCGTCGTCAATCGAAGCGATCGGCAAGTCGAGAATCGACAGCTTCATGCGGCACGCGATGTCGACACCGACCGCATACGGACAGACCGCATTATCGAGCGCCAGCACGCCGCCAATCGGCAACCCATAGCCGAGGTGCGCATCGGGCATGAGCGCCGCCCCGACCGCATTCGGCAGACGGCACGCATCGGCCATCTGCGTGAACGTATTCTCGTCGATCCGCTCGCGGCCCCAGACCTTGTACTCGATCGGCTCGCGCGGCGCATCTTCGGGCTCCACGGTCAGCAGTGCCTTCGCAAAGGCTCCGAACAGCGGGTCTTCGATGTAGTTCGCCGGAGCTGCGAGGATCTCTTCGATCACCTTCGGCCCGTGCTTGCCCTTGATCTCACCCGCCATCGCCGCCTGCTGCACGGCCTGGATCGCTTCCACGACACAGTCCTCCGGGCAGCCGAGCTTCATCAGTTGTTTCTTGTTCATAGTGCCAGCCCAGACACGAGAGAATGGAAAGGGTTCGGGGGCACTTGAGCCAGCGGGATAACTGGCACTCACGCCGCTCCCGAGCTTTGCAGGATCGGCACCAGCAGCGCCACGAACACGAAGAGCACCACTACTGCCATCATCAAGAGCAGGACCGGCTCCAGCAACTTCACCACCATTTGCAGTTCGCGATCGCTCCGCCGTTCGAGGTTGTCGGAGATGCCGATGAGCACGTTCTCCAGGTTGTTCGCCTCTTCGGCGACGGCGATCATTTCGACCACTTCGACCGGGAACTCGCCGCTGGCCCCCAGCGGACGGGCCAGTGATTTTCCGGCGGTGATGTTCTCAGTCGCCTTCTCGATGGCCTCAGCCAGAACCTTGTTCCCAGTCGCGTCCTTGGCGATCTTTAGGGATTGAAGCAAAGGGACGCCGTTCTGCATCAGCGTGCCGAGGACGCGGCAGAAGCGAGCGATGGCCAGGCTGCGAATGACGCGGCCCAGGCCGGGGGCTCGGATCTGGAAGCGGCTCCAGAAGGCTTGGCCAGCGGGCGTCTGAAGCCACTGCGACGCTCCGAAGACGCCTGCCACGATCCCGATGATGCCGTAGACCCAATAATTCTGCACCCCATTACTGATCCCCATGAGTGCCGTCGTGGCCCAGGGGAGTTCGCCGCGCTCTTCCATCCGCTCGAAAGTCCCGGCGAACTTCGGCACGAAGAACACGATCAGCACCGAGACGACCGTCGTGCCAACCACGACCAAAAACATCGGATAGACCAAGGCCCCGATGACGCTCGATTTCATCTCCTCCTGATGCTCGGTGATCGTGGCGATGCGTTTCAGCACGTCTTCGAGGAAGCCGCCCTCCTCGCCCGCGCGGATCATGCTGCACACCAGCTCACTGAACGCCTTGGGGTGGACCCGCATGGAGTCATACAGCCGGGTTCCGTCTGCCACCGACGCTCGGACCTCGGTGAGGACTGCTTTCAAAGCCGGTTGCCGCGTCTGTCCTTCGAGGAGTTCCAGCGACCTCAGCAGCGGCACGCCCGACTTCAACAGGTCAGCCAGTTGAGAATAGAAGTTCGCTAAATGCCTCGCGGGCACGCGACGGATGGCCTGCTTCTTTTGGGTCTTGGCTGTCTCCGCCATCTCAATCTTGAGGGGGAACAACTGCCTAGCAGACAGCTGGGCCAGCGCATCCTGAGGCGAGTTTGCGTCAATGACGCCATTGACCGCCGCTCCCGAGGAATTCCTAGCGGTATATTGGAAGTCGGGCATCTGGGGTAGCAATCTTCCCAAAGGAACAATAGATCCGCGCGATCAGGTATGAGTTCGAGTCTAGCAGTTCGCCGGGAGCGTTGGGGAGAGCAGGAATTGAAATCGACTTGGAAAGGGAGGCCGTCCATTTGAATTCAGAGGGTGAAGGGAAATCGTGGCCGGTGGGCCATCACCGTGCCCCAGAGCGACAATCCGGCTGAAGAGGGCTCGCCGCTCCTCAATCGAGTCTGCCGGAGAGGCTTTATTTCAAAGTCGGCCCCAGTGCATGGGTCAACGAAAAGACCGCAGTGGCCACGGCTCCCTGCAACTTGGTACACCGGGCGCGTTGTATGCGACAATCTTGCAGCGAGGGAGCCAAGGCCCGCCGGCGGACCAATTCGACCGTCAGCTCGAACAACCCATCCTGGATCTCAAACAACCTCCCGTGGATCAGCAACGTCGCCGGGTTGAACAGGTTGATGGCGGCCGCAATGGCGATCGACAACGACTCGCAGGTTTTTCGCAGTTCCACGTCGGCGACTAACTCCCCCTGCTGGACCATGTGGGTGATCTGCTCGATGTCGTGAAATCTGCCCAGGCGTTCCGAGATCAGAGTGGCAAAGGCGGTGTCCGTGGCCACTGTCTCCAGGCACCCTCGATTGCCGCAACCGCAGAGTCGTCCGTGGGGGTCGATGGTGATGTGACCGAGTTCGCCCGCTAACCCGGAATGACCTTCCAGCAAGTGCCCCCCGGTGAAGACCCCCAAGCCCAGGCCCGTGCTAATATCCAGCATCACAAAATCATCCAGCGACTCGGACGAGTGGTACATCCGCTCCGCGAGCGAGAGAGCGTGCGTCTCCTGGATCAGCGTGCAGCTGATGCCCAGTCGATCATGGAGATCCCGCGCGGGAGTCCTGCCATCGGTGAGATGCAGATTGGGAGAGAAGACCGACACTCCTGCCCGGCTACGAATGAGCCCTGGCACGCTCAACCCAATACTGACGGTGGCGACTTCGGGTCGAATCAATTGGCGAGCCAGCGTCTCCAGAGTGTCCAGAAGCGCTGAGTAGGAGCGGGGAGTCGGGGCCGACAGTGTGCGTTCTGAGTTGATCGAGCCATCGAGTCCAGCGGTCACCAACAGACACCGAGTGGCATCGACCGCGATGCCGATGACTTGCACCTTCTCCTTAGCGAGACGCAAGATACGAGCCGGGCGTCCGATGCTGCTGGGTCGGGCCTCGCCCTCCTCGACCAAGCCCGATTCCAGCAGGGAATCGACCGCTTTGGAAATCGTCGGCGCTGACATCGCGGCCCGTCGCGTCAAATCCGCACGTGAGCAGGGACCGTACTCCTGGAGCAACTCCAGGATTCGTCGGACAGTCAGCCGCCGGAGTAGCTGGGGTTCAATCTTGGCTGACACGAGGACTCATGGAGGAGGCGGATTTCATTGACCAGACTGCACTCGTGTTCCACTCGGGTCAGGAGTGAGGCTCACACATTTGTTACCCTTAGCATCCCGTTTAATGTCCATAAATACAACAACGCCGCGAGCAGGCTCGCGGCGTTGAGGCTTTTCGATGGAAATCACCGAGTCATTCAAGACTAGCGGAACGACTTCGCAGTTTCATTGACGGGAGCATCGCAAGCGATCTGGCACTGATTGTTGTCGCAATCATCGCGCTGATCTTCGAAGTCCGAACCGTAGCTGACAGCGTGAACCACACCGTTGAAGTCGGTCTTGTGGAAACCGCTGAAGCTGTAGGACTGATTCAGTTCACCGATTGCGTCGGCAACGTCATTCAGTTCCGAAACGACAGCGTGCTGGACTTCGCTCAGACCAACGATGAGGCCGATCACGAGCAGGGTGGCGACGAGGACGAGTTCTGCGCTGATGATGAAACCAGCTTCGTCGTTCAACAGTTGACGAACCATTCTTCACATTCCTTCAAGAGAGAGTGAGACTTTGGAAACATTGAGCGTTAAGATCGTGGTCCGAGTAGCTATTTCGTTCCATGAACTCCATCGCTTGACGACATCCCGAGACTGATCCTCTCAGGACATCCGCGACCAGATCGCCTACGCACAGCCATCTGAAAACCACGATGCGACACGCATCACGGTTGCACCTGCAGGGTGTTTGAAGACCGGGAAGACCCGGAGTGTGTTGGGGGAGAGGTCTGAAGACAGGAGAGAACCCGATTGACCCAATATCATGCTAAGCATCTCCCGTTCCATGAACGGGAACACCGCCCCAGAAACGGGCGTATCCCCTCGCTCAATGTCCGGTATTCAGAGAATCATGCGAGATATCCACGTGGACGGCGAATCGGAAACATCGATACGTCAGTTGTATCTGGGCGGCTGCGCCAACCCAATTAGGCATTTCGAACGCCAGTTGTTTCAGCTGTGAAACACCCTTCTCGTGGTTGGCCCCACCTGGGTCGGCTCGGGTTTCTCGGTGAATGCAGTGCTGTGGGCGAAAACTTCCTGGCCCCAGCGACTGGAAATCGAGTGGATGATGAATAATACAGATTGAAGCGGCTTGGCCGCGTGAAGCGTCTCATTCGCTCACCCGGCCCGGTTCTGAAATGCCTTCATCCCAAGGCCCCGCCACGGGTCCGTACCGTGCTTGCTTTTCATGGGGAAACACGGGTGGCCCGGTCGAAATTGACCCGTTGACAGCCGGCCACTCGCCCCTCACGGTTCTCAGGCGGGAGATTCAGCTGTGAACAAGCAGCCAGCCTTTCGCCTCACGAACCGTGTGCAGAGTTTTCACCCCTCGCGAGCACGGGCACGCCTTCCATTTTCGGGACTGGAGGTAATTCCGTCCCAGCTGGGATGTGCAGTTGGGCGCAGCGGATCTGGCAGGCGGGGCACAGATCCTCGACGACCCATTTGTAGCTGGGAACGGTTCTGGTCACGGTCCTCTTCATCAGTTTCTTCTTCGTGTAGACCGTTCCGCAGTCGCCGGGAGTCCAGTGAATCCACCGCAGCGGCTTGGGCTGCGAGCAGGGGGCTTCGGGGTCGCCGTTGCTCACACAGACCATCTCGCAGTGTTCGCTGTCGGGGCAGCTGGGACCGGGGGCGCAGAAGTCCTCGGATTTAACTCCCCAGCAAGTCGTCGTGATTTTCTTCTCTTCGCAGACAAGGCGGCAGACCTTCTGGCAATCCTGGCAGCTGGAACAGAGGCGGCAGCGGAGCAGTCCTTCTCTGGCGAGGAGACGCGATGTGGGGCCCACCACGGCCGCGGCGAAGAGAGTGGCGATAACCTGGCGGCGAGTCGACATCATGACTTCCTGACTCTGACTGATGGCTGACAATTCGTAGGGTGGGACAAGCTCGCTTTGGAGCGTAGGCCCACCATTGGTATCGCGTGTCCCCGGAATGGTGGGCCTGCGCCCAAAGCGGCTCGTCCCACCCTACAAACCACGAACTGCCCCTCACCAGTTGAAGTCCATGCGCGTGGCCAGCATGTTCGACTGGGTGGCTCCGAACGTGGTCCCGTCGCTGGTCACGGGGTGGATGTAGTCGAACATGACACGAATCCGTTCCGACCAGTACCAGTTACAGCCGAGTGTCATGTCGTTGTACGTTCCTCGGTTGAGCGTATCGAGGTTCAGGTAGGACCAGCGAGCCTTGGCCTCCCACGCTCCGAGGCTGACTCCTCCCGGTGTCGCGAACAGGTTGTTCAAGGGGGCATTCCGTCCGAACTGGGCTCCGTGCTGGCCGAAGCGCTCGTAGACGCGGTTCTCTCCGGTGAGGAAGTAGCTGAGGTGAGCGTAGGCTCCGTGAATGGTTTCGGTGTTGCCGGTCGACAAGTGGATGTTGGTAAGATACGCCTCGCTCTGCAAAGTCACTGGTCCCATGACGCTGGCGAATTCCAGATTGCCGATGGTGTAGTTGTCCGAGTTCAGAACGCCACTGTCGATCAAGCGTGGTCCCAGATTCACTTGCGGACGGGCGCGAAACTGAACCCGGCCATCCTGGTCCTGAGTGTGGAGAACGCCGATGCCGGTGTGAACGGCATACCGACCATTGGAGGGCTCATCGTACAGGGGGGTCCAGTTCAACCGACCGCTGACTCGCACTCCCTGATTGCTGTCCAGGCGGTCTTTTTGGGTATCGGAGATACTGTCGAAGAAGACTCCGGTCGCCCAGGAGACTCTCTGGTTGTCGGTACAGTTGTAGAGTGCGATCCCGACTTCGCGGTCGGCGGTGAAGATCCCCTGGGTCGGAATCGAACGTTCCATGAAGATGTTGTTGGTGTCGTTCGTGACTTGCTCCAGGCCGAACGGAACGAAGAAGTTGCCGACTCGAATTCGACCCAGCCACGGGATCTCGTTCATCGAGATGTAGGCATCCTTCACATCCGGAGAGATGCCGGTTCCAGCTGGCAAACCCGCCCCCGGGACGGTGTTCGATCCTGGCTCCAGAGTCATCTGCAAGCGGAAGTCGAACACCCCATACCCAGTGCCATCCGCGACCAGCCGCAAGCGTCGGTATGCAAAGTAATCGTCGGCACCGACAATCGCATCGTCGGCTTGAGCCCAGTTGATGTAGTCCAGCTGGACGTGGCCGCCCAGCTTGACGGTCCACTTGTCGGTCGACATGTCGACCCAGTCGAGAGCTTTGGCAGCTTCGTCGGCTTTCTTCTGCTTATCGTCCTCGGCCTTTTTCGCCTCGCTGGCGGCGCGTTTCTTTTCGGCCTGTTCCAGCTGTTCCAAACGGGAACGCAGGGCCGTCAACTCGGCGAGTGGATCCTCGGTCGATGTCGGCTCGGTCTGAACGATGACCGGTTCGAGATCGTCGGTGAAAATCTTTGGCAACTCGTCATTGCCCGTCGCCATTAATATGGGGACAACAGCCAGCCAGATGGCTACGAGAAGAGCAATCAATGGGGGAGAGAGTGACATACCCCCAGCCTCCGTGCGTGGGTGAACTCGATCCGTAGAGCATGGACGCGATCCAACACGCCTCAGTTTGCCTCCGGTGGTCCGGTCAGCACGAACGACTCATTAGACATGTCATCGGCCTTACAACTGCTACGCACGAGCCGAACCGTTGAAACCCGAAGAGATTGCCTAACCGTTCAGTTTTGCCAAGCGACGGCCGACGAAGAGGGGGATGAATGCCTTGGGAGTGCCTGGCTCTTGCCGAGCCGCTCTTGAGAGAGAACTTCGTCCCCGGCATGCGGCTCAGCAGGAGCTTCGCCCTCCCGACCTAGCGGGCCACAACCCCAAGACTTAGCTTTAGTCGGTCACTAAAAATCGATGGCCAGGCGGGTGCCGACTCCATGAGCAGTCCCATTGAGGCCGCGAGTTGGCCCGATGGTGGGAGCGACCCCATCCGACCAGACGTAGTTCGTCTGGATCTTCATGTTCGGATTCAAGAACCAGTTCAGGCCCAGCGTCACGTCTTGGAGTTGGCCGCCATTGATGCCCGTATCATTGAGATCGGTGCGGGTATAGCGGGCCCCAATTTGCCATGCACCGATGCCTTTGGACCAGTGGAAGTTTTCGTGGGGCTTCACCCGACCAAAGACGCCCTGTTTCCGCTCGTACTCACGGTGTTCCCCCGTGAGGAAGTAGAGACCTTCCACATACCAGGTTTTTACGTAGCCCGTGCCGACGTTAACTCCCGTAAGCGGACCCACGGTCGGGACTGTGTTCTGCGTCCACGAGTTCATCAGTTCCGACTGGAACGAGAACGAACCGTAGTTTGCCGCCAGTTCCAGCCCCAACATGTCTTGCTGTGTGGTGAAGAAATTTCCCGTGTCAACGAAGTTGGGATTCAGCCCGCTGGGAGCCCCGTTCCGCAGTGAGGGACGGGACCGATAGCGAAGAGACTCTCGGGTCGGGTCGAAGTTGTTATTCGGCTCGCGGATGCTGCCCGAGACACCCAGGTGAACCAAAGTCTCGCCTTCGCCTTCGTAGATTGGCGTGTAGGTCACACGACTAGTCCAGTTGTACTCGCCGTCACCCATGCCGTTGCTGAAGATGTTCGTGTTGTTCTTAAAGAAACCCGTGGCCCACGTGCCGTTCTCCTCATCCCAGGTGTCCCAGGCCTGGATCCCCGGTGTGAATCCGTTATTGAATGACCCGGTGAAGAGATCCTGAATCGGCGAGCGTTCCATGAATTCCAGATAGCGGCTACTGGTCAGGTGCTCCATCCCGATCGGGTCTTTGAAGTTGCCGACCTTCAGATTGCCGATGTACGGAACTTCTTTGAAGTTGACCCACAGATCAGTGACTGCCGGAACCACGGCAAAGTTGTTTTCGAGGACCGGAGACCCCGCCACCACGTTGAACTCATTGACAAAGTCATACTCGGCGGCAAAGTCGACGATCTCGTACATCGTCCCGTCGACACGCAGGCGACCTCGCCGGAAGTTGACGGAATCCTGGTCTGTGTCACCGCCCGTATTGTTGAATGAGGGGTCGTTGTTCCAGAACACCGCATCAATCTGGGTTCGTCCACCGATGTGGATCTTGAACGCCTTGTTGTTGCTGCCGAATTCGATTCCGTTGTTCCACTTCCCGGTCATGCCGAGAGGGTCGACGGGCTTCTTCGCCTCCGGAACTGGACGCGATTTTAGGATCTCAATCTCTTGCTCGAGCACCCTCAGCCGCGCATCCAGAGTGTCAGTCACCGGAGTCGGCTGAGCCGTAGGTGCATCTTGAAACAGTGTCGATTCCTGAGCGTAAAGTGTCGCTGGGTCAGAAACCAGACCGCAGGCCAACAACGACAGTGTCGCGAACGTGAGCCGCTTCATAGGAGAGCATCCCTGCCGAATCGATCGCCCGCGCGGCGTGATCCCCATCAGTGGAGATTGCCAAACAGACTGTGATAAAGAGTCGGCCGTTAAGAATGTGCGAATTATCAAGATTAGCGCAGCGGGACTCTTCCGACCGAAGTGAAGTCCGCTTGGTGTCGAGGGGACGGGTTTGGACAGTCGCGATGAGTGCGTGGACCTGCCCCATTCTTTTCGGAATTCCGGGTGATTATTCACCATCTTGAGCCACCTGATCCCGGTCGCCGATTTCGCCTCATGTTCGAAGCTGGCCAGCATTCCAAAGTCCGGGCGAACGTTCGGCGTCAACCGGATGGTGAGACTGAGAACCGCCGCCAGACGAGTGTCTCGTCGAGACGACTCACTCAACGGCACCCTCGGCGGCGCTGGAACTGATCGACCTGATCTTTCACTTCCCGGTTTGGCCGGTATCATAGAAGTCACTGTCCGCATTCGCGGGCGATTCTTCATTCACTCCGCAGCGGAGGGGTTATCGTGATTCTTGCATGGCGTTCATGGGTGAGAGTAGTGGTATCGGTTTCGTACCTGATGCTCGTGGTGTGCAGTTCTGGGTGCGATGCACTCAACTCCGTGAACAAGGAAAAGAAAGAGGAGGCTGTGCCAGCTCCGGTGCCCCCTCCTCCGATTGCACCGCCCCCCGTGACTCCGGCTCCCGTCGTGAGGACGCCGCAGGAGATCCGGGAGGGCATCCTCGCGATGCCGAATTCTGAGAAGCGCGATGAGCACCTTCAGCAACTTTCCGAATTGAAAGAGGGGCTCGACACCATCACCACGCTCGATCTGTCCCGCAGTGGCGTGAGCGACGAGGGTGTGAAGCATCTGATCGCATTTCCGCAGCTGACGGAGTTGAACTTGGCGGAAACGCGGGTTTCCAACGCCGGACTGGTCTCGGTGGCCGAGGTGAAAACACTGCGTTCACTGACTCTGGGCAATCTTCGCGGTGTCGACGACACGGGCGTGAAGCACCTGAGTTCACTGAAGGAACTGCAGGCGTTGGCCATTACCGCGTGCCCGGTGACCGACTTAGTGTTCGCCACTCTGGCCGAACTCGACGGGATAGAAACCCTGAATCTCTCGAATTGCCCCGACATCTACGGTAAGGGGTTTCAACTCCTGACCACGAAGGGTCACTTCAAGAACCTTCGCGAACTCCAGGTCAGCGGGTCCAAGTTTGGCAACTACGGCATGGACCAGCTGAACAAACTTCCCCAGCTAGAAATTCTACGAGCCAGCCGCTGTGAGATGGCCGGGGCGACGATCATGGGGCTGAATGGGTGCGACCGACTGAAGGTACTGGACCTGTCCGGGAATTCGTTCTTCGATGACAACATGAAGATCGTCAGTCGACTAAAGAATTTGGAGGAGCTGCGGCTGGCCCAGATGAATGGATTGACGGACGAGTGTCTGAATTCTCTGAAGATCATGAAGTCGCTCAAGGTACTTGACCTGGAGGGAACTCGTGTCACGGAGTCCGCAGTGAAGCTGCTCCAGGAGAAGTTTCTGAAGGACACGGAAATTCTGGCGGTGGGACAGAAGTTCTAGTCCGTCCAAAGTGGCATGAAATGTCTTGAGGAGCCGGAATCATCAGCCTGGCGAGCCCCCGGCGTGAGCCGGGGTG
>JANPCU010000419.1:0-3850 GCA_031431195.1 Planctomycetota bacterium | reverse complement strand
CCACTCCTTGGTGGGGCAGACATTCCTGTCTGCCTTGTCTGAGGAGCAATGTCTGAATCCGCTCGAGTTGGACAGCGCCACTTTTCAGAAGCGGCGGCGGGTGGCGGGGTCAGGAGGCTTGGCGGATGGCCCCGGCGTGGGTGAACGCAGCTGCGACATTCGATCAAGAGAGCACTCTTCCTTGGTGAGCCCTGGCAGGCAGTTGTCGGGGATCGGGCGGGGGGGAAGCTTGCCGTGTCGTGTCTATGAGCAAAGCCTTCTGCTCCTGCTACCCGGACGCTCTCCAGGTCGGGAGCGAGAGGAGCCCCGGAATTACTCTCGGCACATGCGGACTTCAAACCTGAGCGACCTGCGGTTCAATTCCCACAGGGCAAACCGGGAAGTTGTTCGGGGGGAGATTCTTTTCGCGGTTGTGGCCTTGGTCGGGGCGGGTTGAGGCCATAAGCTGGAAGGGCCATGGTTGTCGAGCGTAGGCGAATCGACGACTGGACGATTTGGAACCGCGCGCCGTCCGAGAAAGAATGACGCGGGCTCGGTGAAGCCGGGGAGCCGGGATTTCGGTGAAGCGAAGAGTGATCGATGGCTCCTCCGCAGTCCCCAAGGCCAATTCGAGATGATCTACACAGGAGTGTTCGCGATGCAGAATTCAGACCCGTCTCCCATCGCCCCAGACGTGCGGGGCTGTGCGGGCTTTCGAGGGATCTCTCGACGGCAGATACTACAGGTTGGTGTCTGTGGCGCTCTGGGGTTGTCTCTCGCCGATCTGTTGCGGATGCAGGCTCGCGGAGAAGATTCGTCCAATCAGGCGTTCTCGGCTGCCGGGTCCACAGGCCAGCGGACGGCTCGAGCATTCAGTGTGATTCAGCTGCATCTGGGGGGAGGGTTTCCGCAGCAGGAGTCGTTTGATCCGAAGCCCGAAGCGCCGTCAGAATATCGCGGCTCGTTCGGGGTCACGCAGACCAAGAATGGCGATATCTTCAGCGATAACTTGCCCCGGATTGCAGCGATCGCTGACAAGCTCACGATCGTGCGCAGCGTGGTCGGAAAGATCCCTGATCACAATCTGGCCACCTATCATCTCTCGACGGGCTACACGCCGACGGCGGTGATTGACTACCCGTCTATGGGGTCGCTCATCTCGCATGAACTCGGGGCGCGCGGTCTCCTGCCCCCGTATATCGCCGTGCCGACCCAGTTCGCATACGGAGGGGGAACGGGCTTTCTCAGCAGCACGTACGGGGCCTTTGAACTGGGGGCTGATCCAGCTCAGGGAAAGAACTTCAAGGTCCGGGATTTCTCGCTCCCAGAGGGTATTTCGACCGATCGTCTGGATCGTCGACAGGCCGCCCGCCGGATCATTGAGAAGAGGATCCGCTCCGCAGAGGCGGATCTGGCCACCCTCGACACCATGGACGGTTTTTACGGCAAAGCCCACGAGTTGTTGACCTCAGCTGCTGCCCAGAAGGCATTGACCTTTGAAGGGGAGACCGACGAGACCTTCGCACTCTACGGCAGCGCGGTGACTGGCGGAGTAAAAGGGCCGGATGGTCAGTACCATCCGAAAGGCTTAGCCGAGCGGCTGATCATGGCTCGGCGACTGGTTGAGGCTGGCACGCGGTTTGTCACGGTGAGCTATGGCGCCTGGGACAGCCACATCGATGTCAAACGGAACTGCATCGACCAGATGGCTCCGCTGGACCAGGCGATTGCCGGGCTGGTCACCGATCTGGAACAGCGTGGATTGCTGGACACCACGCTGTTCTGGGTGACGACAGAGTTTGGCCGAACGCCGAAGATCAACAAAGACAGCGGGCGCGACCATTGGGCACGTTGCTACTCGAACCTGCTGGCAGGTGGGGGCTTTCACCAAGGACTCATCTATGGAGCCAGTGACTCCACCGCTGCCGAACCCGCCCGCGACGCGGTGCCACTGGAAGACCTGATGTTCACTATTTATCACCAGTTGGGAATCGATGCTGACAAAGAGTTAGTCGCCTTTGGCACTCGGCCCATTGAAATGATCAAAGATGGAAAACTCGTGAAGGGACTGATCGAATCACCGGATGCCACGGGGGTGGGCTCTTGAACGCATTCCGCATGTGGTCGATCGCATCGGCCATCTGGCTGGCGGTGAGCACTGTCGCTTCCGCCCAAGGACTGGTCAAGCATATTGAGCGAGTCACTCCTCGCATCGGGCAACGAGGGACGACCGTCGAAGTCACGATCCAAGGAGGCTGGCTCAAAAACCCCCGCGAGGTGATCTTCACGACCCCTGGTCTCCGAGCTGTGGGGATCGAACCACTGCCTCAGCTGGAGCATCCGATTGGTCTCGCGCACGGGGGGCGGATCGAGGACCAGATGAAGTGCCAGTTCGAGATCGCGGCGGATTGCCCGGCGGGCGAGCACCAGTTTCGACTGCGGATGGCAGACCAACTCTCGACGCTGGCGACTTTTCATGTCACTCCCTTTCCGGTCGTCGATGAGACCGCTGTCCCGAACAATACGCTCGCGACAGCGATGCGGGTCGAGCCCCATGTCACGATCCGCCAGAACCAGGGATCAGGCGATATCCATCTGTTTAAAGTACCCGCCAGGTCGGGAACGCGGCTCTCCGCCGAGGTCGAGGCCGTGCGGATCTCCGACATCCATTACGGGGGCAGTGAGTTCGATTTGGCCTTGCGTGTGCTCGACGCGAATGGACGCGAGCTGGCCGCCAACGACGACAACCCGCTCCACCTGCAGGATCCACTGATTAGTTTGCTGCTTCCGAAAGATCTTCCCGGAGACTCGGTGTATGTGGAGTTGGGGCCGTCAGTCGCCGGACAAGGGAGCGTCCCCTACTGCCTGCACATCGGCTCTTTCAGCCGCCCGCTGGCCGTGTATCCTCCGGGTGGTCCGTCTGGCCAGCCAATACGAGTCAAGCTGTTAGGCGACCCCCAGGGCGATGTCGAGAAGACCATCCTCGTGCCCGAGACTCCCGGTACATTCACCGAAATGGGCGACGCCCCCTCGCCGCTTTGGCTGCGGTCGAGTCGGTTTGCGAACGTCCTCGAAGATGTTGCCGCAGAGATCACGCCAGTCGAAACTCTCCCGGTGGCGGTCAACGGACTGCTCGACCGACCCGGCGATCGAGATGCCTACCGGCTCTCCGTCAAACAGGGAGACCGCTACCGAGTGCGCGTCTACTCTGCCACGCTCGGTTCGCCGCTCGATCTGGCGATCCGCATTCGACCGCTCGCAGCTGACGACACTCCCGGCGTCGCGGAGATTGATATCGATGACGCTGACGGGATGCTGAGCGACCGCGAGATATTTGGACCGAACTTTCGTTCGCGGGGCAGCCTCCGGGACGCGATCGATCCGTCAGTCATCTGGGAACCCCGGCAGGATGGTGACTACCTGCTGGAAGTACGCGACACGAATGGTTTCGGGAGCCCCACCGGGGTCTATCGGATCGAGATCGAGACACCGCCCGACCGAATCTATGCGCACTTGGCGACGGGTGGTAACTCCGACTGGGTCGAGTCGACCCGCTACATGGGGCTCGCCGTACCGCAGGGGAACCGTTGGACTGTGAATCTGAGTTTGCCGCAGGGCCAGGGCAACTCCTATCATGGCCCCCTGCAGATTGTCGCTCAGGGCCTGCCACCGGGTGTGAAACTAATCTCGCCGCCGGTGCCAGCGGGGCAAACTCGCTGGCCCGTCCAGTTGGTCGCGGCCTCGTCGACCGAGCCGGGCGGCGCGGTGATCACATTCGCGGTGCAAGCCACAGACCCGGCAACCCGGATCGAGAGCGGTTTCCAGCAGTGGGTCCCTTTCATCAATCATTCCGGGGGCGATGCCTGGCGAG
>JANPCU010000418.1:0-2975 GCA_031431195.1 Planctomycetota bacterium | reverse complement strand
AATTGAATAAATAAACATCCCCAAGTGAAATTTTCTAAAGGGTTTGAGACGGAACTTGAATTACTATTTGCCGAGATTCCTTAGTCCTCATCATCTTCGCTGTCGTCCTCTACTTCCAGCACGAGGCCGCCGAAGAATCTTACGATTGAGTTGTGGACGACAGCCATGAGCAGTCCCGTAATAAACCCAACCACCCCGTAAAAGACAGGGGCCAGAATCAGAACGACACCTCCCAGCACCAGTCGCAGACCTCCGAGCGACCGAATCCAGCGATCTCCCTCATCGATCATCATCGCCAATCCAAAAACTGGTCCAACAAGGAGACCAACCGCCACACCAAAACAACCCAGTACAATGCCCGCCGAAACTGGATCGATGCGGTTGATCGTCAGTCGCTTCAGCATGAGAGTGGCTCACAGGTCGAGGCTGGGCAGAAATGGCATGGCCGCATCGTAGCAAGCGACCAGCTGAACACCACTGGCGAGCGATCTCGGCGAGCCCCCGGCGTGAGCCGGGGTGTCATTTACATTCGACGTGGGCTCTGTGATTCCTGGCAACTCGCTGGAGGGATGGCGGGGGTCGCTGGTTGGAACACCCCGGCTCACGCCGGGGGCTCGCCAGTGCGAATCAGCGGGCTCAACATTCCCGCCAGCTTTCGGCCTCGCTCCTCGTTCGTCCCCGTGACATACGCGACGCGCCCCTGGAGATGAGCCAGAAGTTCGGGGGTCAAGCGGGGGGAGGTGAGCCAGCCAGCCTGACAGCGAGAGGCACGCTATTCCACCTGAATGACCGCCTTAATGACGCCGGTCTCGGGCCTTGTGAAACTTTCGAACACGTCGATCACCTGATCGAAATGCGTGCGGTGCGTGATCCACGGGGCGGTGTTGATCGTCCCGCGTTCGATCAACTTGATGATCTTGTGGAAGTCGCCGGGCAGCGCATTGCGGCTCCCCTTGATCGTCATCTCACGCGCGTGCAGCCAGACGTGCGGGAATGAGACCGCATCGGTGGTGATGCCGACGTAGACCAGCGTCCCCGTGTGGGCGACGTAGTGAATCGCGTTGGCCATCGATTTGGCGTTGCCGGTGGCATCGGTCACCACCGTGTAGAACTCGCCCCCGGTGATTTCTTTCATCTGCTCCAGTTCGGAGTTGTCCCCCTTGAACACAATCGTGTGTTCGACACCGTACTGCTGCTGACAGAACTCCAGTCGCGACGGCACCATGTCCATCACCGTGATGATCGCCCCGCTGAGGCGAGTGAACTCCAAGGTCGCGAGTCCAATCGGCCCAGCCCCAATGATTAGGATATGCTCCGCCGGTTTCGGCCCCCCGCGATCGGTCGCGTGACACCCAATCGCCAACGTCTCGACCAGAGCCAACTGTTCGTAGCTCAGGCTCTCCGACTTGTGCAGCTTCCGCGCGGGCAACGTCCAGCGCGACCTCAAACCGCCATCGCAATGCACGCCGAGTACCTGCAAATTCTGGCAGCAGTTCCCCGCTCCGCGTCGGCTGGCGAAGCTGCCGGGGTTGTTGATGTACGGCTCGACCGAGCAGCGGTCGCCAGGGCGGACGTGGGTCACTCCCTCGCCCACGGCCAGCACCTGCACGCCGAGTTCATGGCCGGGAATGCGGGGGTAACTGAAGAACGGCATCTTGCCCAGATACCCGCTGAGGTCGGTCCCGCAGACCCCCATGACATGCGTCTGCACGAGCGCCTCACCGGGGCCTGGCGCACTTGGCTCGGGGAGGTCGATGCGTTCGAACTGCTTGGGCTGGTTGAGGCGGAGGGCTTTCATCAAGTGATCTCTGGTGAGTGGCGTCGGGTGGGACTGGACTGAGTATCAATCGGGGATTCCGGGAGTTGTACTTGATCCGGGATTCCTACTACAGACCCGGTGCGTGTTCTTCCAGCGGGAGCCCTGCGGCAGTTTAGCCCGGTCGTGGTGGCATTCGTACTGGTGTTCACAAGAGCCGATCAGGAGGAGTGTGGCGGACTTACTGTGAGAATCCCTTACGGAATACGTGTCTGCCAGTTCGGGCTAATACTCGGCATAGGTCTCGGAGACCACGAATCGTGAATCGGCAAGAGTAATCGTGAACTCCTTATTCCATCCCGAACTGTTTCGATTCTTGGGGACAGTGGTCACAACAGTCTGACTCGGGGACTGCCGATGATATCCATAGATCAAGTCGACCGTCGAATCAAATCCGGGGGATCGTGACACGACACTGTCGATCTCGTTCAACTGGTCGAGGGGATAAGGCAGTCCCATGTCGAAGACATTCCTTTCGTATCCTCCGTCTCGCGATATCAACACTGTCATGTCGTGCGAACGCTCTCCCGTGTATCGAAACGTCGTCGCGACGACGCGATAGATTCGCCCTTCGATGAGACTCACGTCTTGAATCAGAGGCAGTGGTTCGGGATCACGTTTCGAATGCAATCTCTCGATCGCTCTTTGAGCGGCTTCCGCTTCATTCACCACTGGGGGATTCGACATCAGGAATCCTTCGCTTCTGTGGGCGATGGGAGATTAGTTGTCGCCGTATATTCGTCAAATTCGCGGCGGTAAATCTCCACTCGAAACTGAGGATAGTCTGACCGCAGCCGTTCGAAATCTAGCCAAAACCAATCTTCGCTAAATCCCTCGAAGTCCCTCGATGAAATGAACGCCAAGTTGTGCAGCCAGTCTGCGACCGCCCCGGCATAGCGAATCCTCTGCCCCTCACCTCGCCAATAGAAAGGGTTCCAGGCTCTGTACCACCCCCAGTTCATCCATCCCAGCGGGCGAATGTCCAACATCGCCCGGTAGAGCAAGTATCGATACGCATTCTTCCGTTGCTCATCCATACGTATCCCCCGACTCTGGATATGACGTGTGTACCTCGCAGTATTGTAGGGTGGGACCAGCCGCGTTTGGGGCAGGGCCACCCACCCCTGCCAGACAAAGCCCCCCACAAGGTGGGGCGGGG
>JANPCU010000417.1:0-16933 GCA_031431195.1 Planctomycetota bacterium | reverse complement strand
CGGGTTGGGAGCATGTCCACCAGGGCACGGAGGCCCCCTTGTCAGTCATCGGCGTTCACTTGTCGGAGAGATGAATGTGTCACGCAGAGGCGCAGAGTTTCCGGAATGGATCCCCCCTGCTTCATCTCCTCTTCCTCTGCGAACTCTGCGCCTCTGCGTGACACATTCTTCTCTCCGACCAGTGAACGCCGATGACTGACAAGGGGGCCTCCGTGCCCTGGTGGTCATGCTCCCATCCCGGACCGACTTTTCAGATGCACACACGCTGGTGGTTTTACGCGAGGGCCGAACTTCCCTTGTACTCGGGGTTTGCATAGTCTTTGCGAGGCGAACTAAGGAATGGCCCACACGAATGGGGGCCGCTGGAGCAACAGACAGAGGAAACTGCCTGCGCCCAACCCCCGTGTTCTGGAATGCTGACATGTCGATCCAAGACCGCGACTATATGAAAACACTTGCTCCCACCCATACGGAACAAGCCGTCCCCGCTCCCAAGGTTGCGGTGAAGCCCGCCCACGTCGATACGGCCCGTGACCATTTTGAGTCGGTGCTGTTTGCGCTGGTCCTGGCACTGCTCTTTCGAACGTTCGAGGCCGAGGCATTTGTGATTCCGACTGGGTCGATGGCCCCGACTCTGTACGGGCGTCACAAGGAGTGGACCTGCACCAAATGCGGCTACACGATCACGGTCGGAGCCAGCGACGAAATGGATGCGGAATCGGGACTGCTCCACAAGGAGACTCGCATCCACAATGCCATCTGCCCGAACTGCCGCTACGTGAACGACATCACTTCGGCGCTCTCCTTCAACGGGGATCGCATTCTGGTCAACAAGTTTCCCTACGAGTTGGGAGACCCGTCCCGCTGGGATGTCTTTGTGTTCAAGTTCCCCGAAGAACCGAACATCAACTACATTAAACGACTGGTCGGACTGCCCGGCGAGACGATCCGTATTCGCCAGGGGAACCTGTATCTCTGGGACGAAAAGACCGAGACTGTCCTCCGCAAGGACAATGTCGACAAGCAAAATGCCATTCAGATCCCGGTCTATGATGATCGCCATGCCCCCATCGACTTGCTCCAGGCGGGCTGGCCGGAGCGCTGGGCCGCCGTGGCCAATACGGGTGACAATGCCGGTGTCGCGGGCTGGACGAATGACGAATCCGTGTGGAAGCACGATGCCCAGCAGCGGAGCTTTCAGTGTCAGGGGGCCACAACGACGGAGCTGAATTGGATTCGCTACCGCCATTTCGTGCCTAGCCAGCCCGAATGGCAATTGGCGGAGGGCGGGACCAAGCAGTCGCCGGTGCCACAACTCATCACCGACTTCTGCGGGTACAATACTTATGCCGGTACAGAGGCTCCCGGCACTCCCCCGCAGAATTCGAAAATCGATTCTCACTCGACCAGCGAGATCGGTGCCGGTGAGTTCTGGGTGGGGGATCTGACCCTCAGTTGCCAGGTCGATCTGGCGGCAACGAGTCCCGAGGCCCAGTTGGTGCTGGAACTCATCGAGGGGGGCGTTCGCTACCAATGCCGGATTGACTGCAACTCGGCCACCGCAGTGCTCTTCAAAATGACTCCAGACCGAGAGACCGAGTTGGCGTCGGCTCCTTGCGGACTCTCGTTCGCGGGCAGCCATCAGCTGCGATTTGCCAATGTGGACGACCGGCTGGTGTTATGGATTGATGACACCGTGATTGAGTTTGGGAAGGGTGCGGTCTTGGACCAAGCGAATGCGCTGATTCCGAACTTGCCGACGGACGATGACCTGACCCCGGTCGGGATCGCCTGCCGTGGCCTGGATGCGACCGTTTCGGATCTCGTCATCACCAGAGACATCTACTACTTGGCTGATCCCATGGGGAGTCGATTTCAATCGGCACTGGGCCAGTACCTCGACAATCCCGATGAATGGAGCAAGCGGTACGCCGAGGAAGCCAAGGACATGGACTCTTCGGAAATTCAGATATCAGCGGACGGCTACCTGGCCCTGGGCGACAACAGTCCCCGCAGTCGAGATAGCCGCATGTGGAAGAGATCACTCCAAAGCGTGCCCCGTAAGTTTCTGGTGGGCAAAGCGTTCTTCATCTACTGGCCGCACGGGGTGCCCTTCCTGAACAATGGTCGAGGTTTTCCGGTCGTCAATCACACCGACACCGAGGGGAACTCCGTTCCGGACTACCCCAAGTACACCGCCCCGTTCTATCCGCAGGTCGGACGCATGAAACGAATTCGGTAACACCGACACCGTTTAGCCGCGACGCGCAGTCTTCGAAGCGGAGCGTCCGCACCGGAGAAATCGCCGACACTCCAGATTCTGTTTGACTTGCCGAGCGGCCTCGCGGATAGTGGACACTTTCTCACGAACAGCTCGCCCGCAACGAGGAACCTGTGGCTCGCAAACTCATCATTGATGCCGATCCGGGGATTGGGGACGCGCTGGCCGTCATCCTGGCGGCGTGCAACCCGGCAATTGATTTACTGGCCGTGACTGCGGCAGCGGGGAGCGTCTCCGGGGAGCAGGCCACCCGGAATCTGCTGGCTTTGATATCCCTGCTCGACCCCGCGCGCTGGCCTCGTTTTGGCGTCTCTGACGGAGCCATCGCAGCCTGGTCGGCGATTGACTTGCCGCCCCCGACCGCGTTTCACGGGGCCCACGGACTCGGCGACTTTCCCGTTTTAGATGTCCAGCTACATCAGAAACATGACTCCGCCAAGGTCATGATCGAACTCGTCCGCAGTCATCCGTCTGAGGTCACGCTGCTGACTCTGGGGCCGCTTACGAACGTGTTCCGGGCCGCTGAAATCTATCCCCCCTTCCTGTCGGAGTTGCAGTGCCTCGTGTGCCAGGCGGGGGCATACGCCAGTCCGGGCGACGTGACCCCCACAGCGGAATTCAATATCCAGGCGGACCCCGAAGCGGCCCGGTTTGTACTCCGTCAGCCCTGCACGAAGACGCTGGTGCCACTGGATGTGACCCAACGTGTCGTGCTGACCTTCGATCAGTTCCAACGGCTGAATCCGGGGGCCGAGACTCGCTTCGGACAGATTTTGGCTTGGACGATCCCATTCGCCTTGCGGGCCGCCCGCCAGCATCTTGGGACCGAAGGCATCACTCTGCCCGAAGTGGTCGCCTTGGCCGCTGTCACGCATCCCGAGTTATTCAAACAGGAGTCGGGGGCGATCGATGTCGAACTGTGCGGAGAGTTGACTCGCGGAATGACAGTGTTCGATCGGCGGGGAATCGCCAGCTGGCAACAAAATATCGATGTGGTGACTCAAGTCGATTCACAAGGAGTTTTGGATCAGTTCAGCCGTCAGGTGCAGAAGCAGCTGATGGCTGATGGCTGATGGCTGATGGCTGATGGCCAGACCAATGAAAAAAAGCCCAGGGGTGGCCCCCCCCAGACTTCTGACCCGCGACTCAAAATAATGCTGCGGCGGCAAGTTAAGTGCTCACCGCCGCAGCTGGCCCGCAGCCTCGACGAACATTCCTGGTGGTGGCCCCACTCCGTTGAAGGAGTCGGGTCCACAACCCGGCTCAGCGAGTTGCGTCTGAGGGGAATTTTGACATGCAGAAAGTGCCTTGCCATGACCTACGTAGGTCATTTTGATGTGAATATTTCGAGAAAGTGGGGGTGATTGAGGCTCTTTTGGGCTTTTTGACGGCAATAACTGCCACTTCGGTCGTGTCCCCAGTTCGCGAATCATCCAGTCGGCTGCTATTGTAAGTGCGGGCCAACGGCACGGAGGGGCTCAGTCATGCTGCAACAATGAGCGGGTGTGTGGTCACGGAGTTTCACCCCTCAATCATCGCTTGAGGTTGGAATGATCTCCCCCCTGTTTCTGGTGCTGCAAGCCAAGGGCAACCCGTCATTTGCCACTCGACTCAAGCTGGGTGATCTGACGATTGGTCGGTCGGATAAGAACGACATCTGTTTGGATATCGACACGATTTCTCGCATTCATGCGAGACTGAGCGTCGGCGCACAGGGGGTGATTGTCACCGACTTGCAAAGTCGCAATGGCACCTGGGTGAACCATAAACGGGTCAATTACGCTCCGGTGTTTCCCGGGGAACTGATTCAGTTCGGGGTGGTCGAGTTCGTCCTGTCTCGTGATCCGCGTGGGATGAGTCGCCAGGATCCGGCTGAGGAAACTCGCGATGCCCGCTCCGCGATGAGACTGGATCAGCCGCCGCCCCTGTCTCCGGCACAGACGAAGGTCTTCGACTTGCTGGTCAAGGGGCACCTGGAAAAGGAAATCGCCGTCATCCTGGGGCGCAGTGTGGAGACCATCCACAACCACACGCGGAAAATCTACGAGTCTTTTGGCGTGCATTCCAAAGTGGAACTTCTGCTCCAAGTCATGCCGCGCTCATAACCCGGCATGAGCCTGGCCAGCAGTCCCCCCGTCTGTGCCCGTGCCTCCACCTGTTCCGGCCAATCGTGTCACGTCGGGGGATCGAACTCCGCCCCGTTCGGCCACACCAGCGTGTGGATCTCTGGATCGATCCTCACTTGGTTGAAAGCGACAACTCGCGCCACGGACCGTACAGTTCGCCAGCCAGAACGGGTTGGAAGTCGATCACCCGCTCGGCGTGATCCTCCAAGCTCACCGCCAGCGTGTACGGTGCGATGATCCGAAAACGGCGAACACGACAGATTGGGTGGCTCATCGGAGTTCACTCCCAAGGGGCGATCGAGAGTGGCCAATTCCTAACCTGTAAACGTTGCCCATCCGTCAGCAACTCCTCTTGATGCAACTCGGCTCAGGCACAGCTTTGAGTGACTGGGTTGCAGTGCAGCAGGTGATTACGGAGGACAGCTCACCTTGGAAATCCCTCTTGTTCCCGAGTCATCCAAACGTTCAAAGCAACGTCTGAGCCACCTCCCCGAATGTAGTTCTTGTGTCGAACGGTTGATCGCGACGAACCTCATGTGCCTAGGCACACCGGTAGGCTCCAAAGCGAGCCAACCGGTGCTACCCCGCATGATCTTGTGAATCCTCCTCCGATCCTCCGGGCAGCTCGGATGGAGAAGAGATTATGTTCACAAGATCATGAAGTACAAGATCATGAAGCGGTTCAGCGGACAGTCGACGGAGGATGGACTTCTCGCGAAAGTCCTCGCTGGATGTCACCGGCCGACGTTCTGGATGCACACGTGTCCGTGGCTCTGCGAGGCTTTCCACACGGACGGACGAGGACGTCCGTCCTACGTCTCGATCTGGCCCGCGTGAAGTCTAATCCCTGGGATTCGAGTCCGTGTGGACGCAGAAGTGGAAGCTCTCAAGCAGAACCCTAATCTGTGAAAATCTGCGAAATCTGTGGACCGATTCCCTCTGGATCGAGCTTCTCCAATCAAGATTGTTCATCCACAGAGGGCACAGATTTCCACAGAGATCAGAGGCCAGAGCAGCCCTCATCGCTCCCGGTGCGCAGCCGTAAAGGCTCGGAATTCGTGAAATCTGTGTCCCGTATATCACCGTCGATCGTCCGTCATCGACAAGGAAAATACTCACACTGGATGTGGAAGATGTGGCTGTGTTGAGAGGTCATTTCCCGGCTGTGCAATGTGCGTCTCGCACGCTTTGAGTGCTCACTCTGGCAGTTGTTCTGGCGTTCGCCCTCGAAAAATGCCATCATAAAACCTCGGGTTCGCTGGGAACCCCTTCGGGTCCGCGCGTGCGAGGTCTCTACATGTTCCGTTTCACCCTCTCTGCCGCTCTGGGACTGTCGCTGCTGGCTCTGACGACAGTGCAAGCCCTCTGCTGTCCTTTCTGCTCCGCGCCCTCTTTGACACTCTGCGAGCAGCTGAACATGTCGGACGCCGCAGTCCTGGTGCAGTGGGAAAGCGGTAAGCCTGCGGACAAGGAAAAGGGGTTCTTGGGAAGCACCGAATACGCGGTGCTGAAGGTCGTGCATGACTCGACGGGAGAACTGAAACCCGGTGGCACAATTCAGATCGACCGCTATCGGGCGTCGAAGTCGGGGGACATGTTCCTGCTGCTCGGGACGAAGGTCGAAGCGCTGGAGTGGGGCAGCCCGCTGGAAGTGACCGAGACCAGCTTCAACTACATTACGCAGGCTCCCTCGAAGGAGGCCCCCGCCACGAAGCGTCTGGAATACTTCGTGAAGTTCCTGGAGTTCTCCGACCATATCGTGGCGGACGATGCTTATGGGGAGTTCGCGAATGCCCAGTACAAGGACATCGTCGCCGTCAAAGACAAGTTTCCCAAGGACAAGCTGCGAGAGTGGCTGTCCAATCCGCAGACGGTGCCGTCGCGGCTCGGGCTGTACGGGTTGATGCTGGGGCTGAGTGGGGCGGAGGCAGACGCGGAGTACCTAAAGGGGCGGTTGGTCGAACCGGTCGAGGGGTTCCGGTTGGGGATCGACGGCATGATGGGCGGGTATCTGTTGCTGGCGGGGGATAAGGGGCTAGCCGTTCTCGAAGACGCCAAGCTGCGCGACAAGAACGTTCCGTTCAGCGAGACCTATGCCACCATGCAAGCACTGCGATTCATGTGGACCTATGGCGATGACCACATCTCGAAGGACCGGCTACGACAGTCGATGCGGATCATTCTGGACCGGCCCGAGTTGGCCGATCTGGTGATCGTCGATCTGGGTCGGTGGCAGGACTGGTCGGTTTCGGACCGGCTGATGGAGCTGTACGGAACGGCGGGGTACGACATTCCCTCCACCAAGCGGGCGATCGTGCGGTTCTACCTGACTGCCGAAGCGACCAAGCCGAAGGACGTGAAAGAGCCGCTGCCGCCCCACGTGGCGACGGCCCAGAAACATCTCAAAATGCTACGCGAGACCGATCCCGAGACGGTAAAGGCCGCCGAAGAGTTCTTCTACTTAAACTTTTGAGGGCGAGTGGCTACTAGCGGATGGCGGATGGCCAGAGGGTGAGGTACGCTGGTGTTCCGAGACTTCCGAGGTCTTCGGAGACCTCGGAAGTCTAACGCCGTCCTCTGGCCACAAGCCTCCCCATGAAACCGACTCGACTGATCGCTGTCTTCCCCACTCTGCTGACGCTGGGGAACGGGGCCTGTGGCTTTGCGGCGATTACGTTCGCGGCCAAGGTCACGCAGAGTACCGTGGACGCACCGGGCCACGGTCCGCTCTTCTTCTCGGCACTCCTCATTTTCTGCGGCATGCTGTTCGACATGTTCGACGGAGCAGCTGCTCGACTGACCGGGCAGACCAGCCAGCTCGGGGCCGAACTCGACAGCTTGTGCGATGCGATCACATTTGGGGTCGCCCCGGCGTTTCTGATGCTGCAGTTCGTCAACTTCCCGCTGTGGGAGGGGAACGAATACTCCCTGCCGTTCATCTACCCCGCCCGTCTCGTGTGGACAATTGGGGCCTTATACATGCTGTGTGCGATTTTGCGACTGGCCCGGTTCAACATTGAGACGGATGAGGACGATTCCCACGATTCGTTCAGCGGGTTGCCGTCCCCAGCTGCGGCGGGAGCGGTGGCGGCTTTTCCGATCGTGATGCCGGAACTGTTGGAGTTGGCCCAACGCGGCAACGCGACGGCGACTCGTCTGGCCAGCATTTTAATCCCTGGGGTGAAGATTGCCCTCCCGCTGATCTGTTTGTCGGTGGCCATGCTGATGGTCTCCCGCATTCGGTATCCGCATTTCGGGACGCAAATCATTCGCGGTCGCGGGCCACGGAAGACCATCATTCAGCTCGTGTTCGCCGGAGCCGCTGTGGCGTGGGTGCATGAGTTGGTCGTGCCGCTGGCGTTTTGCTACTTTGCCTTCGGAGGACCGGTGATGCACTGCTGGCGGTGGCTCTTTGGGACGGCGGCCACGGGAGACGAAGTGCATGCAGCGAGGAAGTCGGCCTAACCCGTAGCTCACGTCGCTCCGCGACTGAGATTCCGTACGCAGGACGATCTTTCGAACTGAGTGTGAGTGGGGGCTTTGCCAACCGGAATGCGAGTCGCGGAGCGACGTCGCCTACGTTCCGGGGCGAGGCTCCTGCCCATTCGCTCGTGCCTGAACACGTCGGTTCTGGCTCGTGGCTCAGCAGGAGCTTCGCCCTCCCGGGCAGTCCCAGAAGGTTCCCATGACGAAGTCCTCCACCACTCCCCGTTGGGTTCTTCCACTGACGCTGGTCGCCTCGCTGGTGACGGTCGGGCTGGCGTCGTTCTGGCCGGTGTCGAAGCCGAAGCTACCTTCTCCGGTGATTATCAAGGTTCCCTACTGGATATCCCGAGGTCTGGTCTGTGTTGCAGGCGGCCGCTTCCGCATGGGAACGAATGACGTGCCGCTACCCGGCCAGCCGAACCCGCACCGCATCAAACCGGACGAGTACCCTGAACACACCGTCGCACTCGATGGCTTCTGGATGGACGCCACCGAGGTCACTAACCGCCAGTTCATCGAGTTCGTCGCCATGACCGGCTACGTGACCTTCAGTGAGAAGACTCCCACACGAGAGGACTTCGCCCGCAGTGGGGCCGATCCGAGCCTCTTCCAAGACGAACACCTCGTCGCGGGCTCACTCTGTTACAACCCCGACTTCGACCGCAGCACGCTCGATGTCAACTGCGACATGTGGGAGCTGCAGGTCTGGAAGTTTGTCCCCGGGGCCAACTGGATGCACCCCGAAGGACCGGGTTCTTCGATCGCCGACCGGTTGGACCATCCTGTGGTCCACGTCACCTGGGAAGATGCGGTCGCCTACTGTGACTGGGCGGGCAAGCGGCTCCCCACCGAAGCAGAGTATGAGTACGCCTCGCGCAATGCGGGCCAAGACGAACGCTATCCCTGGGGCCATGAGCTGACCCCCGGCGGGGAGTACCTGTGCAACTTCTTCCAAGGGACATTCCCCACCGAAATGAAGACACTTGATGGGTTCGAGTCGACCTCGCCGGTCAAAGCCTACCGGCCCAATTCGATCGGCCTCTACGACATCTCGGGCAACGTCTGGGAGTGGTGTCACGACTACTACGACGCCCAGTATTACGCCGTCTCGCCTGTCTCTAACCCACAAGGCCCCGAGCAATCCTTCGACCCTCAAGAGCCGAACATCATCAAGCGCGTCATCCGCGGCGGCTCGTTCCTGTGCAACACCAACAGCTGCACCGGCTACCGCAGCGGGGCGAGGATGAAAGCAGAGTTCACGAGCGGAACCTTCCACACCGGTTTTCGAGGCGTCGTCGACAACCAAGGGTACGCACTCTGGACAGCCCGGGAGCAAGCAATCGAAGCGTGGCGCAAAGCCCGCAATAAATCACTCGGGGTCGATTGAGAGGTTTTGACGAGCCAAAAGTGTCAGCGAGGCGAGCCCCCGGCGTGAGCCGGGGTGTTCGGACGCGAGAACATTCGCTAGCCCCAGTGAACTGTGGCGACGTGATCGACAAGAACAGAGTCTGTTCCAAGGGCGGCGCTCTCGAGCTCAAACACCCCGGCTCACACCGGGGGCTCGCCACAATGTCTCATTTCACGCCGCTCGGAGTTTCGTTGAGCCGGATTCCCGATGATGTTGTACGCAATGTGGGCCGAACTTCAGGCCCGGTTACGGCGAGGTAGGACTCCTCTTCAGCCGCTACAGGCTCTTCAAAAACCGCACTAAGGCCGCTTGCTCCTCGTGACTCAGTGGAGTTTGCACAAAGTGCCCTTGCTCCAGCACCTCTTCCAGCGTCTTGGCCCGGGCATCGTGGAACAGGCTGTCGCGCTGGCTCACGCCTAGCAGCGAGGGTGGGTTAAAGAGTTTGCGGCCCGCTTCATCGTGAAGGCCGACATCGAACATGCTGTCGGTGGTGTAGGTCAGCGGCGGGATATGACAGCGGACGCAGCCTGCCGAGGTGAAGACCTTCCGGCCGTCGTTGAGCAGCGTGCGGTCCGCCGGGTCGTCGGCCGCAGGCAGCAGCGGCGGGGCGGGGTCGAGCGTGTGCAGATACGCCACGAGGTCGATCACCTGCGTCAGCGGGCGGGGCGGGCCTTGCATCGTACTGCGGATCGACTTCGCGACCTGCTCGTGCAGCTCCCGCGCCTCACCGGTCCAGCCCCACGGGTTCGCATCGCGACCGCCGAGCAGCGTCTGCACTCGCTTCGGCGTGCCCGCAGTCCCATCCCCCAGCGTGTCGGCCAGCAGACCATTCGCATGTCCATCAGTGTGGCAGCTGTGACAGCTCATCCAGTTCTCAAACGAGACGCGGCCATCGAAGAACAGGAGTTCCCCTCGCTCGGCGCGAGTGAGTTCAGGTTGCGGGCCGAGTGAGATGACGCGCCGCACACGAGCCTGGCTGGTATTCACCAGCGTCAGCGAATCGCCGAACGTGTTGACGACGATGACCTCGGGCCGGTCGGGGCAGGGGAGTATTTTTGTCGGTCGGCGTCCCACCATTGGGCGTTGCTTCTCGATCCCCTTCGAGGACACGAGGGCCATCTCGTCGACCCCGGCGAGGGCCACGCACAGGTTCCCTTCCGAGTCATGCACAATGTCCGCCGGATCGGCCGCTCCATCGGAAGATCGCCCGAGGAAGATCGTTCGCACATGCACCGGGAGCAGAGCCTGCGCGTCATAGAGCTTGGCCAGCGGGACCACGCGAACGACGTTCTGCATCAATGTCCCATCGCGAACCGCGTCGTGTCCTGTCGTGACCTGTTGGTTCAGAATCTGGTGTGCGATGAGGACCGACTCTCGATCTTGCGAGACGGCGAGCCCCCGAATGTTGTGGGCATTCAGCGGGCGAATCGCATCGATCGTCCAGCTCTCGATGTCGATCACCGCCAGCTTCCCCGCATGATTGTCGGCCACCAGCAGCTTCTCCCCGCCAGGGAGCACCAGTTGTTTGTTCGGAGCGAACGACAGCTGAACTTGCAGGCGACTGATCTCAATGGGCGTTTCGCCGGTGAGGTCGAGTTCGATTTTCTCCAGCGAGCGGTCCCACCGGCTGGCGACCGAGACGACGCGCGTGGCTGGGTTGGTGTCCTCATCGACCAGAGCGATCGAGTTCGGCCCCCGCAGTAGTGACAACTCCGATTCGACCGAGACCGCCCATGGCTCACGACTCACCTTCAGGAACCGCAGCTGGTTGGCCGCTTGATCGACGACCGCTAGGCGATTCTCCGAGAGGGGCAGTAACGCGACCGGCTGACCGCCGATGATGGTCTCTGTCACCACGGACAGCGTGCCCAAGTCGACGACGCTCACTGAGCCGGCGCGGAAGTTGGCGGTCAGCAACACCCGACCGGGATCGAGCCACACCGCATCGACCGGTCGACGCAGCCGAGGGGCGAGGTCTTCGGCGCGAGCTTCTTGGCAGAGCCAGCCAGAGCCGAAGATCATCAGGACGACATGGCACCAGGATCGCATTGATTGACTCCCCGTTTGGCTAATGCTTGTACAGCGTGAAATTACGATCGAGCCACACGATGTGAAAGATGCGTCCCGTTCGGAATCCCACCATCGGAGCCTTGCCAAAGAATCGAAACGCCAAAAGGTTCACGTCGTCTGTGATGTAATGGGGGACGGAGTCGCCCTTAATGCTCGTCTGATCGATTCTCTCGCAACCCTTCCCGTGCCGGTGTGTCCCGTGGATTTGTGCCCAAGTGAGTTTGCTCAACTCATGCATGGTCTCAGCGAGTGCCGCCTTTTCTTTCAACTCGCAATTCGACAGGCAGTATCCATCCCGCATGTGCTGAAAACAAAAGGCGGGATGGTCGTTCTCAGACGAACCTGCTCCACCTGACTGAGGGGCGACCACTCTTCTGCCAACACCAGTCGAGGGAACCTTGAGTTTCGTGCTATTCTTGGCCATCCCGAATGACTCGCGTCTCGAAAAACTCTGAAAGCTGATGATGAGTGATCACTTCACCAGGAGACGTGTTGGCCCACGGGGGCTCATCATGGGTCATGTTTCTCAGCTTCCACGCGGAAAACTGACCATAGACCTGATAGACATCATTCAGGATGTCGCGGGTATTTTCATCGAATTCCTCAAACTCAACATCCTCGTCAAGTTTGACTGGTCCAGATCCCGCGACTTTGTAGAGTCGGTAAACCGAAGGCACAACGGGGCCATGCTGCCAAGCCTCGATGGGATCAGAAAACAAAGGCTTCCCAGTTAACGCCAGAGTCACTCCTTGTGCATAGTACAAGAGCTTCTGCAATTTCAGGTTAGATATGACATCACCCGCATCATCGTCTGATTGAGCTAGGAAGTAGCGTGCGACATCGACCGCGCTGGGCATCGCAAGTTCTCCTGCTGAACGAATGGGGCGACCTCACTAATGTACTATACGTTCAACCTCTGCACGCTGGAAGCCCCATACGCAGTCGTGCGATCTATTCTTGCTCTCCCCCCCCGACTACAACTCGTCCTCATTCTCCGGATACCTCACATGCACCAAAAACAGCCCCTGGGCGGGGCTGGTGTCGCCGGCGAGTTGGCGGTCTTGGGCAAGGAGGATGCGTTCGACATCGTCGGGGGTCCAGTAGCCGCGACCGACGTTGACGAGGGTGCCCGCGATGATGCGGACCATGTTGTACAGGAACCCGTCGGCTTCGATCTCGATGGCGATGAACCCCTGCGGGTCGCGCTCGGGGTAGACGCAGGCCATCCCCTGCAACACCGGGCCGGGACTGGTGCGAAAGACTTTGAGTTCGTGGACGGTGCGGGTGCTCGTGATCTTGTTGTTGGGCCAGTTCGATTCGAAGCTGCGGAAGTCGTGATGGCCGAGCAGGCGGTCGGCCCCGGCTTGCATCGCCTCGACATCGAGGGGCCAACGGACTCGCCAGCTGAACCGGCGGAGGATGAGGTCCTCGACCAAACTGTTGTGAATCAGGTAGCGATAACGCTTGGTGAGCGGGGAATAAGTGGCGTGGAACCGGGGCGGAACCTCGGTCACCTCGCGCACGATCACGTCATCGGGCAACCGGAATTGGAGCGCGTTACGCCAGCGATCAACCGGGATCTGGCACTTGGTTTCGAAGTTGGCCACCTGCCCGTGCGCGTGGACACCGGAGTCGGTCCGCCCGGCGCAAAGCAGCCTGGGGGTCTCGCCGGTGAGGTCGCGGATGGCCTCCTCCACGACCCCATGGACAGTACGGCGACCGTCCTGGATCTGCCAGCCAGTGAAGTCGGTGCCGTCGTAGGCGAGGAGGAGGCGGAGATTACGCATGCGGGGATCGTTGAGAGTTGCGAGAAGAGAGCCGGAAGCGTCAGCGCCCGGAGTTACTTGCGCGATCGGCTGCGGGTGCTGACGCTTCCGGCTCGATGGCTGCTGGCATGCCCGGTGGCGTATCGGCCTGTGTCTCCTTAAACCCGAACACCACGGCCACAGCGGCCAGGATCAGCACGAACCCGGCGAGTTCATTCCAGCGGAGTTTCTCCTTGAGGAACACGACCGAGAAGACGCCGAAGACCACTAGCGTGATGACCTCCTGCATGATCTTCAGCTGGGCAGCTGTGAATTGTCCGTGGCCCCAGCGGTTAGCGGGGACTTGCAGGCAGTACTCGAAGAACGCGATCCCCCAACTGGCCAGGATCGCGACCCAGAGGGCGCTGCTCTTGAACTTGAGGTGCCCGTACCAGGCAAAGGTCATGAAGACATTGGAGGCGATGAGCAGGAGAACCGTGCGCATGGAGAGTTCGTTGAGCGATGAGAGTGAAATGTTGAATCCCAGAAGCCCGTTTAGCCGCGACGCGAAGGCTTTGCGCAGCGGAGCAAGTCGCCACATGGAACGCTGTCCGGTGATGACACTCCGGCTCACACCGGGGGCTTGCCATTCAAACGACTCAGCCCCCAACGAACGGTCGGGGGCTGAGTGCGAATTCAAGCGATTCGATTGAACACGAGACTACGAGGCAGCTCCGGCACCGACCAGTTCTTCTTCGACGCTGCCGTCGCCTTCGCCGATCATGCCTTCGAAGTCGAGCTGCTTGTCGCCGCCGACATCGCGAACCTTGACGATGATGCGGTTCTTGCCGTTGAAGGCACCTCGCAGCAACTCCTCGGAGAGCGGATCTTCGATGAACTGCTCGACGGCACGACGCAGTGGGCGAGCCCCGTAGTCGGTCGAGTCGCGGTCGGCGTCTCCCCGACTCTTCAGAATGATGAGTTCCTTGGCTTCTGGAGTCAGAATCAGATTCAGACCACGATCCCGCAGGCGTTCGCGGACCTTGCCGAGTTCGATCTCGACGATCTGCTTCATGTTCTCGTCAGTTAGCTTATGGAAGACAACGATCTCGTCCAAGCGACCGATGAACTCCGGCTTGAAGACGCGGCTGACTTCGGCCATCACGTTCTTCTTCATGTCGTCATGCTGCTTGGTCTCGTCGGTGCCGCTGAAGCCGAAGGCGGGGCTGGCGATCGCTTTGGCCCCGACGTTCGTCGTCATGATCAGAATCGTGTTCTTGAAGTCGACCTTGCGACCGAAGCTGTCGGTCAAATGGCCTTCTTCCATGATCTGTAGCAGCATGTTGTACACGTCCGGGTGAGCCTTCTCGATTTCGTCGAGGAGGACCACCGCGTACGGACGACGACGAATACGTTCGGTCAGCTGGCCGCCTTCTTCGAAGCCGACGAAGCCGGGTGGGGCCCCGATCAGGCGGCTGATGTTGTGCCGTTCTTGGTACTCGCTCATGTCGATCTGCACGAGGGCGTCTTCGTCCCCGAACATGAACTCGGCGAGGGTCTTGGCCAGCAGCGTCTTCCCGACTCCGGTAGGCCCAGAGAACAGGAACGTCGCCATCGGTCGCTTGGGGTCTTTGAGGCCCGAGCGGCTGCGGCGGACGGCCTTGGCGACCAGCTTGATGCCCTCGTCTTGGGAAACCACACGCTTGTGGAGTTCCCCTTCCATGGCCAGCAAACGCACCGTGTCTTCGCTCGACAGGCGGGTCAGCGGCACGCCGGTCATCTTGGAGATGACTTCCGAGATGATTTCGGCGTCGACGATGCCGTCCGACTCTTTCGACTTCTGCCGCCACTCGCGAGTGATCGTTTCTTTCTTCTTCTTGAGCTTGTCGGCTTGGTCTCGTAGAGACGCAGCCTTCTCGAAGTCCTGATTGGCGACAGCCTCTTCCTTCTGAGCGTTCATCCGCTCGATATCGCCATCGAGATCCTTCAGGTCCGGCGGACGCACCATCGACTTCAGGCGGACACGGGCCCCGGCTTCGTCGATGACATCGATCGCCTTATCCGGCAGGCAGCGGCCCGAGATGTAGCGGGACGAGAGTTCGACGGCCTTTTCGAGGGCGTCGTCGGTGTACTGCACGCGGTGGTGCTGCTCGTAGCGGTCCTTGAGTCCCTTGAGGATTTCGACCGCCTGGGTCTTGCCGGGCGGGTCGACCATCACCATTTGGAATCGGCGTTCGAGGGCGCTGTCCTTCTCGATGTATTTGCGGTACTCATCGAGAGTCGTGGCTCCGATGCACTGCAATTCACCTCGGCTTAGAGCCGGCTTGAGTACGTTGGAGGCATCGATCGCCCCCTCAGCTCCCCCGGCTCCGACCAGAGTGTGGAGTTCGTCGATGAACAGAATCACACTCTTCGCCCGGCGGACTTCGTTCATCACCGCTTTAATGCGCTCTTCGAATTGACCGCGATACTTGGTCCCGGCAACCATCATCGCCAAGTCCAGCACCACGATCCGCTTGTCTCGCAGCGGCTCCGGCACCGATCCGTCGACGATCATCTGGGCCAGGCCCTCGACGATGGCGGTCTTGCCGACACCGGCTTCCCCGAGCAACACCGGATTGTTCTTCTGACGGCGGCAAAGCACCTGCATCAGACGTTCGATTTCGTTCTCGCGACCAATCACCGGATCGAGCTTGGTCTGCTTGGCGAGTTCGGTCAGATCGCGACCGAAGCTGTCGAGAGCCGGGGTGCGGCTCTTGCCGCTGCGTCCGCCGCCGCCTTCGCCCTTGCCACCGCCCCCTTCGCCCCCCTTGCCACCGCGCTCGGCGGTTTCGCCTTGTTCGGTGCCATGTCCGAGCAGGTTCAGCACCTCTTCGCGGACATCTTCCAGCTTCAGGCCGAGGTTCATCAGCACCTGAGCCGCGACCCCTTCTTGCTCGCGCAGCAAGCCGAGCAGCAGATGCTCCGTGCCGACATAATTATGGTTAAGGTTACGAGCCTCTTCCATCGCGTATTCGATGACCTTTTTGGCCCGCGGAGTCTGAGGCAGTTTGCCCATCGTGACCATGTCGGGACCAGACTGGACGATCTTCTCCACCTCCAGACGAATCTTACGGAGGTCGACATCCAGGTTCTTCAAGACGTTGGCAGCGACGCCCGAACCTTCTTTGACCAGCCCCAGCAGAATATGCTCGGTGCCGATATATTCGTGATTGAACCGCTGGGCTTCCTGGTTCGCCAGTTGCATGACCTTGCGGGCGCGGTCGGTAAAACGCTCGTACATTGCAGAGACTCCATGAAGGCTGCGGGAGACCGTCCGGGAGGATCCTGCGAGTTGATCAACGAATCAACCCGAAGCTGTCCAGAGGTCATAACCTCTAGTCTCGCTTCGGGCTTGGAGAATCACTGAGTGGCTCGCCCCAACCGGTCGGTGGGCAATTCTAGTTCCCGAGAAGCGGTGCGGCAAGAGGCGGAATCTGCGGTCTATCACGCGAGGTTAACGCAGCGGGGAATATTGATGTGTTGAACATTATCGAACAGGTGTGTGCAGCAGAAAAGTCGGCAGCTGTTTCCCGCAATGCGTCATGACTCAAAAGGGGGATCCGCAGATGAACACGGATGAAAACAGATGAAGAGGCTCAACCACGAGGAATCATCGTCCGCGACTCATCTCTGATCCGCACTGCAAACGATGGAAGCCCGCGCGTGCTGAGAGAAATGCAGAGGCCTCTTGTGCCACCCGCCGATAAGGCTGGCCTGATGAAACGAGCGGACGCGGGGGGGATGGGGAGGAGAGGGAGTCGCGGAGTTTGTAGCG
>JANPCU010000416.1:0-2707 GCA_031431195.1 Planctomycetota bacterium | reverse complement strand
GGCACGCCGAACCAGGCGCTGCACCTGGCTGAGTCGCATCGCCCCCGCGTGGCAACCGCATCGAATTCGCGTGGGATCGCCTTGTTTCTCAGGTTTTCGGTCACTTCTCACAGGGCATTTATATTGTAGGCATCGGGCATCCGGATGTGCCATGTGGTTAGCATATTGTTGGCACTTTCGCAATCGGGCTTGGCGAGTTGAAGCCATCTCTGCTGTTCGCCGTGGGGGCCGACTCTCGCCCGATTGATAGCCCTGCTCGACCTGGCCGGCAACGTTGACGGCGTGCCCGATTCGAAGCAACACCTCCGGCCTTTGACCCACAGGTCCCCGGCGGTCGCCGTGCCGGCCGGTTCCGGTCGAGTAGGCCCAGGGGCTTTCGCCCCTGGACCTCTCACAGAACCGGACTTGTGGGTCACACATCCGGCTCTTCAAGTCGCTGACTCGATCACTCGAACAGCAAGAGCTGTCGGGATGAGACCTGCTCCGGGGGGTGCTGCCGCTGCCATTCGTCCTTCAGGGACATCAAGCATGACGCAAACCAGGCATTGGGATACGCTTTATGAATCCCATAGCTGACGCTGCGGTGCCAAATGCCCTGGCGGTCGAACGCTGCTTTCGCTGCCGGACCCCGAGGGACGCCGCGACTCAAGAGATGACGGTACAGATGCCGGGGACGCTTCTTCTGACGGACGATCACCGCTCGAATCCGTCGCCGGATGTGAGCGTCGAACCGCCCAAAAGCTGCCATCCCCTCCGACGTGCAGAGCCGAAAATACCCGAACCATCCCCGCAAGTAACGATTCGCCTGCTCGATACAAGCGGACAACGACTGGCCCCAAGTCCGGGGGGTAAGCTCCCGAATCCGGGCGTCCAACCGCTCTTCCGTTCGTGCCGACGGTTTCACCGTTACCGTTCCAGACCGGGATTTCCCCAACTGGAAGCCGAGAAAGGTCAGGACGTTCGCCCGGCTCACCGAACTCTTTCCCTCGTTCACCACCAGACGCAACCGCCCTTCGATGAACGTCCGAATCGAGTCCAGCACCCGACGACCCGCGCGATCGCTCCGAACGAACACGCTAAAGTCGTCCGCATAACGCACGAATCGGAGACCACGACGGGCCAACTCCCGGTCCAACTCGTCCAGGACGATGTTGGAAAGGAGTGGCGATAACGGACCGCCTTGCGGCGTTCCTTCCGCCGTGGCCACCCGCGTGCCGTCGGGCAGAACCACCTTCGCTTTCAGCATCCGATGCACCAGATCGAGGATTCGCCCGTCCGCAACCCGTTGACCCAAGCGGTTCAACAGACGCTGATGGTGCACCCGGTCGAAGAACTTCGATAAATCGATCTCGACCGCGATACTGTAACCCTCGGCCAGATGCGTCTTCGCTTCGGCGATGGCCGTTCGCGCACCTCGGCCCGGACGGAAGCCGTGGCTGCTAGGATGAAACGTCGGCTCGAAGACCGGTTGCAGCACTTGGAGGACCGCCTGCTGCACCCAGCGATCGACGACGTTCGGGATGCCCAACCCCCGTTCCCCACCACCGGGCTTGGGAATCCAAACCCGGCGGATGTCTTCCGGACGATAGGTGCCCGCCAGCAACTCACGCCGCACGCATGGCAGAAGACGGGCCGCCGCGGCCACGACCTCGTCCACGCTGCGGCCGTCCGCGCCCGCCGCTCCCTTGTTCCGCGAAACGTTCAGTAACGCCGCGGCCAAATTGACCGACGACGCCACCCGCTCCAACAGCCGGTCCGTACCAGCTGTCCAGGCGACCGAATCGCTCCCCTCCTTGCCCTTCGCTCGTAGCGCTAACCAGGCTTTGCCCCGCGATACGTCGCTGAGCGCACCCCGGCCAGCCCCTTGCGGGCTGTCGGCAAACGCGAAAGTCAGTTGGCGAGATTCGGTCTTTGACAACTTGTCACCCCCTTCGCTCCACGGGCGTTACTCCGCTTCCACGCTACTACGGGGTGATCCGACTTCTCTCCCGGCATCGGTCACTCGTCGTTGCCTTCTCGTGACCTACCGCCCACGCGGACCGGAAGAGATCTCCTGGGGTAAGACGGAGTAACTTGCCGCCGCCGCCGCCCTCTCTACTTCCCGACCGCGATCGGATATCGGGCGTCGTGTCGGGAGGCACACTGGCCCCGGCCGAGAAGCCTGATCGAGGGTTCACTTGCGTTCGGGGCTGCGACCTGCGTCCGGCTTCCATCCCACACGCCCTCACGGGAAAGACGAGTCCGGTGCATGGGTCCATCCTCGCCTCGTGCAGTTGCCTTCCGCTCGTGGTTGCCTCCGATAGGCCCCACAGAGGACTTCCACCTCCATTCACTCCGTCATGCCCAGCGCACCTCGCCGGCCGCCCTGAGCCGGGCGTACGAGCCGAGCGACTCGGACGCGCCGGCCGGAAGCTCGCCGAGGGCGAGCGGGAGAAGGGTCAAATCGGTCACTCGGCCGACATCGCGGACGATCAGGGTCAGCTTGGCCCGCGCCGCACTCCGCCGCATGTGGGCCGACACGGCCATCAGCCGATCGATCTCGCGAAGCCCCCCGACAGGATCGTGATCGTGGTACGCGACCAGCAACCGGTCCAGCCCCGGGAACTTGGCCATGTACCCCGGGTCCCACGCGACCGGGTGGTACGTGTACCACCGGCCGACCGGCGTCGGCCACACCATCCACCACGTCAGGAACACGTACGGGAAT
>JANPCU010000415.1:0-18400 GCA_031431195.1 Planctomycetota bacterium | reverse complement strand
CATCTTTTCAATCGCACTGCTCGTCGACATCTCTCGCTCCGTCGGAAGTCCTCACCCGGCGGCCCATTTCCAAATAGGCCCTTGACCGAAGACTGGACACTGCAACAATTGGACCACCCGATTTAGATGCGGAGGCCCTGGCCGATAGATGACTTTACCTTTCCGGGGCCAGTCGTTAGTGGCACATTGAGCACGGAACAACGCGATGGTGACACTGAAAGTATCCTCAAGCAAACGGCCCGTGCGATTGAAGAACTTCTTTCCCTTACGCTAGGTGGAGACATCAAATGGGTCCAGTTCAGGCATTCGGGTGATGCCGGAATGCAGATCCAGTATCGCAAGCCTGGGTTGTTGTCCTTCAATCAAAGATGGTCTGCTCTAGCTGGAAACTGGGTCTATGGCAATCTCAGATCATTTATGGAATCGTGTGAGAAAGCGTATTTCGCAGACCAAGACTGGTGGAGCATTACAATCGATCTGTTGACACAAGTCCGTGGAGTCAGACAGCTTGAAGTGAAATGCACATTATTGAACACTCTGCTTGATCGAATCACGGCGAAGGTAAACTGCGAGAGGAGTGAGGCGGTGATTGACCAATCACTGCCTGATCGCATTGACAGAAAGTGGTTTCGATTTGTGCTACACTCTCTATTGAGAACGCTCAGCAGAAATTGGGAACGTCATCGTACAGACACGCTTTGCGATGTCACAATCAAGGGCTGGAACTCAGAGCTTTCCTTCCCCGACAAGGTCGCTCGATCTTGCGACCTCCTCGGAGTTCAAGCCCTCTCACGATCACAGCTCGGGCTCCGCCACAAGCTCATTCACACCGGCGAACTGGACAAAAAACTCAAGACCACAGAGAAGAAAGTTGAATATCTCTTTGGCGTTGAGTCATTGGTGATGATGCTCTTGATTCGAATGCTCGGGTTTCAGGGTTACATTTACCTACCAAGTCATCCGTCAATGCATAAGAAAGTAAGTGAGTTCCTGGTGCCTGTTTCTGAGCAGAATCTCGGATTGTAAATCGCGGGCGACCCAAACTGATTGCAACTCTTGGGGCTGGATACCTGAGAGGCACTCTTGTGTCCCCTCATTTAATCCCAATCACCATGCGGCTTCGCAGACCCAGAATGTGGACAAACATGGCTACGCCACTTCATTTTCCCCGAACCACGCCACTCAGCCCCGTGTCCTCGACGTGACCATTGGCCACACCAGTCCAGCGGCGCACTGCTCACCCGGAAGGGATCAGAGTGGGGCGTTCCGCAAATGGGTTCTGCATGGGTGTAGTTGATGTTGGCTAGCTCAACGGGTAGAGCACCAGACTCATAATCTGGCTGTAGCGGGTTCGAATCCCGCGCCAAAACGTCGGCTTTAAACCGACTCCAGGGACCGTCGCAAGACGGTTCCACTATCAAGCCTGAAGGAGGCAGACATCCGTTGGATCCGCCGTCATTTCGAATCGGCTTCGCGAGCCGGAGGGCAACCCCGGAACAACTCGCCGAGACGATGCGACGGACGGCAGCCTGTGCCGACGCCCTGTAGTGGGTCGATACCGCGATCAGACCTCAGCTGTGGAACTGAATGGCCGCAACGAGGCGGGCTAACCGGAACTCCTTCGGGAGCCCGGGACCACCACCTCGTCGAGAAAGTCCAGGAAGGCAACTGAGGGCGTTCGCTCAAGCCCACTCCGCGATTCGTGCAGGTGATCCGCGAATGCTCTGCCTTCGGATGGTCTTTTCTTACAAGTTGTCGGGGCACTGAAGCCGCATTTCACTCTCAAGCCCATGCAGAGCTTGGGAACCGGAATAATCTTCGATCGCGTGTCTTCTACTGATTTCCAAACAACAAGCAATGTGTCTGATGATGTACTACAAGCATTCCAAAACTGTGCCACTCCTTGAAAGTAGTAGTCCAGGTTCTACTCCTGGCAGGGACACTTTCGAAAGATTGGATATACTGATTACGAAATCGGCATGAGGAGGACGACTAGATGTGGCGATCAATGGCATCATCGGATCTTGGTCTAATGAGTACCATTGATCGATGTTTCAGCAATCGCAATGTTCTCAAACTTGGAGCGTTCCCCTGCCTTCATGATTCCCCAACAGTCTTCACCGTGTCGGACTACAGTGGTTCCCACAAGTCGTCGAGATACGAATGCTTTACTTTTGCACTCCTGGGAAATCGGGATTTCACTGATTGGGATAAGCGAAGAGTGGACTGGCGGAGCAAGCGAAGTCTCGGTCCTCGCACGTTTGCATTCAAAAAACTTGGCGACAAAGTAAAGGCTAACCTCCTCCAAGAGTTCCTTGCCCTCATCGGCGATCTCGAGGGCATATGCGTTTCATTCGTTGTCGACAAAGGGGTGAAAAGCCTTTTCGAGCAAGACGGCACCACGGACTTCAATACCGTGGCAGAATGTTGGCCTAAGGCAAAGTACGGAAAATCGACATTTGATCGACTACTCCGGATATCGCATTTCAACTGCTTCCTTTTGGCTGGGATGGTTTCGCCCAAACAGAATGTTGTCTGGATAACCGACCAGGATGAGATCGCTTCGAATGAAGATCAACTGCGAGCACTTACCGACGTTTTCTGCTCTGGGCTTTGTCGATATCTGGCAAGTTCCGACGGAACACTCCCATTCACGTTGGGTCACATACGGTGTGGCACGACTGCTTCCGACAACGGAACACTGCAAATCGAGGATATCGCCTCGATTCCTGACTTGGTTGGTGGTGCTCTTTCGGAAGTGTGGACACGATACTCGGATAGTGGCATTCGATTGCGAAAGGGGCTTGATCTGCCTCCACCATCTCGGCTATCAAGTAAGACGAAATCGCTCATGGATTGGATGACAGAAACACACAGACTCCGTCACTTAACCGTCTGTATTGAACCAGCTCCGCCTCCATCGCTGTTCGTCGTGACCATTGTTGATTTTCTCGGTGCTCCTCTTCTGTGGTTGCCCTACTAGAGCGTCGATTCAACAGTGTGCGTCAATTCTGAGCAACGACACTGAAGTCACACGGAGTGGCGGCGGCCTGCAAAACCGCATTCAGTGGGTTACGCCTCAGTCCCAAGCGGAGCTTGGAAACCAGAAGAAGTCATCAAGTCGCACGAATCCTCGATCAACTCTTCACACATGGACTCAAGCGAACACCGACTCGTCAGTTCGGGTGGTACAGCGAGGTTGCTGATTTGATTGTCAATTTCGCTCAACTCCAACGGCTGATCCCCGTCGTACTGATGCGGTTCAAGCTGAAGCAGAGCTAAATGATCTTCAATGAGTTTGCGAGAAGTCGGGTTGTTGCCATATTTCCATAATGCCACTTTCCACTTCAGGATCACTCGCGGTAATGAACCTTGCTCCTTGGTAATGATGCGTGCGATGTTCCAGTGAGCCCACAGGTTTAGCTCCCCCATCCGCGCGAATTTCTGCGCAGGGGTCATGGCATCCACGGCGGCTCGGTACGCATCTTCCACAAGTGACATCGCCTGTTCTCCTTGGGGCCAGTCTATCCATCCACGACGACAAACAAAACCAATCGTCTTTCCGCGAACACATCGTTTCGACGCGTGTCTCCTCGGGATTCCCAAACTGAGAAGAGGTGTCTGATGATGTGCTACAAGCATTCCAAAATCCGCAGCTACGAGGTCGGTCTGCATTTCCGGGACGGTGAGTTTCAGGACTTGCTGGCGGCGGGGTCGCATTGGTTCTTTGACCCACTGGGCAAGGTCCGCATCGATGTGGTCTCGCAGCGTTCACCGTGGCTGGTGCATGAGCAGCTCGACTTGATTATCAAGTCGGGACTGCTGAAGGACCGCGCGGTGGTGCTGGACCTGAAGGACACGGAACGGGCGCTGGTCTGGATCGAGAATCGGTTCAGCCATGTCCTGCCAGCGGGGCAGTACGCTTACTGGACGGGTCAGAAGCAGGTCCGCGTCGAGGTCATTGACATTCGGCAGGTCCGCTTCCTGCACGAGCAGTTCAAGGTGATCGTGCGTTCGCCGCTGGCGGCGAAGCTGCTCGATGTGTGCGAGGTGCCGCGTGATCGCGTGGGTGTGCTGTTCATTGAGGGCCGCTTCGTCGAGGTACTGGCTCCGGGCGAGTACGCCTTCTGGAAGGGACCGGCCGAGGCCAAGGTGGTCGAGGTCGATCTGCGGGAGACGATGGTCGATGTCAGCGGTCAGGAGATCATGACCGCCGACAAGGTCACGCTGCGGATCAACGCCGTCGTGACCTACAAGATCGCCGATGCCCGCAAGGCTCTCAGCCAGACCGACGACGTGCGGCAGGCTCTCTATCGCGAAACCCAGCTCGTGCTGCGGTCGGTGGTTGGGGCGCGGGAACTCGATGCGTTTCTGTCGGACAAGGACTCGGTCTCGAAAGAGATCGAGGACAACGTCCGTCGGCGGGCGGGTGAGTTGGGTCTGGACCTCGCTTCGGTCGGAATCAAAGATGTGATTCTGCCTGGCGAGATGAAGGACCTGATGAACAAGGTCACGGAGGCCAAGAAAGCCGCCGAGGCCAACCTCATCGCCCGTCGCGAAGAAACAGCTGCGATGCGTTCGCAGGCCAACACCGCGAAGCTGCTGGCGGAGAGTCCGACTCTGATGCGGCTGCGCGAGCTGGAGGTGCTGGAGAAGATCGCCGTGGCGGGCAAGCTCAACATCGTCTTGGGCGAGAAGGGGCTGGCTGATCGGGTGCTAAACCTGCTGTAGTCGGGGCCGAGATGTGGAGACGGCTCAGACATCGTTTTTGATGTCTGAGCCGGATTCCATGGTCGGTGCTGAGCGGAAGGAGAACTCGAACGAGGCCCATTCCCTCGTCGCTGGAGTCGCGGGATGGCTGAGATGTGTCGGTCATTCGATTTTCAGGGTTTCATAGCTTCGTTTCGCATTGGGGGGCTCATCGTTCAACGGGTAAGCGATTTGCATCTCGATCAGTCGACTGTTGGCGTAGATGAAATAATGGTGTACCGTCAGTTGTCCTTTTACATTGATCACGAATTCTCGTGCGGGGTGTCCATGAATCATCGTGGACGATTGAGACACGACTGTCACCACGGACTTATCAAGAACTGCGATGTAGGTTTGTGCGATTTCCGTGAGGCCGGATTCAGGATTCTGCTGCCATTCGGGAATGTTAGACGTGTCCGAGAACCCGGCGGTGACAACCAGTCGCTGAAGCTCTTTTTTCCATGACTGTGTGGTCAGACCGTTGGCGTGGTTCTTTTGTTCATACACAGTCCCGTCTGGCATATCACAACTGAACTGTCCACCGGGGAACGAGAAATTCGACCAGGTGACCTTTTTCTCTGCTGCGAGCCGCGCTGCCTGTCGTGCTTTCCGGACTGCTGGGACAATCAAGACGCCCCCCCCCCGCACACATTGCAATCATCAAGAAGATCAAGATTTTGGAGATCACACCCCAGTTGAAACTGATTCGCAATCCACTCCCCGAGGAGCGGCGTTTCTTTCCCGACGAGGATGACCTGCCGGTCCTCACCAGCGGAGGAAGGTCTCCGAAATCCTCGAATTCTTCCTCGCGAGGGCGAGACGGCTTGGCCGCTTTCGGGGCTGGCTGTGGGCGACTCTTGGGGGCTGGTTTCGGTGGCTGCGAAAGTTTCGCTGGAGGCGGAGTTTTCGGGGCCAGCGCCGGAACTTGAAAGGTGGCTCCGCACTCCTTGCACTTCCCGCTTCGCCCCGCCTTCGACTCATCCACCAGATAGACCTGACCACAGCCACCACATTCTGCTTGAATTGTCATGGGAGTGGTCTGCTCGGAGATGTTACCGTTTACGGGCGAGGTGCTGCGTCAGTCTATTGATTACAGATGAGCGAGATCAATTGTAGGCCACAACGAATTTGTAATCACCAAGTCACCCCAGTGACATTAGTCGTCCCGGCGCATGCGCCAATAGAGCTTGTCGGAGAATCCGAGATACTTGTTGACCAGACTTCGGATGGGCCGGGGAGTACGCCCGAGCGGGGCCCCATACACAGCTTGCCAGACTTGATACCCCGAGTCTCCGCAATGAAAACGAAGAATTGGCGACATGGGGCCAATGCTGATGACATAGATCAATGGGGAGAACAGCAGGATGGCCAGCACCCAGCGGGAAAGCCGACTCGACGTGTGCGGTTCATTGTTCGATTCCATGAGTCACCGCTGGCTTCGAAAGTCCCACTGAGTTCCCACACACGGAACTCCCCGATCGACTCTCGTTGTCATTCTGCTTGTACGAGACTTCCGAAGGAGTGTGTTCGTCATTGTACTTAGATTCCCCTGAGATTCTCGACCCGGAGGGGCTGGACTCAATAACCCAGGGCGCAGCCCTGGGAACTGATGGCGTCCTCAACCGATTGAGGCCCAACGAGCCGTCACCCACTGTCGGCGTCGAGTGACGGCCCGTTGGGCCTTGAGGAATGCTTGGCCTCCGATTGCCCAGGGCTGCGCCCTGGGCTGTCGAGTCAGGCCCCGTGGGGGCCGAGGAGCCAGAACCTGCGTCGAATGGCGACCATACTCCTTCGGAAGTCAACACAAAAAAAGCCCAGAGGTTGCAACCCCTGGGCTTTCTCGTTTCACCACTGAAAACTGACGACTGAGAGCTGACCACTTCCCCCTTACGGCACATTCACCGCATCGGTCCAGGTATCGGTCCGGAACGGGGACGCGGGGAGATCGGCTCCGTTCTTCAAGTTCGGCTCGGCGATCTGGTTCCAACCGAAGCGGACAGCCACGGGGGTGGCCACTCCCTCAGCTGTGACAACGACGGTGTCGCCAGTGATCGTGGCCTTGGCGGCGACAAACTTCTTATCCTCACCGGCGATCGACCACCACGAGAGATCCTTGCCATCGCTGGCCTTCAAACCCGCAGCGTGGTGGAAGCTGACGACCGCCTTATTGCCATCGACAGCGAGCGACTTAAACAGCGGACCGGAGTAAACCAGATCGGCCTTGCCATAGGTATTGGCCAGTGCCCACAGCGACAGACGCTTGCCCACATCCTGTTTGTTCGGCGGATGAATGTCGCCGATCGTCGTGATGTCGGTCAGCACGGCCATGCCGGTGTTCTTGACCTTCAACGTCTCGGTCTGGGCTTCCCAGATTCCTGGCAAATCGGTGGCTCGTGGAGGGCCGTAGTTATACGGAGCCAATTGAGCGAACAGGAATGGGAAGTCGCGATTCCCCTCCTGGTTCCAGGCACTCCGCCAGCCCTCGATCAGGCCGCGTTTCATTTGGTAGTAGTGCATCCCCTGGCCATTGTTGGACTCGCCCTGATACCAGAGAAACCCCCGAATACCGAACGGAACGATCGGGTGGATCATGCCGTTGTACAGACCGGTATGCTGGTAATTGTTGTTCAAAGGGTGACCGATGGTCGTGACTGCCGACGGGGCAGCGGGAAGAGCGTCGCCCGGCTGAGCGGCTTTGACGGCCTCGTTGTAAGCCTTGATCGATGTTGCATGATTGGACAGCGCATCGGCGTAGCCATTCAGCATGCCGAGCCACTCGTCCCGCTCGCCCGCCAGTTCCGGAATCGCGGTGTATCCCTGCGGGGGAATCCATGGCTGAATGCGGGTTCCGCCCCACGCTGTCGTGATCAGACCGACCGGCATGCCATCGAGTTTCAAGTGAATCTCACGACCAAAGAAATACAGCACCGCCGACGAGCCACCGACCGACTGCGGCGAGCACTCGACCCACTGAGCCTGCACATGCTCCGCTGGAGTACCCGACGGAACCAGCGGAATGATGAACAGGCGGATCTTCGGGAAGTTGGCGTTCTTGATCTCTTCCGGCGCATGGGCCGACTGAGCGACAGCCCACTGCATGTTCGACTGGCCCGATCCGGCCCAGACTTCCCCGACGAGGATGTTCGAGACCTTGATCTCATTCTTGCCTTTGACGGTCATCTCGTGCGGGCCGCCCGCTGTCTTGATCGCGGGCAGCGTGACTCGCCACTGGCCCGCTCCGTCGGCCTTGGTCGTCTGTGTGCTGTCCCCCAGCGAGACCGTGACCTCTTCTCCCGCTTCGGCCCAGCCCCAGATCGGCAGCGGAATGTCCTTCTGCAGGACCATGTTGTTACTAATGACTTCCGGCAACCGCACATTGGCCTGTGCGGTCTGCACCTCGACCAGCAGCATCCCCGCTGCCACGATCAGACTCCATCGCACGTTCATCATGCTGTGATTCTCCTGAGTATTGCAGTGACTGGGGCGGACGCCTCATCCATCACTGGCAGTTGATGTTAGCGGGGGGCGAGGAAGTTGTCAGGGGAGGAGCCTTCAGTGGTCAGTCGTCAGCTTTCAGGCAGAAAGAGTGTGCCGACGGGCTTGCTTACCGCACTTGAGCGGACGTGACATCTCCGAAAACACCGGGCTGGTGCCAAGCTCTCTATCTAGTTCAAGTGTTGAGGGAGGGACTACGGAAGACGCCGGTTTTTCCGTGCGAGCCGATTCCGTAAATCGCTCCGTCATCAATTGCCAATCTTGTCGGAATTCCGGGAACGTTTCGCCGAGCGGGCGCGTCGACTAGAATAGTGAGTGGTTTCCAGACCGCTCGGGGTGCGCGGGCATCCAAGGCCCGGTGGGCGGAACTCGGACAGTGGGATCGGCTTCCAGCCTGTCATGCCGTCTGCGAAGAAGACAGGCTGGAAGCCGATCCCACGAGACAACAGACGAAAGGGATTCCCCAATGTCGTCGACTCTACAAAATCCACCGAAACCCTCGGGCGAGGGCGGACGGCAATACGTCGGCTTCGAGGAGTACATTCAGTACCAGCTGAAGCAGGCCCGACGCGGAATCCGCGGGGCCGACCTGCTGACCGGCGGAGTCGGGGCGGTGCTATTGCTGGTGGGGTATCTGTTTCTGTTTATCGTCACCGACCACTGGGTGATCTCGGGCGGTTGGAGCCAGACCTCGCGGTATGTGTTGTGGACGGGGTTTCTGGGAGTGCTCGGGGCCTGGACCTGGTACAAGTTCATTCACCCGTGGATGCAGAGCGTCACCTCGCTCTACGCCGCCTCCCAGCTGGAAGGGGCACACCCCGAACTGAAGAGCAACCTCCTCACGCTGGTCGATTTGCAGCAGGCGGGTCGCCCCGTCTCGCCGGTGATTATCGAGGCGATGGAGCGCCGCGCGGCGATGAACCTGCAACAGGTGAACGTCGATGATGCAGTCGACCGGCACTCACTGACGAAGCTGTCGTATGCGCTCTTGGCGATGGTCGGGGTGCTGTGCGTGTACACGCTGGCGAGTCCCAAGAGCTTGATGTCGTCGGCGTGGCGGGGCTTGTTCCCGATGGCGAATGTCTCGCTGAGTACGCAAACGACGATTCTGGAGGTCAAGCCCGGCGACCTGACCGTTCTGGCCCATGCGACCCCCGACATCGAGACCACGCTCAGTGGAGCGATCCCGGCAGAGGTCCGCGTCCTCTACACAACCGTCGACCGGCGGATGGTCGATGAGGTCGTGAAGCTGCAAGACACCGGCGAGGGCGTGCATCGCTATCGTGGCCGTCTGGTGGGGGAGAGCGGCAATGGGTTGATGCAGAACGTGACCTATCGCATCGAGGCCGGGGACGCGGTGTCGCCGACCTTCTTGATCACGGTGCGGCAGCCGCCGACGGCCACCGTGCAGGAGGTCGCCTACGACTACCCGACCTACATGGGGGTCGATGACCGCACGCAAGAGGACTCGGCCATTGATGCGTGGGAGGGCACGTCCGTCACCGTACGGGCACTGACCAACGTGCCGGTCGATAGCGCGACGGTGTTGTTCTCTGACACCGAGGACACCGCCCTTAAGGCCGAAGAGCTGCCGATGCAGATCGCCGACGGCGTGCATCTCTCGGCCCAGTGGCAGCTGAAGTTCCGGTCCGATGGGTCGTTCCCACGGTTCTATCGCATCGCCTTGACTCGCAAGTCTGCGGACGGCGTCGAGTCGGTGGCAGTGCCGACCCTGCACACGCAGCGGATACGGGCCGACCTGCCGCCCAAGCTGACGATCCTGCACCCGACCGAGGACATGGAACTCCCCGCGAATGGGTCGCTGCCGGTGGCGTATGAGGCCAGCGATCCCGACTTCCTGCTGAAGTCGGTCGTGATGAAGTTTGAGAAGGACGGCGAGGCTCTCACCAAGCCACAGCTGCTATTCGACGCCCCGCCGTTCGAGCCGCAGACGCGCGGACAACACTTGTTGAAGCTGGAACAGTTTGCGGTTGAGCCAGGCAAGACGCTGACGTTTTGGCTGGAGGCAAAGGACAATTTCGAACCGTTTGCCGACCGGCTGGGGAACCTGACACGATCGCCGAAGATCACGATCACGATCATCGACCCGGTGACACCGGAGCAAGCTCAGCAGAAGCAGGACGAGCAACAGCAGGCCGCTGATCAGAAGATCGAGCAAGCCGAGCAGGCTGTCAATCCGCCGCAGGAGTTGGGGCCGGATGGCCAGCCGCAAGACCCGGCGAATCCGCCTCCGGAAGAGCAGAAGTCCGATGAGCCGATGGACCCGATGGGGGACAACCCGCCGGGGGCGGATCCCGAGCCGATGCCCAATGACGGAGCTGACCCCGCTCAGCAGCCGATGCCTGAGCAAGGCGAGCCGATGAACGGCGATCCGCCACAAGGTCAGCCGCAACAGGGTCAACCGAAGTCTGGTCAACCGCAGAAGGGCCAACAGCAGAAATCCCAGCCGCAACCGGGACAACAAGCTCCCAATGAGCCTCCCGAGGGGCAGCCGCAGCCGAATCCCTCACCGGAGGGCCAACCTCAACCCGGTTCGCAGAAGACGGACCAGCCGAAGTCCGGCCAGCCACAAACCGGGACATCGCAGACGGGACAGCCTCAAGAGGGGCTGGACCCCGGTGCGACTCCGCCCCCACAACCCGGTGGACCGCCGAACAAGACCCAGCCACAGAACAGCTCGCCAGAGCCTCGACTGCCACAGCCTCGCCAAGAGAAAGCGTCTCCGGATGAGGTGCTGAAGAAGCTGTTGGAGCGTCAGGCGGAACAGCAGAAGCAGGCGGATCAGACGCCGAAACCGGAAGGGCCAATGCCGGGCGAGCAGACACCGAGTGGACCGAACACGGGTGAGAACTCGACCAGTGGGGAGAACTCCTCGAAGCCATCCCAGCCGCCGATGAAGACGACCAACCCCGGCCAGCCGCAGGACACCCAGACACCTCCGAAGTCGGGAGACACAACGGAGAAGCCGGAAGCTGACATGCCTCCGACCGGAACTGGCGATACGCCGATGCCGGGCGAGCCGAAGCCGAATACGCCCAAGACTGGTGAGAAGTCCAAGCCGAGTGCGACCGATCCTCCGCGTCCCGAAACGGGCAACACGCCGCCGATGCCGGGCGAAGCCCCAGAGAAGTCCGGCACGGGCGACGAACCGCAGACTCCTGAGAAGACCACTGGGCGTCCTGATTCGGTGAAGCCGCCGATGAAGAATGGCACCCAGCCCGAGACCGACCCGGCCCCGCCGAAGGCCAAGCCGGGCACCGATCCCGCGATGCCAGACCCGACGACGGCCCCCATGCCGCAGGAGCCGGGACCGGACGGGACGGACCCTGCGCCGATGCCGGGATCAGCAGACAGCGAAAAGCCCACTCCGCAGAAGTCGGGCGTGAAGCCGCCGATGGGGAAACCGGAAACGAAGCCGGGGACTCCGGGCCAAGAGCCGGGCGAGACGCCGATGCCTGCCGAACCTCCGATGCCGGAGAATGGCACTGGCACGCCGATGCCGACTGAGCCGGGAGAGAAGCCAGCGACAGAGAAGCCCGCAGACCCGATGGCTCCGAAGAACACGGGCCAGCCCAAGACTGCTCCCTCGAAAACGGGCGACAAGCCGCCGCAAGGGACCGAACCGAAAGCCGATGACCCCGCACAACCGGGCGAGCCGATGCCGGGCGAAGCCCCCATGCCCGGTGATGAACCCCAGCCGGGGCAACCGTCGGACGACCCGCAGCCGCAGAAGCCCGGCGATCCAATGCCTCCGGGGAGCCAGTCCCCGAAGCCACCGGGCCAGCAAAAGCAGGCCCCCGATAAACCAAATCCCAGCGAGAAACCACCGAAACAACAGGTCGGACAAAAGCCTCCCTCGGATGCTCCCAAGAGCGAATCGGGAACCGACGCCCCCTCCGAGAGTGGTTCCGAGACCGGCATGCCCGGCGACTCTCCAGCCGCTGACGGGATGCCCGGCGAGAGCGGCACTCCCGGCGGAGAACCGAAGCCGGGGACTCCGGGTCAAGGCGCGAAGAAGCCCGGCGGCCCCTCGAAGTCTGGCTCCCCGAGCGGCGACAAGCCCATGCCCGGCGAACCCTCTGAACCCGGAACTCCCGACAAGCCGATGCCCGCCGCCGAGGAAGGCTCAACTCCCCCGCCCGATGCCTCCGGAAAGTCCGCCGATAAGCCCCAGACCGGCGACACCAAGAAGCCCAAGTCAGCCCCCGCCAAATCCAAACCGGGCGAGTCCCCGACAGAGGGCGAGCCGATGCCATTTGCTCCCGAAGAGATGCCTCCCGAGGGCGATTCCCCAGCAGGTGGGGAGGGCGGTGGCGGGGGCCCGAAGCCCGAAGGAGCTGAGGCGGAAACTCCTGCCGAGGCAGATCCTGCCGAGGCTGGAACACCGAAACCTGCACCGCAAAGCAAGCCGAACTCGCCAGGCAAGCCCAAGAAGCCCGGCGCGGGAGACAAACCCGCTGAGAGTGGCGCAGCTGCGGGCGGCGAAAGTCCCCCCGGCGGCCCCCCTCAACCGGGTGGTGAAGGGGGTGCGGGAGCCCCTCCCAGCAGTGCAGCGGGCCAGGGTGCCAAGAGCGGACCACCCAAAGGCGGCACGAATCCCGCCGACACGGAGAATCCCGGCGAAGCTGCCCCGCTAGACTCGCCCGCTGAAGCCGTCAATCTGGAGAACCGCAAGAAGGCTGCTGCACTGGCCATCAAGCAGCTTCAGGAAGAACTTAGCCGAGGCGAGGTTCCGCAGGAGCTGCTCGACCAGACGGGCTATACCGAAGAGGAGCTCGACGCCTTCTTGAAGCAGCTCGACCAGAACCTGAACAAGGCCGGAGACGAAACCTCCCCCGAGGCTCAAGCCCGTCGCCGACAGTTCGATGAACTGCTGAAAGGAGTCGAACTCGACTCGCCCGGCGAACTGAAGTCGGGCGGCGAGCAAGAGCGGAAGGCCACAGAGAGCAGCGGCACCAATCGCCGCCCCGCCCCGCCGAAGTACAAATCGGCGGACGAGGCGTACAAGAAGCGGCTGCAGAAGGCTCCGTAGCAGCGATCGGCCAGGGTTGTCTGACCCGTGGGATAGGCTTCCAGCCTGTCAACTCCCGCGAAAAGACAGGCTGGAAGCCTATCCCACGGTCAGCTTCTTCTGTCCGTTCGCCTTTCAGGGTGGGAGTCCAGCCTTGAGTTGACTCTTGTACGGGTGAAAACTCGGGCGAGCCTCCCGAAAGAGCGTGGTCGCCAGCGCCCGCAGGATTCCCGCTCCTCGGTCCCCGCGTGGCCAGACTCGCTAGAGCAGTTTCAGAATTGGTCTTCAGCCAAAAGCTAGACAGGCATGTCTGCCCCGCTGCTCAGTTCGCACAGACATTCCTGTCTGTGCGAACGGAAGACAATCTCTGAAAGCGTTCTAGAGCCTCATCCACGCCAAGACTTCGGGTAGCGGGGTCGGACTGGGGAGAATGTTGGCTGGCGATTATTTCGAAGGAGTGAACGCTCCCTCGATCAGCACATCGCAGAACGTCAGAGCTGCCAAGCCGTTCTTACCGTAGAGCAGGTTGTCGGGGTTCCAGGCGGCGCTGTCGAGGTACGTGATCTTCGCGACTTGCGACGAACCGGTCAGCTTGAGCGTGAGGCGGTTCCCGCGGGCGGCTCCCGAGGCGACCAGCTGGGACTCGCCGTCGAAGAAGAACTGGCTCGCGAGGTTGTCCGACCAGACGACCGGTTGGTCGAAATCCAGCACGATTTCGTCCCGCTTGTCGCTTGTCGCGAAAGCCCGCTTCAGGTTGGGCGGCGTGACGATCCCTTCGACGGGCTGGTGATAGATGTCGGTCGCGATCAGAGGATGGATCATCCGCGCGAACTCGGCGTACCCCTCCTTCGGAAAGTGGCAACCGCCGGGCGGCTTCACGCCCAGCGTCGACATCACACTCAGGTTCGAATACAGCCTGGGCAGCGTCCGCTGTACCTCGCGCAATTGATTATCGGAACCATTGACGCCCATCGCACACGCCTTGGGCCAGATCTGGAACACGTAGTAGTGCTGGATGTTCGGGTAGTCGGTCTTCCACCCGCCTGACATGTCGACGAAGAACTGGCGGTAGGTCTCGTAGCCATAGCCGCCGGTCGGGCCATCCGCTCCCTGATCGTTCTCGCCTTGATGCCAGAGTACAGCCCGCACGCCATGCGTTAGTTTGGCTTCCCGCACGCGCCACAGCAGTCGACCGTAGATTGTCGAGACATCGGTCGGGTCGGCTTCGCTGCGCTGATGCTGGTCGATCCGCGATCCCCCCACGGCTCCATTGATGATGCAGACCGGGATCTTTTGGCTCTCGACCAGACGCTTGCCCAGTTCCATACCCCAGTAACCGATCTCGCGCTGGCCCTCATCGCGGCTGCGAGCGACGGCGTTGCCCCAGAGTTTCTGACGCGAGTTATCGGGGTCACCCGCTGTGCTGCCGAAGGTGCGAATCCAGTCGCTGGTGAAAGTCGGGTCTTCAGGGCCGATGTCGGTGGCGACGGCGTTGGACTGGCCATCGATGAGGTACACATCGCCGCACACGATGTTCGAGGCGGTGTGGAGTACCGTCTCCCGGTCGCCGGTTTTGAAGCCGAACTCGGTGCGGTACTTGATGAGGCCCGGCTTGAGCTTTACGGTGAGAGAGTAGGTCTTCTCAGCGGTGAGCTGTCCGACCTCGGTGGCGAACGGTTTGTCGTCGGCCAAGACCCGCACGAAGACCGAATCGCCAGCCACCGCGAGTGTGCCAGTGTAGGCCAGTGTGCCGTGTTCCGTGTCACGAGCGATGAACTGGTTGTCCTCCGGTTGCTCGCTCGCGGTCAGTGGCCGATTGACCCACGGCTCTTGGATGGCGGGCGGTTCAGTGACGACGATCAACGCCGACTGAGTGATCTTCGCCCCGCCGTTGTCGATCGCCACAGAGACCCGCATCGCGCCGCTTCCCTGCGCCCGCGTCAGGATCAGCTTCCCCGGCCCGATCTGCTGGATGACCGCGACATCGTCCACGGTCCAGGAGTAGTGCAACTCGCCCGCCCCAGCGGCTTGCATCTCTTTGAGGTTGGCAATCTGCGGCACGACCTCGATCTTCTCGCGACCGTTCCATGTGGCCGGTGCCGAGAGCGTAAACACCGGCTCCGGGATCGCCTCTTGGATCGTGATTGAGATGTCTTGGGTCTTCACGGCGTCGGGGTAGACGGCTTTGAAGGTCAACGTGGGATAGGACTCCTGCCTGTCAGCTTGCCCCTCAGAACCGACAGGCTGGAAGCCTATCCCACGAGGCACACGCCCGGCCTCGAGCTGATACGAAAACCGGTCGGTCGCCACAACGGTCTCTTGCCCATCTCGCCTCAGAATCCAATACACCTTCTGCGCCCCACCGGCCTTCGCCGTGATCATCGCGGACTGGCCCTCCTTCACGACCAGCTTCTCACTCGACACGGCGAACTCGCTCCCCGGTTGCACCACCGGCCCAACCAGCGTTTGCCCCGGCTTCTGGTTCTCATACTGCAATTGGATCCACTCCGGCGACCGCGCGACCTTCGAGACCCGCACCTCGTCCATGTCGCCTACGAAGTCATAGTGGTGATACCACCCGCCCAACCACAGCCGCGCGGGGGTCTTAATGTTGAGCAGCGGCTTCGCGGCTCCGTCGAGCTTGCCGTTGATGTAGATGCGACCGTCCTCGCGGTCATAGGTGTGGACGACGTGCATCCACTCTCCGAGCTTCAGCGCCCCGTCGCCGTTCACGTCCGAGAAGTCACTGTCGATGTGCAGATGCGGCGGGCTGCGAAACTGCATGCGCACCTTGCTGCCGCGTCCGCTGCCTTCATTGCCCCAACCGATGATCGTGGCGTTCGGCTGCTCGATACGGAACCACGCTTCAGTGCTGTGTGAGCTATCGCCAGAAGGATAGTCGGGAATCATGTCGCCGCAGAAGACGCCCTTCTGCCCCGGAAAGTGTCGAGCCACCCCGATCATACCCGGTGTGGCGGTGGTGCCTTTGTCGTCACTGAGAAGCGTGCCGACCTCGTCCAGGACTGTGTCGTGCATGTGCCAGACGCTGACGTAGCTGTTTGTGTCGTTGAACACCGCCTGGCCGCTCGACTCACTCGCTGCATCGGCCTTCCCCCAGTGGAGGTGGATCTCTTGCCGAGAGTTGCCGGTGATCTTTGGCACACGCACCCAGATGCTGGCGACTCCTTGGGCGGTGTCCCATTCCTCGATCTGATACGGCAGCGGCTCGCCCGTACTGGACGAGAATCGCAGGTCCGCTCCGCCGGGCTGTGCCTGACTGAAGTCGAAGAAGTCTCGGTGCAGTCGCACGAGCAACGGGAACCCTTCGACCACGGTCGAAGCCGAAAGGTTCGCCCCCTCGGGCGTCGTCAGCACGAAGCATGAGCCCGAGTGCTTCCAGTCCCGATAGTTGTCCGCTGCCGAACAGGCTTCACCGGCAATCGTTCCCGTGAGTACCAGGGGCAGCAGGACAGCTCTCAGCAGACTCCAGAACTGCCGCTGCATTCCAACGAAGTGATTCATGTTCAAGGGAGCGTTCCGAGGAGGCAGTGCTGGGAGTGATTCAGTGAGGTAGGCCATCCGCTGACCGCCCTCCGTCGATACGCATCCAGATTAACTCGTGAGGACGCAAACGCAACGATTCTCGGTGTTCGATTCCACTCCGGTGGAGCTGCCGGTTTCAGTCGTAGAGTCTGCCTCGATTCTCCCCGGCGGTGACTCGCTGTAAACTCTGCTCGCGGAATGTCGCCTCCTCTGTCGACGCGTTTCTCGAATGAAAGTCATCTCATGAGTCAGAAGTTCAACGTCGCGATGGTCGGTCTCGGGTTCGGGGCCGAGTTCCTCCCCATTTACAAGGCCCACCCGCTGGCCAATGTGCAGGCTCTGTGCCAGCGAAACGAAGAGAAGCTCCACAAGGTCGGCGACCAGTTCGGCGTTGCCAGTCGCTACACCAAGTACGAGGATGTTCTCGCCGATCCACAGGTCGACTTCGTCCACATCAACTCGCCGATTCCCGACCATGCGTGGATGAGCATGGAAGCTCTGAAGGCCGGAAAGCACGTCATGTGTACCGTGCCAATGGCCACCAACGTCGCCGACTGCGAGAAGATTTGCGACCTCGTCGCCAGCACCGGCAAGAAGTACATGATGGCCGAAACGGTCGTCTACTCCCGCGAATTCCTCTTCATCAAAGAGATGTATGAAAAGGGCGAACTCGGCCAGATTCAGCACCTCGCAGCTTCCCACCCGCAAGACATGGACGGCTGGCCCGATTACTGGGAACGCATGATCCCCATGCACTACGCGACCCACGTCGTCAGCCCGGTTCTGGGCCTGATGAACAAGCGGGCCGAGTACGTCAGCTGCTTCGGCTCGGGCACGGTCCGCGAGGACATCCAGAAGAAGTCGGGCAACAAGTTCGCGGTGGAGAGCTGCCATATCAAGCTGAAGGACAGCGACCTGACCGCGCACGTGTGGCGGTGCCTGTACGATGTGGCCCGTCAGTACCGCGAGAGCTTCGACGTGTACGGCACGAAGAAGAGCTTCGAGTGGACGCTGGTCGAGCACGAACCGCACGTCATGCACACCGCGAAGCGACCCGAGCCGGAGATCGCCGAGAAGATCACCGTGCCCGACTACGCCCACCTGCTCCCCGAGCCGATCCGCAAGTTCACCAAGCCCAGCGAAATCCACGACGCCGACCACTTGTCGTTCCTGCAAGGCGGCGGCCACGGCGGCTCGCACCCGCACCTCGTCAACGAGATGCTGAACTCGCTGGCCCAAGACCGCGACCCCTGGCCGAACGCCACCCTCTCCGCCAACTGGACCTGCGTCGGCATCCTGGCCCACGAGTCGGCCCTGAAGGGTGGGCAGATTGTGCACCTGCCGGAATTCACGCTGAAGTAGCTGCACCCAAAGAGCCGGAAGCATCAGCGCCTGTTGAAACAATCGCCCCATTTTGTACCATTCCGCGCGTCTGAGGAGGCGGGTGGTCGCGGTGGTGGGCAGAAGAGAGAGAGAAAGGTGGAAGAGAGAGAAAGGTGTCAGTGAAGAGAGAGAAAGGGGAGAGAGAGAAAGGGGAGAGAGAGAAAGGGGAGAGAGAGAAAGGGGAGAGAGAGAAAGGGG
>JANPCU010000414.1:0-2459 GCA_031431195.1 Planctomycetota bacterium | reverse complement strand
CCCACCACATTCGACGTTATCCCCGAACAAATGGTGGGCCTGCGCCCAGAGCGGCTGGTCCCACCCTACGGGGAATTCCAGAATTCAGCCACCGGTTTGTCGTTGATGTATTCCAGTGTCGACATCGAGCGGAGTAAGACGGTGTCTCGGGTGGGCTGGAAGTCGAGCCAGAGGGATTTGATCGGCAGGTCTTTGATCTGTGTCAGGTCGGTGACGTTTGAGCTTTGGCATCCGAGTAACTCCAGTGGCATCCCAGCCAGCGGGGTGAGATCGGATACCGGCGATTCACGAAAGCTCAGCTGGGTCAGTGGCATCATTGGATCAGCTTCACTCCATGCAACACGAATTGCCGCATCACATCCGTTCCACTAACCTGCCGTGATGTCCCATCATCCTCTCTCTCTGTACTTGGCTGAATGCCGTGCGCGCCACAAGACGGGGGCCGTTACGCCGGAGACCAGCTACTACGGGCCGCTGGAAACGCTGCTCAATGCCGTCGGACAGAAGCTCAAAAAGCCGCGTGTCCGTTGCTTCATGAGCCTGCAAAATCAGGGCGGCAACATGCCGGATGGCGGCCTGTTCACGCAGGATCAGATCCCCAAGGGCGAAGAGGTGACTCCGCCTGGACAGAAACCCGCTCGGGGCGTGATCGAAGCCAAACCGTTCTCCGCCGATCTGGCCAAGCTCGCTGCGGGAACCCAGGTCGCTCGCTATTGGAAAGAACATAGCCAGGTCTTGGTAACCAACTTTCGCGAGTTCGCACTCATCGGACGCGACCATCAAGGCCAGCCGGTCCGTCACGAGTTCTATCGGCTCGCCGCCAGTGAAGCCGAGTTCTGGCAACTCGCCGCGAAACCCGAACAAGCCGAACGGGAACACGGTCAGCGGCTGCTCGATTTTCTGGAGCGTTGTCTGCGGCGACCAGCTCCCTTGACCGATCCGAAAGACGTGGCGTGGTTCCTCGCCAGTTACGCGCGGGACGCCCTCGGTCGCATCGAGCATTCACAGGCTCATCGCCAAGTCGAGACCGTGCGACAGGCGTTCGAGCAGTCTCTGGGCATCCGGGTCGAGGACGAAAAGGGACGGCACTTCTTTGAATCGACACTGGTCCAGACGCTGTTCTACGGACTGTTCAGCGCGTGGGTGTTGTGGCATCGCAGCGGCCCGGCGGTGAACGAGCGGTTCAATTGGGAGACGGCGTCGAAGTACCTGCATGTTCCCATTCTCCGCAAGCTGTTCCGCGAACTGACCGACCCGTCCAACCTCGACGAATGGGACAATCTGACCGAGGTCATGGGTTGGGCGGCGGACACACTGAACCGCGTCGAGCGCAGCGTCTTCTTCGTGAAGTTTCGCGAGGCCGAAGCGGTCCAGTATTTCTACGAGCCGTTTCTGGAAGCCTTTGACCCAGAGCTGCGCAAGCAACTCGGCGTCTGGTACACGCCGCCGGAGATCGTCAAGTACATGGTCGCGCGCGTCGATCAGGTTTTGAAATCGGACTTCGACAAGCCCGACGGTCTGGCCGACGAGGATGTGTACATCCTCGACCCGTGCTGCGGGACCGGGGCGTACCTGGTGGAAACGCTGTCGGTCATCGCCGCCACGCTCGCCGAGAAAGGCGAAGGAGCGACGCTGGCGGGGCGCTTGAAGAAAGCGGCCACCGAGCGGGTCTTCGGCTTCGAGATTCTGCCCGCTCCATTCGTGGTGGCCCACCTGCAACTCGGCATCTTCTTGCAGGCACACGGGGCAGCGTTCAATGACAAGCAGCACGAACGCGCAGCCGTCTATCTCACCAACGCCCTCACCGGCTGGAAACCGCCGATCGGGCCGAAGCAAAAGCTAATCTTCCCCGAAATGGAAGAGGAGCGAGACGCAGCTGACAAGATCAAACAGAGCCAGCCGATTTTGGTCGTGATCGGAAATCCGCCGTACAACGGTTTCGCGGGGCTGCCCGTCGAGGAAGAAGCGGGGCTGGTCGAACCGTACCGCACGACGAAGACCGCACCCAAGCCGCAGGGGCAAGGGCTGAACGATCTCTACGTTCGGTTCTTCCGGGTGGCCGAGCGGTGCATGACCGAGCGTGGTGCCCAGCACGGCATCGTCTGCTACATCTCGAACTACTCGTGGCTGGATGGTCTGTCGCACACCGGTCTGCGCGAGCGGTTTTTGGAGGAGTTCGATGACATCTGGATCGACTCGCTCAACGGCGACAAATACAAGACGGGCAAGTCGACCCCCGACGGCCAGCCCGACCCCAGCGTCTTCAGCACGCCGCACAACCGCGAGGGCATCCAAGTCGGCACAGCTGTGACGCTCCTTGTGCGGAAGCCGAAGCACGCGGCTCCCGCGACGATTCACTTCCGCGACTTCTGGGGGGACAAGAAACGCGAAGAGTTGTTGGAGTCGCTGAGTGATCCGAACCGCCACGGTGAGCCGGGGGGGGGGGGGGGGGGGGGGGG
>JANPCU010000413.1:0-3148 GCA_031431195.1 Planctomycetota bacterium | reverse complement strand
GTTGTCATGGTTTGGGTTGTTTGTTTTGAGTTGGGGGGGGCCGCTTTGGTGGTGTGGTTGGACACCGTTGGCCGCATTTTTCCCCCAAAATTACCGGCCCTTCGGCGGAGAAAAAGGCGACAAAGGTGGTCCCTGGTACGCGAGCGATACCACACCGTCTACGGGGCCATCCGCAAAGCCGACTGACCCCGCCACCCAATGCCTGTGACGACCGCACGACAGGCTGGAAGCCTATCCCACGAGCAGCCTAGCGGCGTGTGTAGGCCCACGCCAGCCAGCACAAGACCGGCAGCAGGACGAAAATCAGGAGACCAGCAATCAGGTTTGATCGCTGGCTGTCGGGCCAACGTGCCATGAGGATTCACTCGGGATGACGATGCCGGGCAGCCACTCACCCCGAGTATTCTGACAAGGGGAATTGCACAGGCAAAGAGAGGGGGGCGGTGAGGATTGGAACGCGGGGGAAACTGCCCGCGCTGCTCTTCCAGGAGCTGTCACTTCGCAAGCTCTCCCAGTTCGGTGACAGTCTTAAGCAGGACTTGATCGGCGTGATACCGAGCGAGCCGACGCTCAAACGAGCCTTGGGTCTTGGTCAAAACCAGCACGTGCGGGCTGCCGATTTTTTCCAAGCTGTCTTTGACATCGCTGTGATGTTTGCGAACGCTTTCCAGGACGTGAGAACGATAGTTCACTGCCGCTCGAATGCGTCCCACTTTGGCAGCGGGGTCAGCCAGGATCACTTGGAGTTCTTGGCAGAACTTGCACTGGCATGCGATGTCATTGGGGCGAGCCCAATCGGTGGGCGGCTGGGGCTCCTGATCCGTCGCGGCTTGGAGTTCCCGCTGAACGGCCAGCAGCCAGTTCTGCACAAGAGCGGGGGTCGCGAGGTCGCGCTTTCGCCAAGCGGTGATGGCCGACTTGAGGACGGGAACCTGGATCGCTTCTAACGGAAAGCGTGTCGGGTGGGATTGCACCCAGTCGACCACTCGCTTCAAGAGCGCGTCGTCACCGATCACTCGCAAAACCTGCAACAAGCCCGGTAAGGTCAACAGAGCATTCGCCGGATCTGTTCCGTAGTGCCGCTCGGGCAGCGGCTGGCAGAACTGGTCCGCCGCGAGTTGAGCCAAGCGGGCGATCAGCTTCCCTCCTGCGGGATCGTCCAGCTGGGCGAGAGCCAGCTTCTCCAACCAATCGATATTGCGAACCAGAAGCTGCTTCGGTTCCGTCTCGAACAGCGCGGTCAGTTCGGCGGTGAAAGCTTCGCAGCCAAGTTTGCGACACATCCCGACGACGAGTCGGTCCAGATTGAGATAGGGATCCTGAGTTGCCACGATGCGGAACAATTGACGAGCCAACTCCGGATCGCCAATAGCCGCGAGTTGCGAGGCAAAGACATTCCGTGGCTTGTCGAGAGAATTCTCGGGCTGATAGTGGTAGCCCTTCGTGGTCGGCCACTGGTTGAGAATCGCCCGAGCGAGGGCGAGGCATTCGGGATCGGAGTTATCTCTGCGTTTCTGGCGCGGGGCTGGCTTGGCCGAAGCAACCCGCTGTCGAGATGCCTTCTGCTTCGGAACCTCAAGCATTTCATCGAGTTGGTCGATGGCGAAGGAGTGGCATTCTTTCGCCAGTACCTCGTAATGCTGGTCCTGGTGCCACAAGCACATGACCGAGCGATGATACCACCGGTTGAGCGTGTTCCCGGCGTTTCCGGTGTACCCTTCGTACTCCTCCCGAGTCGGCTTCCAGTCATCAAGTGGAATACTGGAGACGATTGAATCGCCGTCAAACCCGATGGACGGGATGTTGATCGGTTTCCCCATGGCGTCGACCCAGTTCTCGCCGGTGAGGTCCTCGTCGATGACCTCTTGGATCGTGTAGTTGCCGGGGGTGTCGTCGCCGTCGCCTTCTTCGTCATCCTCTTCATCGTATTCATACCGACTGCCTCGGCGGCGGCGAGAGCGTGAGCCGTAGCCGTAGTGGTCGTCTTCATCTTCATCGTAGGCCGAGTACATCACATGCCGTTCCACCTGGCAGAGCATCACACGGCATCCCGCCTTGTCCGCCGCAGCCATGACGAGTTCCGCCCGGGCTCGATCGGCACCCTTCAGCAGGTCGGGATGGAGGCCGTGCTCGGTGTAGTGGTGATCGAGGGCGAAGACCAACGGCTCGGCGGGCTTCTTCTCGACCCACTGCGTAATCGCATCCGACAGCAAACCGGCTGGCGAGGAATCGGCCAGTTTAACCGGAGCCGCCTTCTGGCGCGGCTCAGGAGTCAGGATCAAGTTGTACGCCAAGCACAGCCGGTAACCACTCCGCACCTTGGAGACCTCGTGTTCGCAATCGGCATAGAAGGCGGCGTAACAGGCCGATTTCTGCGTGGCGGCCTCCATGAATCCGTAGCTCGCGTTCTCCCCTTGATGACGAACCGTCAATATCCCGCCGTTGAACTGCGATGGAAGAGCCACGATTAAGCTGCCCACCATCCGATCCGTCTTTTCGCTATCTCGATGAGGCAGGAAGAAACCGCCTGTCTTATACATCAACAGCTTGTACAGCTGGAGTTCCAGGCGTCCCGCGGGCAAGCCCAGCTTGATGGCGATGGGGCCGAGAGCCGCTTGCAGCGCCTCGCTCCACTGAGGGTTCGTAATCTCGAACTTGTCCGGTGCGAGCTCGAACGAGTTGCGAACTTTGGCATCGATCAGCGTCTCCTCCCCTTTTCCAAAGGGAGCGGGTTGGCAGGCATTCATGATTTGTTTGGCGATCGACATCTTGAGCGGCCAGCCGATGGGCCAAACGCCGGGGATTTCGAATTCGGGCAGGACATTCGGGAGTGTTCCGCCCACACTAAACGAAACTTCTCGCTGGGCGGCGGCCTCACCCGTGACAAGACGTTTGACGAGGGTATGGAGTTCCATAGCAATCACCGCGTGATCGAGGAGAGGGGGAGTTCAGAGACGGACGCGAGCCCTCTCACACCGTCAGTCTTACAAACGAATTGTGGCTGCCGGCTGAGAGCATTCCAAGTCAGCGTGGCCCGGAAGTGTTCCGCATCCGATCGAGCGGGGGGCGATCGACGTGGGGCCAGACTCGTCTGGCCGTGGGATAGGCTTCCAGCCTGTCTTTTCGCTGATACTGACAGGCTGGAAGC
>JANPCU010000412.1:0-6745 GCA_031431195.1 Planctomycetota bacterium | reverse complement strand
CAGGGTGCGCTCCTGCGTCGCGACCCTGGGCTAGGTTGGATAACCCCTTCGGGGTACAGAGGATTTCAGGCCACTGAGGCAATGCACAGCTGGCAATAATTCTCTCACGACACGCGGGCTTGAATGGTTTGCAGTGCAGAGCAAGTCCGCACGATCACGGCTGAGTGCCCTCCCCTGTTCACCCGCCATTGAGTCGCCCGCCCGCTTCCCCCTACAATCATCTAGCACGAACACAAACTCCGCTCCCCCACCGAAACCGCAACTCCCATGGCTGACAAAGGCAACCCCAGCAAGATCGAGGAACTGAAGCTCACCAGTAATTTCCTCCGTGGCACCATTGCCCAAGAAGTGGCCGACTTGAGTGTGCCGACCGTGTCGGAGGACAGTGCCAATCTTCTCAAGACCCACGGCACTTACCAGCAGGACGACCGCGACCACCGGGGCGATGTGAAGGTCCACAGCTTCATGGTCCGCTCCCGTGTCCCCGGCGGAAAGGTCACGGCGGCTCAGTTCCTGGCCGAACTCGACATCTGCGACCAGTTCGCCAATGGCACCCTCCGCATTACTGACCGACAGGGTTTCCAGCTGCACGGGGTCGTGAAGACGAACCTGAAGGAGACGATTCGCGGCATCAACGCGATCAAGCTCTCCACACTGGCAGCTTGCGGAGACGTGTGCCGCAACGTGATGGCCTGCCCGGCTCCGATCAAGAACAACCCGGTCTTTGCCGAGATGCAGCTGCTGTCCGACCGGCTGGCGGAGCATTTCCGTCCTAGGTCGAATGCCTACTACGAAATCTGGCTGAAGGACGGCGAGAGCAGCGAACTGGTCCACGCTGAGGAACCTGAGCACGAGCCGATCTACGGGGCGACCTATCTGCCCCGTAAGTTCAAGATCGGCATCGCCCTGCCCGAGGACAACTGCATCGACATCTATACCCAGGACATGGGGTATTTGGCCGTCGTCGAGAATGGGAAGATTGTGGGGTACAACCTGTTGGTCGGCGGCGGCATGGGGATGACCCCGGCCAAGAAGACGACCTTCCCGGCCCTCGCGAAGCAGATGGCCTTCATCACTCCGGACCAGGCCCTGACCGTCGGTGAAGCGGTCGTGAAGGTCCAGCGCGACTTCGGCAACCGGACCGATCGCAAGCAAGCCCGGCTCAAGTACCTGATCCACGAGCAGGGGCTCCTCTGGTTCAAGGCCAAGGTCGAAGAATATTACGGGGCCCCCCTGCCCTCCCCTCGTGATGTCGATGTGACCGATGTCGATGACCACATCGGCTGGCATGAGCAAGGGGACGGCAAGCTGTTCCTCGGGATCAATATCGAGAATGGCCGGCTGAAGGACGAAGGCCCGCTCCAGCTGAAGAAGATGTTCCGCGTCTTACTCGGCAAGTACGGGATGGACACGCGGCTGACTGCTCTTCAAGGAGTCATCTTGTGTGATGTCGATCCGAAGGACCGGGCCGACATCGACCGCATCCTGACCGAGCATGGCTGCAAGCGGGCCGAGGAACTGACGCTCGCTCGGCGGTATTCCATCAGCTGCCCGGCGTATCCCACGTGCGGTCTGGCCGTGACGGAATCTGAGCGAGTGATGCCCGAGTTGATGGATGCCATCGAGGCGGAGATGGCCAAGCATGGGCTGCTGTCCGAGCGAATCGCGGTGCATATGACCGGTTGCCCGAACGGATGTGCCCGGCCGTACACGCCGGACATCGGACTGGTCGGCAAGGCGCGCGGCAAGTACACGCTGTACCTTGGCGGTAACGCTCAGGGGACACGTCTGGCGTTCCTCTTCGACGACATGGTACCGCACGAAGAGCTGCCGACTCGCCTGAGCCCACTCTTCGCGAAGTTTAAAGCGGGTCGTCAGGCGGGCGAGAGCTTCGGGGACTTCTGCTATCGCGTCGGCAAGAACGGACTCGCCTGATCTGCACACGGCCCTGTGCAGCTGCCAGATTGCACCGACAAAAAACATCCGAAGTCTTCGGAGACTTCGGATGTTTTTTCTTAATGCGGTATGAAATAAGACATTCCGGCGAGCGTCCGGCGTGAGCCGGATGGTACTCCAGAGATTCGTCACAGAACCAGGGGGCTGACGCCCAATGGCACTTACTTTAGATCACTAGCCCGACGCGTCAGCGAGGGAAACCCAGGGAAAAGTCGCTTTCGCTGACGCTTCGGGTTGGTAAAGTAAACACCAGGGGGCTGACGCCACCCCGCTCGCCGATTCACTTCGCAGCGGACACCACGGCATCTGCCGTCATATGAAGCTCTTTCATCACCGTATCTCCGGGGGCGCTGATACCGAAGCGGTCGATGCCGATGATTTGGCCCTCGTCCCCGACATACTTCCACCATAAGCCGCTGACGCCCGCCTCGATCGCGATCCGCTTCTTACAGCTCTTCGGCAAAACCTCGTCGCGGTACTTCGCGGGCTGGCTGTCGAACCGTTCGAAGCACGGCAGCGAGACCACGCGGGTCCCCGGTCCCAACTGCTCTGCGGCCTTCATGACGTGCTGGAGTTCACTGCCAGTGGCCATGAGGATCGTGTCGAGCTTGGCGGTTTCCTTCTTGGCGATGTAGCCACCGAGGGCGGCACCATCCCGACGAGTCTGGACCGGGATCGAGCTTTGATTGGGAATGTTCTGCCGAGTCAGCAGAATCACCGTCGGGCCATTGGTCTTCAGTAGAGCCGCAGCAAACGCCCCCGCCGTCTCTTCGGGATCACCAGGTCGCATCACATCCAGGCCAGGAATGACCCGCAGGCCGCTGCACGTCTCGACCGGCTGATGAGTCGGACCGTCTTCGCCGACCCCGATCGAGTCATGGGTGAAGATGTAGATGACCGGTAGTTGAGCCAATGCCGCCAGCCGAATCGACGGTCGCAGGTAATCGGCGAAGACTGCAAACGTGGCCCCACTGGCCCGGAAGATGCCGTCGTAGGCGATCCCGTTCATGATCGCCCCCATCCCATGTTCGCGGATGCCGAACCAGATGTTCCGACCGTCGCCCGAGCCGTTTTGCGGCTCGAAATCCTTGCCGCCCTTCATGTAGTTCTTGGTCGAGCCGTAGAGGTCCGCACTGCCCGACACGAACAGCGGCATCGCCTTCGCAATCGGTTGCAGCACATCACTGCCCGCCTGCCGCGTCGCGATCTTCGCGTCGGCGGGGAATTCGGGAATCAGGCTCAGCAAGTCGGCGGGCACCTTCTTCGCCACGCCATCGGCCAACAGCTTCGCCTGTTCTGGATTCACAGCAGACCACGCGGCAAATGCCTGCTGCCAAGCGTCGTATTTCGCGACAAGAGCCTTCCTGTGTTCGGCGAAGAACTGCTTCACCGTGTCCGAGACATAGAAATGCTCAGCAGGCAGTCCCAGTCCCTTGCGGGCCGCGTCCGAGAACTTCGCGCCCCCTTCGCCATGTCCCGCAGCTGTGCCCGCGACTTCCGGGATGCCCCGACCGATTTGTGTCTTGGCGACAATCAGCTTCGGACGCCCGTTGTTGTTGGCCTTGGCTTGCTCGACGGCCTTCACCACGGCAGCAATGTCGTGTCCATCAATCGTGACCGCGTCCCAGCCCATCGCGGTGAAACGGGCCGCGGTGTCGCCGCTTTGGGTCTTGACCGCCATCGCGTCGAGAGTCACATCATTCGAGTCGTAAATCAAAATCAGATTGTCGAGCTGGAAGTGACCCGCGAACGAAGCCGCTTCGTAAGCCACCCCTTCCTGCAAGCAACCATCCCCGGCCAGAGCGACGATGTGCTGGTCGAAGATTTTGTGTTCAGCCGTATTAAACCGCGCCGCCGCCATCTTGGCCGAGACCGCATACCCCACCGCGTTGCCGACGCCCTGCCCCAGAGGTCCGGTGGTGGCCTCCACGCCGACCGTCTCACCGAACTCGGGGTGCCCCGGCGTTTTGCTGTGCAGGACGCGGAAGTTCTTGACCTCTTCCAGAGGCAAGTCATACCCCGACAGGTGCAACCAACTGTACAGGAACATGCTCCCATGCCCCGCCGACAAGATAAATCGGTCGCGGTTTAGCCACTTAGGGTCCGCCGGGTTGTAGCTCAGTGCCTGCCCAAACAGTGCTGCCCCGACCTCCGCAGCACCCAGCGGCAATCCCAGATGCCCCGACGAACACTTATGAACCGCGTCAATCGCTAGCCCTCGGGCAATGTTCGCAGCTTCCGAGAGAACGTCGAGAGGGAGTTTGCTCATGTCGAATCGAGTCGCGGTCAGGAGTGGGAGAATCAAGCCAAATCAACTCCCAAACCGAGGAGCTTGGCAAGTCGAGAATGCTAACGCTGCCAAGTTACGGTCGCAACCAAGCTGCCGACGCATCAGCAGTTTGTGAGGTTTTGGGGAATCATGATGGAGTCGTAGTCGTAGGGTGGGACCAGCTCGCTTTGGAGCGCAGGCCCACCATATTCGACGTGTCCCTGTTTCATGGTGGGCCTGCGCCCAGAGCGGCTGGACCCACCCTACGTCACTACGTCAATACGTCACTCCAACCGTGCTCCGGCCCCTACGGAGCCAGCAGCTTGGCGAACAAAAACTCATTCGCGGTGGCGTACTTATCCGACTTCGATGTCCCCGGCACCAGCAAGTGGCATTCGACCTGATTGGCGTCGCACTTCTCCTTGAGCTTCACTCCGTACACCGGATGATGGATCCCGTGCCCCGCGTCCTTCGAAGGGAGTGTCATGTCGCCGCCATAGGTCATGAACAGCGGCGGGTCGTGGGCGTCGACGTGGTTGTAGGCTGAATACTCCTTATAGAGAGCCTCGTGCTTCGCATAGTTCGCCAAAGCGCCCTCGATGGTCGCCTCACCGACTGCCATGTTGATCATGCGATGTTTAAGGACATTCGGCCCCAGCCACCCCTCGATGACCTTTGGATCGATCGAGGTCTGCCCCGCATTCACCGCAGCGGCACAAACGCGGGTCGACTGACGGAGAATCGGATCAGTGGCGTTGGAGTCGGCCAGGTCATCATGCAGCAGCAACCACATCGAAGTACACGCCCCGGCACTGCCGCCGGTCAGGGCGATCCGGTCGGGGTTGATGTTCCAGTCGGCAGCCTTAGAGCGGATGAATTGAATCGCGCGTGCGGCGTCCAGAACCGGCGCGGGCAGCGGAACCTGACCCGTCAAGCGGTAGTTGATCGACGCACAGGAGATCCCCTGGTCGAGGAACGGCTGATAGTGCGAGGTGTCCTGCTGCTTATCCCCACCGATCCAGCCGCCGCCGTGGATGTAAACCATCAGCGGACGCGGCCCCTCGCCGGGAGCCTTCCAGAAATCGATCACGTTCATCCGGTCCGAGCCATAAGAGACATTCGCCTCCGTCGGAGCGATCTGCGGACCGACCTCTTTCTTCCCAGCGACTGGCCTCTTCAGGGCCGGATTCTCGGGAGTATCAGCCGCCCAAGCGGGACATGACACGGACATCGCCAAGAGAGCTGCTGCCATCACAAGCTTCTTCATCACGGCACTCCAGAAGAACGGGAATCAGACCAGAGGTTGATCGCCACTCGGGACGATCCGACCGGAGTCTACCCACCCGCCCGCCACCCCGCGAGTGCCAGCCCACTGCGCCAGGAAGGGAGTCGGGAATTGTAGCGCACGCGCCGAGAGATCTCGCGCCTCGCGCCTAAAACTAACCCGCTGCGTCAGCAAGGGCGAGCGCAGCGGGCACTGGTCCAGTCTGCCACAGCCACGTCCGAACCAGAAACCCGATCCCGCACATTGGGGCCCCTTGGCTCCACATGGAATCCCCGCATTCCCTCGCTGACGGGTCGGGTGAGTCGGAAGGGGCAGCGCCGAAGGCTTCTCTCACGCGCACTCCTGTTTCCTAGAAACTGCTGCTGCCGTTCTCAATAGAACCTGCGATCAATCGTGCAGTCCCGTCCCCTCGTGTCTGGAACCCGACGATGCTTCACCCCATACTCGCTGGGCTGATCCTCGGCACGCCACCCCGCGACGACGGGTGGCGGGGTCAGGAGGCTTTGCGGATGGCCCCGGCGTGAGGGTGGACTGGGAACTCTTTCCACTGCGACAGCGGTAATGAGAGATTCGTATGAATGATGAAGCATTCCCACTCCACGTCGCGAGTCGTCGGGGCCAGCGCAAAGCCTTTGACCCCGCCACCCACGGGAGTCCAGGTTCCACTGGGCGTGTGTGCGTCTCAATCGTCGGTGAATCGTGAATGCACTCTCGTCCTCGACCCCCACGGGGTCTCGTTTCATCGCCCAGGGTCAGCCGCGCAGTGGTAGACCCTGGGTGTCTGGGATCGAAAACCATCAACCCACCCCGGGGGTTGCGTCCCAACCTGCCGCAACCCCGGGGGGGGGTTGAGATACGCGAAACGGTCGTCAACCCAGGGTTTCCCGCAATGCGGGCCACCCGGGGCGACGAGGCGAGACCCCGTGGGGGTCAGTTCACCGATGATGGGTCGCACACACACGCTATGCGGAGTGTGGCCGTGTTGACAATCACGCGAGCAGGATCATTGTCGCGGCCAAATGCAGGAACGCCATGTAGTTACGCGAGGTTTTCTCGTAGCGGGTGGCGAGGCGGCGGCATTGCTTCAGCTTCCCGAACAGGCGTTCAATGTGGTTCCGTTGCTTGTACAGATGCTTGTCGTACTCGCGTTGCACCTTGCGGTTTTTCTTCGGCGGAATGACCGCCTCGGCTCCCGACTTCTCGATCGCTTCGATGACCTTGTCGCCATCATAGCC
>JANPCU010000411.1:0-3064 GCA_031431195.1 Planctomycetota bacterium | reverse complement strand
CGCTGGGAAGGCTGGCCGACAGGAATGTCGGCCCCACTTTGACTGCCGCGCAGGATCTTGAGCCCGTGGCTCGGCTTGAGAATCACGCCATACGGAGAGACATCCAGCGGCTTGCCATACACCTGCATCAGCGGGCGAATGACTGTCGCGACGAGGTCGGTACAGCTGCCGACTGGCTCGGCGATGATGACATCGGGTAACTGCGCTTCGCCGAGTCCCTCGACGGTCTCGGTCAGGGCGTTGAAGTTGCAGCAGAAGCACGAGCCCGCGACCTCGCCGACTTCGAAGCCCTGGGACCGCAGCGAATGCGTATCGACGAGGTCTGTCGTCTGGTCGTTGGTGACGATCCCGACCCGTTTGCCCTGAGCGATGTAGTGCCGGGCCAGCCGTCCCACGGTGGTGGTTTTTCCGGCTCCGAGGAAGCCGCCGATCATGATGTATTGTGGGTTCATGGGGATGTCCTTGGCGAGCGTCCGGCGTGAGCCGGATGGTGACTGTGGAGTGATGAACAAAAAAGACCAGGGGGCTGACGCCGCCCCGCTCGCCTTACTTTCGCAGCGACTCGATGTCGGTGAACGGGTTCTGGACGGGCGGTGTCGACTCGAACTGGTGAGCGGTCATCCAGGCGAACTTCGTCTGCTTGGCATCGGAAGGGTCGGGGTCAGGCAGGGCGACTCCATCGGCCTCAGCGTAGATCGTGCGGACTACGGCGACATTCTGGGAAGCCGGTGGGGCGAGATCGTAGTCGGTCCCGTGCGTCTGCTTGAACCAGGTGTTGTCGCGGAAGCCACTCGTCAACCGGGTGTGAGCCGCAGCCACGAGTGTCTCCTGCTCCATGTCCGACAACTTGTCGTTCGCTCGAATCAAAGCTTTCATCTTTTGCGTTTCAGAGACATCGAAACTGACCCAGCCGTAAGGGGCGATGAATGACTCCAGCTTACAGTGCGACGGTGAGGACTTGGGGAAGGTATTGATCCCGTAAGTCACGCGCGTGGGCAGCTGCATCAGCCGCCCCATCGCGGCACAAAAGCCGTGGTAGTCGCTGCAATGCCCAGCCTTCACATCAAGGGCATGGAGCGAACTCGCCTTCAGCGAGGCGTTCGCATGGTCATACTTAAAGTTCTGGTCGGCGTAGTTCATCACCTTGCCCAGATCGAGCAGCGGGTTGCTACGCTGCGGGACGATCTCGGCCAGCAGCTTCTCAAAGCGGGCATCGGTGACGACGGCCTGAGTCTCATTTCGCAGGTAGGGGGCAAAGCTCTCGGGCCAGTTGGCGGTGGTTTGCACGATGTTCGGATCGAGGTTCCAGCGCAGTTCGGCGACCTCGATTTGCAATTTGTGGCGGATGACCATCGCCCCCTGCGGATTCGGGAACTCGAAGTACGCGAACTTGTTCCCGAAGACTGGCTCAGTCGCGATCTGCGGTCTGACCGAAGTCGGAAAGGTCTCGAACTCGGAGCTTAAAAGCGTCTGGACACTGTCACTCGGCGGGACCGGTATCCAGACGCGGAGGAGTTTAGCCTTGTAGGGAGCGGTCACTGTGACCAGCAGCTCGACGGAGTGACTGACCGGGTTCGAGGTGGTCGCGGAATACGGCTGAGTGGGACTGAGCGGCTCAGCTGCTCGCACGACTGGTTGAAACAGGAACGACGCCAGAACTACGAGTCCGATGGCGAGCGTCCGGCGTAAGCCGGATGGTAATTCACGTGTCGTGCAGGATCGGGGTTCTCGTTGCGAAACAACGATGCGCGCGACTCGACCAGGGGGCTGACGCCACCCCGCTCGCCTTACATTCAGTGCAATTCCACGCATCACAACCTCAGTTCTTCACGGCAGCTGGACGGATGGCGAGGTCATAGAGCGCCCCGCCGAGGAGTGCCCCGGCGATGGGGGCGACGATGTAGACGGTGAGCCAGCCCGTGTCGGAGAATCCCGGCCAGGCGATCTTCCCCCACCCGGCGAAGTCTGCGAACAGCCGAGGTCCAAAGTCGCGAGCCGGATTGAAGCAGGCTTGCGTCAGCGGGGCGAGTACCGAAATCAGCACCGAAACCGTCAAGCCGATGAAGATCGGTCCCTGTCCATTCGATGGCCGTCCACCGTTTCGATCATCGGTGACCGCAAAGACGACGAAGGCCAGAATGGCCGTGCCGATCAACTCGGCGAGGAATGCCTGCCCCTCGCTCCCCTTGGCTTTCAGTTCGGCATGTTTCTCGGGAGAGTAGGGACCAGTCCCGCTACCGAGGCTGCCAGGGGCGGGGTAATACTCGCCATAGCACATGGCGGTCATCTCGCTGCCCGGCTGGCCACGCTGGACTCCTTTGAGTTTCTCCAGAGCCGTCAAATGCGGGCTGAACAAAACGAACAGAGTCCCCGCTGCGAGGAAGGCTCCCAGCAGTTGGCCGCAAAGATACGGGATGACCTTTCGCCACGGAAACCCGCGATGGACCGCTGAGGCGATCGTCATGGCCGGGTTGATGTGGGCCCCACTGACCGATCCGACTGCGTAGATCGCGAGCATGATGGCCACGCCCCACACGATCGCGACCTGCCACAATCCCGATTGCGCCCCGGTCAGAACGGCGGCATGGACCGCTCCACAACCGAAAAAGATCAGGATGTAAGTCCCGATCAGCTCGGCGATGACCTGGCGGCTCAGACTGGGATCGAGAGGTTTGCTCATGGGGTGGTCGCCAGGACGATTGGTGGGCGGGCGAGAACACTCTAACAAGCATTGGAATGAACGCAACAGAGTGTGATGCCGTAGCGGAATTCGTGAGAATTCTGTCGAACCGCTGGCCCAGTCTCTGCTGAGGCCAAAAGTCCGACGACTTCTGCTACGGCGGGTGGTTCGATATCTTTAAACGACAAGGTTCCCTGATGCCACGACGCGATCCACTCTCCGCGACCGAATGCGCCCTGCTTCTCAAAGCACTGGGTGATCGGGATCGGCTGCGCTTGGTGCAAGCGTTGCGTGCTGGATACGCACCCGCCTAAACGCTCCCGATTGGAAGCTATTGCCGTGGGTTGGAAACAAGCCGAAGAACAAAAAGATAAAATTGAAACT
>JANPCU010000410.1:0-11322 GCA_031431195.1 Planctomycetota bacterium | reverse complement strand
GCCTTCGCCGGAGACGCAATGGCCAGCTCACGTTGCCCCGCGTCGGGGCCATCCGCTGCGCTGCTGACCCCGCCATCCACCGCAAAGCGGTAGACGTAGCCCACCACTTCTCTGAGTCAGCATCGAACATGGTGGGCCTGCGCCCAAAGCGGCTGGTCCCACCCTACCGCTATGACAGCAGCTATTCCAGATCCTCGGCGGTGAGCGTCTCCAGGGTGGGGTGACCCAAGCATCACTTTGAATGACTGGGTGACGCAGGAACAAAATGGATTGTAAAGCCAGCGTCTCCCCCGTAACCTGTCTCTGTTCCACAACCAAGGCACTCAAGGCAGTGTCTGGGTCACCCAGGGCACCATCGGATCGGTGAGTTCTTACCCTGTATACCTCCTGTGCCAACGTGAGCCCTTCGTGAATACTTTCCTGTATTTCGTGTTCGGATGCATTTTAATAGCGTTCGTTTCCGCGGCGTGGGCAGATGAGCCAAAGTCGGAAAATACCCCGATCACAAATTCCATCGGCATGAAACTCGTGATAATCCCAACGGGGGAGTTCCTGCTGGGGTCGAGTGATGCCAATGTGGCGGCCTATATGAAATCGGACCCAAAACTTACGGAAAGTCATTTCACCAATGAACGACCGCAGCACAAAGTACGAATCACGAAGTCCTTCTACATGTCAGTCTATGAAACGACGCAAGGGGAGTTCCTGCAGATCACAGGTCGCAACTTGAGCCAGAACTCCGCGACCGACGGCGAAGAAGAAGATTTCGTCGGGATTGACACTTCGCGGTTTCCAGTCGACAACGTGAATTGGTACGACGGGATCGAGTTCTGCAACCTGCTCAGCGAGAAGGAGGGCTTCACCCCGTGCTACAAACTGACGAATATCAAACGTAATGACTACCAGTCGATTGAAAAAACAACGGTGACCCTCGTGCCCGGTACGAATGGGTATCGCCTGCCAACCGAAGCGGAATGGGAGTACGCTGCTCGTGCTGGAACAAACACAGCGTTTCACTTCGGAGATGTCCTGAATGGCGACAAAGCCAATGTGAAAGGGAGCCGCCCATTCGGTACCACTACAAAGGGGATCTACCTTAAACGTAGCACCACGGTCGGCAGCTACTCATCGAATGCATTCGGGCTGTATGACATGTGCGGAAATGTGTATGAGTGGTGCGATGACTGGTACATCGCAGAAGTGTATAAGACCCGCAGCAGTATCACGAACGATCCAAGCGTAAACGCTGGTTCAGTGAATCTTCGTGTCTTACGAGGAGGTTCATGGATTGAGGACCCCTGGAATTCTCGCGCTGCGAGCAGGATTTGTAGTTCGCCCAGCGACAGCGGCGACAGCGTGGGGTTTCGAGTTGTGAGGACTCCCTAACAATTTCCCTTGTTGTTGTCTTGCGGCGGGGTGGCCCGGTCAAGCTGAATGGCATTGGGTGACGGGGTCAGGAGGCTCGGCAGGAGCCTCGCCCTCCTGATGGTCCACGACGGCGACGCCCTACACCCACAGCGCCGCTTCAATCGTCAGGCCGGGACCAAAGGCCAGCGAGACGGCAGGGTGGCACTGACAAGCCGATGAACACAGGAAGGCGGGTGCCACTGGCGGTCGCTTTGGGCCGCCAGTGCTGGGACCGAATTGCGTCGTTCTTGGTTTCGACGGAGACCGTCTGCCGATTGATCGAATCCAGAGACATCGGATTGTCTTGGGGCATTCGAGCTGGGTAAGACAATTGGTCCACATCCTCACGGGCGGCCCCAAGTGACCGCCAGTGCCACTCCGCTGAAACCATTTGATTTGGGAGGAATAAGCTGTGCAATATCGCGTGCTGATCGAGTCCGATGAAGACGGCGTCTACGTGGCCGAAGTCCCGGCGCTTCCGGGCTGTATTTCGCAAGGGAATACTCGCAGCGAAGCGGTCGACAATATCAAAGAAGCCATCGCCGGGTATTTAGAGAGTCTCCAGGCCCACGGTGAACCCGTGCCGCCGTCCATTATCGAAGAGGTCGTGGAGGTGACTCCGTGAGTGCCTTGCCGGTCGTTTCCGGTCGCGACGTGGCCAAGGCTCTGGAAAAGATCGGCTATGTGTTCGACGGACAGCGTGGCAGTCCCATGATTCTGCGACAGCAGAACCCACCCCACCGACGCTTGACCGTTCCCGATCACAAGGATATTGCCAAAGGAAAATCGCGTGCGATCATTCGACAGGCTGGGTTGACGGTTGAAGAGTTCAATGGCCTGTTGTGAATCCGTGTGACGAACCAGCGCATGCACGGAGTAAATGTAGGGTGGGACAAGCCGGCTTTGAGGCGCTGGCCCACCACGGATGACGCGTGTCCCGAGAGTGGTGGGCCTGCGCCCAGAGCGGCTGGTCCCACCCTACGGCTACACCCACAGCGCCGCTTCAATCGTCAGGCCGGGGCCGAAGGCCAGCGAGACGCACGGCAGTGGAGCTTCCCGCCGACGGAGGGCGTCGAGGATAAACAGGATCGTCGGCGATGACATGTTCCCATTCTGAGCGAGGATCTCGCGAGAGACATCGACCGCCGAGTCCTCAATACCCAGAGATGCGGTACACGCCGTCAGCACACGAGGTCCGCCGGGATGCACGGCCCAGGTCGGAATCCGCTCCACCGACAAGCCCAGCGGTCGCAGCCACTCCTCGACCCAGGGGCGCAAGTGTTTGCCGATGATATCCGGCACCTGGGGATCGAGGGTCATCAGGAACCCGTTGTCGCCGATCCGCCAACTCATCATGTCGCGTGTCTCCGGCAGGATCAGTGACCGCTGCGACTTCAGCTGCCATGCCCCAGTGGTCGGTGGCGATGACCTGCCGACCACTGCCGCTGAGCCATCCGAGAACAGGGCGTTCGCCACGATCTGCTGGGCGTCGTCGGAGTACTGCTGGTGCAGGCTGCAAATCTCGATGCAGCACAGCAGGACACGGGCGTCGAGGTCACTCTCCGCATAGGCTTTCGCCACCCGCAGCCCGTTGAACGCTCCGTGACAGCCCATGAACCCGACGTTCGTTCGCGAGACCTCGCGCCGCAATTGCAGCTGTTCGATCAACCCCATATCAACGCCGGGCGCGCTGAACCCACTGCATGAGACCGTGACCAGATGCGTGATCTCCTCGGGGCGGACACCCGCACTCTGCATGGCAGCTGTGCAAGAGCGGACCCCCAGCGGGAGTGCTTCCAACTCATAGCGATCCATGCGTGATTGTGTGGAGGGTCCCCGGTCGCTGGTGTCGCGGGCGGGTTCGTAGAACGATTGCTGAAACAGTTCCGGATCATCGAGCGCATCGATCAGCACGCTGTGCCGCTGCTTGACGCCGGAGCGACGATAGAGGGCGCGGACGACTCCCGCGCGCGCGTGGACCTCGCCCCACATCTCGACCGAGTGTTCCGCGGCCAGCTCTTGTGACAGCGAGCGCTTCGGGATGGCCAGGCCGAGACCGTGTATTCCAAATGTCATAACTCTCTCAATCATGTCGTCGGGGGCGTCGAGGTGGGACGGTTGATGGCCTGGACAAAGTGACTTGCGACTCTCGGAAAGATCCGCAACAGTCGCACAGCGGTGGCCGTCAGCCACGGTCGTCGCAAGATAGCCGATGCCATTCGGCAGTAACGCTGTCGTTGTCGAAAATGTGCGAGATGGTCTGTCTGCCAAGCTGTCGCGAGTTCTGGTCGCCACTGCTCGACGGCTTGAATCACGAAGGGTAACACGGCCACCGACTGTTCGAGCGCCGCTGCCATTCCCTCGCCGGTGAAGGGCTCGACGTATCCCGCAGCGTCACCAATCACGAACAGTCGCTCTGTCGCGTTCCAGCGAGGAGCAGTGGTCAGTGGAGGCGTGCCGGACCAGCCGCTGTCGATGACCGGGAACTCGATCCCGCTGGCAGACAGAATCTGCTGTACAGCTCGCGATGGCGATCCGGTCGCTTTGACGACTTGCGGATCGACCGCAGCAGCAATGCTGAGCTGGTTGTCCTCAGCCCAAGCGATGCCGACATATCCGCCGAGTCCGACGATCATGGTGATCCATTCGCGGGGAAACTGGTCGGCCACAGTTGCGGACAACTGGTCCCGGGAGAGGACGATGCCGACTCCCATGCGAGCGCCGGGGGTGGGACGGGGTTCCATCTCGGGAAGAGACCGCAGAGAAGACCGCAGCAATCCATCGGCACAGACGACGACGCGGGCACGAGCAGAGTGCGACTTCCCCTGAGAGTGCAATTGGAGACTCCGCCGGCCATCGCGGATATCGGGATCTACCGTGGCCGATGTCTCCGTGGCGACTGAGACACCCGCAGCGCTGGCAGCTTGCAATAGCGCCACATCGAGTCGGTGGCGAGTGACGGAGAGACCCGTCGGCAGGGCCACAGCTGCCGAGCGTCCGCCCGACTTCAATGACATGCCACGAATTGGCTCGCCCTGCAGTTCGTCCACGAGACCATGCAGCCCCACAGCGGAAAGAACACGTAAGGCGCGCGGATTGAGGCAGCCACCGCAGACCTTGGGGCGAGGGAACGCTCGCGCTTCGATGAGCAGGGTCTTCAGTCCCTGCCGCGCGGCTTCCCGCGCGGTGAGGCTTCCCCCGGGTCCGGCCCCGATGACCACCACGTCCCAATCCGTGGTATCGAGATGACTGACTGACTGCGAGAGGAAGGTCAATGACGCTCCCAAGAGAGCAGGAAACGCTGAGGCCAGTGCCTCTGGATGGTGGCCCCGTGCAGGCCGCTCTGGTCGGCCAGGGCCTGCACCTCGGGGATCGTGAACGCCCCTTGGACCGAGAGCGGTCCGTCCATATGCACGATCTGGGAGCGAGTGAGAATCCGGCACCCGACCCAGCAGAGGGCGTACCCCCAACGGGTTCGCTGCAAGTCGTCGATCAGGATGGCCTTCCTCGCGGCAGTGGACATGGCTCGCATCAGTTTGAGGGCGTCTTCCTCATCCAGGTGATGCAAAAAGAGCGAACACATGATGACATCATAGTCCTGCGGGAGCGGATCACCCAAAGCATCTTGCTCGAAGAATTTCATTTGGGGGAGATCGGCGGTCTGGCTCGCTTCGCGGGCCACTGTCAGCGCCGTCGGACTCAGATCGCAGCCGTCAATCGTCATCGGAACCCGCTGCTGACGAGCCCGTTGTGCCAGTCGAATCGCCACGTCCCCTCCACCGCACGCGACATCCAGCACGCGCAGGGGTGGCATTAAGGGATCAGTCGGGGCCAGTGAGCGCAGCGCTGACCAGAGCCTCGAAACGCTGGTGCTGAGCAGATTGACTCGTCGCAAGCCCGCCAGAGCCTGACGATGTTCCACGTGCGAGAGGCCCGGCTGGTCCATCAGTTCGGGCTGGCGGTGGCGCTGTTGCAGGAACTTCATCGTCGCCTCCCGAGTCTGGATGATGGGGCAGGCATCCAGTTGACGTGGCTGGGACCAGCCTGCTTTGAGGCGCAGGCCCACCACTCACGGGGACAGCGTCGAACATGGTGGGCCTGCGCCCAGAGCGGCTGGTCCCACCCTACGGCGACTACGGCTACGAGAGCAGTTGCTCCAGATCCTCAGCGGTCAGGGCTTCCAGGACTGAACCCTCTTCGGCAGCGAGGATGGCGTCGGCGAGTTCCCGCTTCTTCTTTTGGAGTTCGAGGATCTTCTCTTCGACCGTATCCTTACAGATCAGTCGATATGCGAAGACTTGGCGTGTCTGGCCGACGCGGTGGGCACGGTCGATGGCTTGGGCCTCGACGGCGGGGTTCCACCACGGATCGAGCAGGAACACGTACTCCGCAGCTGTGAGGTTGAGGCCCAAGCCCCCGGCCTTCAAGCTGATGAGGAACACTTTGGTATCGGGATCGTTCTGGAATTGATCCACGACCTGCTTGCGGTTGCGGGTCTTGCCATCGAGATAGACGTACGGGACGCCGCGTTTGTCGAGGTGCTGCTTCACGATCGACAGCATGCTGGTGAACTGGGAGAAGACGAGCGACTTGTGCCCCTCCTCGATCAGTTCCTCGATCTGCGGGAGCAGCACGTCGAGCTTGGCGAAAGCTTCTTCCTTGGTCTCGCGATCGAGCAGGGCCGGATGGCACGCCGCCTGCCGCAGACGCAGCAGCGCTTCGAGGACGTGCATGCGGGACTTGTTCATCCCCTGCGACTTGACCATCCCCAGCAGCGAGTCGCGATAGTGCTCGCGGAGTTCGCTGTAGAGGGCCCGCTGGCGTTTGCCCATCTGGCAAAAAATCGTCTCTTCGAACTTGTCGGGCAGGTCGGCGGCGACTTCGCGTTTGGTGCGACGCAGGACGAACGGGCGAATCCCCTTGGCGAGCATCTGGCGGGACTGAGAGTCCTTGCCATCGAGTGCATTCACGCGGAAGGCGGTGCTGCGACCGAGCATGCCGGGGTTCAGGAACTCAAATATCGACCAGAGATCGCCGAGATGGTTTTCGATCGGCGTACCGCTCAGGGCCAGCCGGTGTTCCGCCTTGATCAGGCGGCACGCCTTGGCGATCTGCGAGGTCGAGTTCTTGATCGTCTGGGCTTCGTCGAGCACGGCGTAGTCGAACTGGATATCGCGCAGTTCGATCACATCGCGGCGGAGGGTGCCGTAGGTGGTCAACACGATGTCGACCTTGGTCAGTTGCTCACGCAGCTCTGCACGTTGCAGCCCCGAGTATTCGAGGTACTTCAACTCGGGAGTGAATCGCTGGATTTCCGAGACCCAGTTGAACATCAGCGACTTGGGCACCACGATCACCGACGGTCGACGAACTGCCACCGTGCGGGAACGCTCCAGCAGCAAGGCGAGGAGTTGCACCGTCTTGCCCAGACCCATGTCGTCCGCCAGACAGCCGCCGAAGTGGAAGTCTTGCAAGAACTTCATCCAGCCGAGTCCCTCGCGCTGGTAGGGCCGCAATGTGCCGGTGAAGCCCGCGGGCTCGATGCCGGGGGTCACTCCCTCGAAGCTGCGCAGCTTGTCGCGGATGACGAGGAATTGGGCATCGACATCGACGGAGGGCTCATCTTCGAGCAAGGCATCGAGCAGGCCGACCTGCGTCGCGCTGAACCGCAGATGGTCCTCTTCGACCGAGCCGAGGCCCGCCAACATGCCGTATTGCTGGAGCCAGTTCTCGGGCAGGATGCCGAGCGAACCATCGTCCAAGCGGATTGTGTTGTCGCCTCGCTTGAGGGCGGCCAGCAGTTCGGGGAACGAGGCTTTGACGCCATCGAAGTCGGCATCGCCACCCAGTTCAAACCAGTCGATGCCCGTGCGAACGCGGAACTGCAATGCGGTTCCCTGCCGGATTTGTTTTCCATCGGCGCGGACAGCCCAGCCACCAGGGATCAGTTTCCGCACGGCTGTCGCCAAGTCACCGACCGGGATCTCCACATCATGGAGTGTCTGGCGATGATCGAGCAGACGGCGGAAGCCCGCCTCCTTGAGCTGGGACCACGAGTTCGATTCGATCTGCCGATCCCGGAGAATGCACCGCCCCTGATCCCGCTGGACGATGGCCCACTGGGCACTCGATCCGGGGACGACGGCCCCTTCGTATTCAAACTCGACCACTCCGGTCAGACGTTCATGCCGCCAGCCCTTGGTGCGGGGTGACTTCAAGGTCAGGAACGGCCGGGGAGTCGCCCGAATCTCGTTGAGTCGCAACTCTTCGGGCAGATCGAGTTGAGGCAGCGTCGGCATGTCGAGCAACTGGTCGACCAGCTCGCGCTGCTCCGCGACCGGCACCGAGATGTTCTGTTCAGATCGCAGCAGTCGTACCCAGTCGAACGCCCCGAAGTCGTCGACCTGGCTGATGACATGACCCGCGATGACCAAGCCACCGGGGACGATCACGCGGACTTCGGTCAGTGGCAACACCGCCTCACCTCGCCGCAACTCGCCCGCGAGTTTCCACGTCTCTTTGTCTTCTTCGGAACGCAAGGCCATGCACAGCGTCCAGCGGTCGCCCTCGTCCCAGGACAGTGACGGCGTCGCCTTGGTTTCGTCGCCGAGGAATCGCAATCGCTCCGTGCGGCACATCAGCGGCAGGAGGAGCGTGCAGAGTTCATACGGCAGCCGATACCGGAACAGCGCCGATTGGAACTCCGCCTGCTGGGCGAACCAACCCGACCGGTCGGGCGTGCCACCGATCAGGTAGGCGAGGATCTGGCGGTCGTCCTGGTGCTCGATCTCTTCCAGCTTGCCGGGGCGGACCTTCAGAGGCTTGAGCTTGCCCCATTGCCCGCTCGCGCGGATCTGCCGCTGCGAGGTCTGGATCACCAGCATTTCAGACTTGAGGCTCTCCTCAATATCGACTTCGTAGAAGATTTCGCGCTCGCGCGATCCATCGGTATCGCCCGCTGCTGCTGACGGCACCATGTGCGTGCGCAGCTCGCGGAGCTTGAGTTCCCAATCACGCAGAGCCACTGTACGCACGACCGGAGTCTTCGCAGTGGCCGGAGCGACCAGGGTGCGCGTCGTTGAAGACGGGGTATAAACGTCGCTGCCGATGTCATCTTCATCGACAAACGGAGTGTCGAGCAAAGAGGGGACAATCTCCTGCACAAACGGCGGCACATGACCAGGCCGGGCCGGAGAACTCATCAACTGGCCGTGGTCAACCGCCAGCAGCGTGGCCCACAAGTGCTTACAGGCCGGGTCGCGGGTGTTCCCCTCGCCGACGCAGCTGCAAAACATGCGCAGCTCGCCGTTCTGGCGGCTCAGTTGAGTGTGGAACTCCACGCCGTCCCGAACGATGGCGTAGAGCTCATCGGCCAGCACGCGCGTGATGGCGACTCGTTCGGCCTGAACGTACGCAGCGCCACGAAAGCGGATGTCTCCGCGGAATTTCGATTCGAACAACTTCGCAAGCGACACTGACGCCTCCCTGGCGATCGCTCGGGTTTCTGGCCTACTGGACAGCTGGGATCACCCCGCTTCCCGCACCTCCGAATGCTGGGAACCCCAACTCCGGCAGGCATTTCCGACCAGCCACCCCTGCACATCAGGCGTGGAAAGGAACCTGAAAAGACCGCAAGCCGTGAAGGTTAGCGGAATCAGGGGTGCGACAGCTACTGAGACTCTGCGGAATCTGCGAAGGCGGTGTGAACCACGATCTGGCCAAAGCGAGAACACTCAATCGACAGCTGACCGGTGCATTCACGCAAATGGGGACCGAATATTTTGCAGATGATGCGAACGGACCATGAAAACACAAGACCACACTCCTTCCGAGGTCTCGGAAGTCTGGTGGACGCGATATCTGGCCGGTTGTTTAACGTCAGTAAGTTCCAGACGACATCCGCAATGCGGAGCATCCCAATTGCCGAATGTGTCATTTCCAGAGTGCCCTCGACAGGAGTCGAACCTGTGACCTGAGCTTTAGGAAAGCTCCGCTCTATCCAGCTGAGCTACGGGGGCGAGGTTTCTTAATTCTACTGAGTTGGTGAATCAAACGAAAGAAACATGACCGAGCAGAAGTTGGTAAAGTGTGTGCATCAACCAAGTCGTCCATGGCTGAAAATCGCCTCGTCGGGGCAGCGTGATTCGAAGTCTGACGATGTCTGTTACAGTCCATGGATTCCCACATTTCGGAGACTCTCATGCCTGACTTGATCCCTCCTTCCGGCCTGCCTCTGTCTCGTCGTGAACTCTTGCAAGCCGCTGTCGGAGCGGGAGTCGCCACTCAGCTGGCGGCGTCCACTGGAGAGGCTGCTGCGTCAGAGAAGACCACGAATCGGATCATCGAAGAGAACCTCAAGGAGGGCTCCCTCGACTGGCAGCTGACGCGAGTGCGTCCGATTACGGGGGGCGGGTTCCGAGCGAGTGACATAGAGGGGTACTGCTCAAAGCAGAGTGTGCAGGCCGGGGAGTCGATCGACATTTTCGTCTCGACCGATCCGCCGCGTCCGTTTCGAATCGAGATCTTTCGTACGGGGTACTACGGCGGACGCGGGGCGCGGCTGATGACCACACTCGGCCCCTGCGAAGGGAAGGCCCAGCCGGTGCCGGAGCCCGGCGAGAAGAACCTGCACGAGTGTCGTTGGAAGTCGACCACCTCGCTGAAGATCCCCGAGGACTGGGTCAGCGGGGTCTACCTGGGTCGGCTGAGCCTGATCGAGGATGACCCGGCGAAGGGGTACTGGCAGAGTTATGTGGTGTTCATCGTCACCGACGACCGCCCGGCGGATGTGCTGCTGCAATGCTCGGACAATACGTGGCAAGCCTACAACCAATGGCCGAGCATCTACTCGGTCTACACCGATCCGAAAGGGAACCAAGGGCCGTGGGCCGATGTCAGTTTCGATCGCCCCTACGGCAAGTATCCGCAGATTTACGAGAACCCGCAGTCGATCGGGTCGGGGGAGTGGCTGTGCTTTGAATTCCCGATGGCGTACTGGTTGGAACAGCACGGGTACGATGTGACGTATTGTTCGAACAGCGACCTGCTGACCCCGGATCGAGGGTTGAAGTGCCAGGCATTCCTCAGTAATGGGCATGACGAGTATTGGGACATTCGCCAGTACGAGAGCGTGGTGAAGATGCGCGACGAGGGGGTGAACTTGATGTTCTTCTCCGGCAATTCGGTCTGCTGGGTGACTCCACTGCGGGTGAGCCATTCCGGGCAGCCGAACCGCGTCATGTTTCGCGGCGGGCCCTACGGCGGCGACTACAAATACGCCGTGGACCGGCACAAAGACCACGGCCCGTTTCCGCATCGCGGTCCCGATGAGGGATACTTGATGGGGGCAAGGAACGTTGAGCCGGTGAACGGAGGTGGCGACTGGATCTGCACAAAGCCCGAACACTGGATATTCGAAGGGACGGGTATGAAACAGGGCGATCGTATTCCCGGCCTGGTCGGGTGGGAGTACCACGGCGACCCGCCGACCGACATCCCCGGCCTGGAGATCGTCGGTGCGGGGACGGCCTTGCAAGGCGGCGTCAACCCGCAACACTGGACCGCCACGATCTACCCCGGTCCCAAGGGGAACTTCGTCTTCAACGCCTCGACCATCTTCTGGTGCCAAGACCTCTCCAGTCCCCCCGGCCACATGTTGCCGTGGTCCCATTGGAGCCGCCCGCATGGCCCGGACGAGCGCGTACAGCGGATCACGCACAACCTGTTGCGTCGGGCACTGGCGGGGAGGCAGTAGGCAGTAGGCAGTGGGCAGTGGGGAGTGGGGGCGGTCGCTCAAACTTTCGACTGCCCATTTATCACTGGGGCAAGTCGCGGGGGGGGTTTACCCCCCGCAATTTAAGGGAAACCGTGTTGGCCTGGGGGGAATACCCCCCGACCAAAGAAAAGGAGGGTTTG
>JANPCU010000409.1:0-3481 GCA_031431195.1 Planctomycetota bacterium | reverse complement strand
CACACGATTCCCACTTTCCTTCCTTCGCGGCTCCGCGCCTTCGCGTGAGAAACTTTCTGTAATGATTGGCTACCTCGTTCCGTTTCTCCAATCCGGGGCTCCGTTAGACACTCGGGACACTCCCTCTCGAATCAGTTCGGCCCCGAAGTTGATGAGATACCCCAGCTTCCTGTTCGAGAGCCGCAGGTGCGTCAGAAGTTGCTTCTTGTGGACGGGGTGCGTCTGTTCGACCGCTTTGAGTTCGACAATCACCAAGTCCGCGACGATGAGATCAGCGATAAAACCCACATCGAATTGAATCCCGTCATACAAGACAGGAATTGGAACTTGTCGCTGGACGCTAAGCCCTTGTTTTCTGATCTCGTGAGTTAGCGCCACTTCGTAGACCGACTCCAGCAAACCCGGTCCCAGAGTCTGATGTACGCGGTAAGCACAATCCACGACGATCTTGCCGATCTCGTTCTCTGTCATGAGTGTTTCCTGGTTTCATGGAAGGGATGCCTCACGCGAAGGCGCGGAGGCGCGAAGAAGAGAAGGAGGATCGAGAGGTCGGAGCCGATGCTCTCGCCATGGATTTCATGTTGTTCAACGTTGGTCCCCCTATGTCCCTCATTGTCTTCCTTCCTTCGCGACTCCGCGCCTTCGCGTGAGATACTATCTGAATTGACACAATCGATGCTTACCGCAGCGAGAACGCCTCGCTGACCACGATCGACTTCACCAGCGACCTCAGCGTGTACCCGTGCAACTTCATCTCGGCCACAGCGGCCTTCACGGTGGGTTGATCGGCCAGGCCGAGTTCCCGGCCGCAGGCGTAGGTTAGGAGCTTGGTCGCCAGCACACCCAAGAACAAGTCTTCCTGCTTCAGCATCGCCGCTTGCAGCCCCTCGACGCCGGTGATCTGGGTGCCGTCGGGCATCTTCGAGCTGGCGTCGATCAGCGGGTCGTCGCGTTCGATGCGGCCCTTGTAGCCGAACCCTTCGCGGTCGCGCCAATCGCCGGTGGCGTTGAAGTTCTCCAGCGCGAATCCCAGCGGATCGATTTTGTTGTGGCAACGGGCACACTGCGGGAGTTCGCGGTGGATTTCGAGGCGTTTGCGGACGGTCGCCTTGTCGATGCCGGGCACCTTGGGGGCGATCTCACCCGCATTGGCGACGGGGAGGCCGGGGTCGGTGCCGAGCAGGGTTTTGAGGATCCATGTCCCGCGCTTCACGGGCGAGGTCCGCGTCCCGTTCGAGGTCGTGGTGAGGATCGACGCCTGCGTCACGATCCCGCCGCGATGGACGCCAGCGGGAACGGCGACTCGTCGGAACTGATCGCCGTGGACATCGGGGATGCCATAGAACCGGGCGAGTCGTTCGTTGATCGTCACGAAGTCCGATTGGATCATCTGCCGGGCATCGAGGTCGTGCTTCAGGAACTCCGCAAAGTACGCCTCCGACTCGCCGACCATCGAGGTCTCCAGATGTCGGTCGTATTGGGGATAGAGATCCTCGGCCGGCGGATTGTTCCCGACATCGCGCAGCCCCAACCACTGCCCGGCAAAGTTCTTCACGAACGACTCCGACTTCGGGTCGGCCAGCATCCGGTCGACCTGAGCCTGCCGGACCTGCGGATCGCTCAGCTTCCCGGAGTCGGCCAACCGCGTCAGTTCCTCATCCGGCATCGACGACCAAAGGAAGAAGGAGAGCCGTGAGGCGAGTTCGTGGGAGGAAAGCAGTTGAGGGTTGAGGGTTGCGGGGGAACGTTGAGGGTTGAGCGTTGAGCGTTGAGGACCGGAGGGCTTGCTTCCCTTGGCACTTGCCCCTTGCCCCTTCTCACTTCTCTCCACCAGATACAGAAAGTGCGGACTCGTCAGCACGCCGATGAGCGGGAGCTTGATCGCCTGGACCAAGGTCTTGCCCTCGCGATTGGCGGTGAACAGGGCGAGTTTCGCGTCGACCTCGGATGGCTCTACCGGGCGGCGGAAGGCCCGCGTCATGAACTTCGTGAGGACTTCGCGGACGTACTTCGTCTCGTTCGATTTCGCGAGCGGGGACGGGACCAATATCCCCGAGTGCGAGGTCGGCGGCCAAGCGTCGTACAAGGGACCTTCGACCTCGAACCACGAGATCAACAACTCGGGCCGCACGAATTTTTCGTGGCTCTGCATCCATTGGTTCTCCAGCACGCGCGGGATCGAGTACGCATACTCGAACCCGACGCCAGCCGACTCGGTCGTAAAGCGGGCCTGAAACTCGTGGACCTGCGGCTTCTCCGGGGTGCCTGTGGCGTCGAACTCGGCCAGCGTGCGCGGCAGCGGACCGAGTTGCAGGTTGAGCTTCACGCGTGGCGGACCGTAGTGGTACATGCGGTCGGTCTTAAAGTGTTCCAGGTCGCGATCATAACCCGCCTGGGTGTACTTCTTCCCCGCCGGGTTCTTGGCGTCCTGCTCATCGCGGCGGTGGGCGAGGAACTTCTCGGCCGTGGCGATCACCTGCTCCTGCGTCGGCGTCCGCCCGGCAGCTTGCACGCGGATGGCATAGGTGCCCGCGACCGGCACACGGAAGTCCCGCGCCCCGACGTTCTTGTCCCACGAGTTGTGGTGGATGACGACCCACTCCCCCTCTTGCGTGTTGTTGTTGCCGTTGACGATGGGGTTGTTCTTGTCATCGAGCCGCTGGCGCGTGCGATCCATCGCTCCGGCCTTCGGCTCAAACCGCCACTTGATTGAGGCCGGGCGGTCTCCCTCGACCAGCGCCCGGTCGAGGATCTGCTGGGCGGCTTGCAGGTACAACTCCACATGCAGCGGGGAGAGCGTCAACGCCCCGCCATTGTTGTCGAAGCCCCCCGCTGGCGGGTCTTGCGGGAACCCCTCCGTGTTGAAGTCGACCCCGATCAGGTCGCGAATCGTGTTGTGGTACTCGCTGCGGTTCAGCCTCCGCATGACCACCGTCCGCTCGCGGAGGATCAACTCCGCCCGCACCGTCTGGTCGGTGATCCAGTCGACCACCGTAGCCACTTCGGTCGCGGTTGGCTGCGTCTCTTTCTCCGGTGGCATCTCGTGGGAGTTCAGCACGTTGACGATCTCTCGCCATTTCGAGCGAGCCCCCGGATCGCCGAAATCGTTAAGCAACCGTTTCGAGTCGACCGCGAACTCCCCTTCGGGTTTGTCGCCGTCGTGGCACTCGGTGCAATACTTCTTAAAGAACGGTGCTACTGATTTCGTGTAGCCCGGCTGGTCAGCGGGCACCTGCGGGGTGTCTTCTGCTGAGGCCATTGGACCGAAATAGAGGCCAGCCAGAACGCCTCCCACCCACCCGAGGATAGGAAGTCGCCAGCTTGGGATGCGGTCATTGAGTCCTTGAGAAATCTGCATAGTGTGACTGTTACTCCGCCTGTTGCCGTTGTAAGAACCAGTCGAACTGCCCCGTCTCTCCCGACCCTGAAGTGGATGTCTACCCGACCACCCAGACAGAGTTGAACCCCTTCAGGGTTCGAT
>JANPCU010000408.1:0-11904 GCA_031431195.1 Planctomycetota bacterium | reverse complement strand
GCCTGCTGCAACAGATCGACATCGTGCAAGTGAACCATCCTCAGATGCCGTCAGGCGTTGAGCACGTGTTTCACGCCGCAGTGGTGCAAGAGCTGGTCGAGTGAACCATCCTCAGATGCCGTCAGGCGTTGAGCACGGACTCGCACCTACGCGGAACTGATCGAGGAGATTCGTGAACCATCCTCAGATGACGTCAGGCGTTGAGCACCGGCCAGTGGCCGCGACCGTCGCTACGCTGGGTCACGTGAACCATCCTCAGATGCCGTCAGGCGTTGAGCACCTCACGGCGTCCCCGTGTGTGTGATCTCTGCGATCGTGAACCATCCTCAGATGCCGTCAGGCGTTGAGCACTACTTCAGCGGCCTGCATCCGTGGATGGCGGTGGGGCTGATGAAACGGAGTTTTTCCGGCCATTGAGTTGGCGAGAGCCGTTCCAACTGGCGGGCCAACTCCAGAAATGAGGAACACAAATCCTCGCGAATCCACGCTTAACTTCACGCGGGCACGATCGAGACGTACGACGGACGTCCTCGTCCGTCGCGCGTGTGCGACTGAAAAGTCGGCACGGGATAAAACTCTTGGCCTCATGCGATCCCGCTGCATGACTTATCGACCGGTCCAGGCCCCCGCAAACCACACCCCCCTCCCCATGATCTTGTAGCCATGATCTTGTGAATCCTCTTCCGGTCCTGCGGGCGACTCGGATGGAGAAGAGGAAAGTTCACAAGATCATGAGTACAAGATTATGACTACAAGATTATAAAGAGGTACAGCGGACAGTCGACGGAGGATCGACTTCTCGCGAAAGTCCTCGCTGGTTGTCACCTGCCGACTTTTGGATGCACACGTGTCCGTCGCTCTGCGAGGTGTTTCACAGGGACGGACGAGGACGTCCGTCCTACGAAATGTCTCATCTTGCCCCGCGCTGGGTGGCATAGGTTGGCTCGCTTGGGAGCCTACCGGTGTGCTTTGGCACAGGAGGCGACTCGCGAACGCTCTTCGTGCAAGGCTATCTTCCGGCTCAGCCGTCTCGGCAGATTCTGTAGCGACTCAACCGGATGTGCATTCACCAATTGGTGGTACTTTGCGAAATGCGAGTCGCGGAGCGACATCGCCTACGTCGCTCCGCGTCCGAGATTCATGGGAGCGACTGCCCATGGGCAAATGCACCCAACCACCGGGCTTTTTCTGCGGTCCGCTTGCTCTTGGTTCTCATCGCCAGTACGTTGATCGCTTGTGCCTACTCCCTTGGGGAGTGATCGCCGCTCACCTCCACAACTCCCCGGAGTATTTCCATGGCGAACGACTCGTCAGCGCTGACCGCGACCAGCCCGAAGTTCAAGCTGTCGGTGATGATGTTCCTGGAGTTCTTCCTCTGCGATTCTGGCTACCGGCTGAGTGAGAACGCAACTCACAAGTGCGCAGGCCGCTAGGCCCCTTCAAGGAAACTGCTTTTGCAAAGTTTCCGACGGCTTGCGAAGAATGCGGTGCAAGCCCTCCACTCAACCTATCGTACAACTTCGCCCTGAACAGACATCTCCCCTTGAGAGGCCCCCATGCAGCGATCTGTGTTTTTCAAGTTGTTTGCGATGATGTTCCTGCAGTTCTTCATCTGGGGTGCCTGGTTGCCGCTGATCTTCGGCTACCTGCCCGCTCTGAAATTCGACGCCTTCCAACAGTCGATGATTCTGAATGCCTTTCCAGTCGCAGCGATCATCGCCATGTTTTTCAGCAACCAGTTTGCCGATCGACATTTCGCAGCGGAGAAGTTCTTGGCAGTCAGCCACTTGATTGGCGGGCTATCGATTATGGGATGCGCGTACGTCACAGACTTCTGGTCCTTTTTCCTGCTGATGCTCATCCATTGCATCTGCTACGTTCCCACCATATCGATCACAAATTCAATCGCCTTCGCGAGCATGAAGGATGCACAAAACGAATTCGGAATTGTTCGCATGGGGGGAACCATCGGCTGGATCGCAGCCGCTTGGCCACCTGTATTCATCCTTGTCGACTGGGCCAAGGTTAAGGCTAAAGGGGCTACCGGGATTGGGGGGTGGCTGGATGCTGTCTTTGCTTCTGGCCTGGAAGGGAAGGCTCTGCAGGATGCCACGTCCTGGACCTACATCATTGCCGGTGCTGCTTCGCTTGTGCTGGCACTGCTGAGTCTGGCATTGCCACACACGCCGCCGAAACCTGCGACAGAGGCGGGGGAAAGTGCTGCTTGGCTCAAATCCTTCAAGCTCCTGTCCCACCCATTTGTATTGGTTTTGTGGTTGGTGACGTTTGTCGACTCGTTTGTTCACAACTGTTTCTTCAACTGGACAGGGCGTTTTCTGCCAACTGTGGGGATCCCTGGAAACTGGGTGACCCCCGTCATGAGCATCGGCCAGATTGCAGAAATTGTGACTATGGCAGTTTTGGGAACCTGCCTGAAGAAACTTGGCTGGCGGATGACAATGATCATCGGAATCCTAGGCCATGCGGTCCGCTTTGCGATCTTTGCTTTCTGCGGCGTCCCGGACATGGCTTGGCTGATCGTGACGGTCAATATCCTGCATGGGATTTGTTATGCATTCTTCTTCGCAACAGTTTACATCTTTGTCGATGAACACTTCCCCAAGGACGTACGTACCAGTGCCCAAGGGTTGTTCAACCTGATGATTCTTGGATTCGGGGCACTTGTCGCCAACTTCGTCTGCCCGTGGTTGTTCGAGTCGGTTTACACAGATGCCGCGACGAAAGTCGTTGACTACCGAGGCTTGTTCTTGGTTCCATGTGCCGCCGCAATCATTGCTGCTGTCTTCTTGGCCATTGGCTTCCATCCGCCGAAAAAGTTGGGCGACACCACTGTGGAAGTGGTGCTGCCGCACTAACCGGCGAGCCCCCGGCGTGAGCCGGGGGGTTAGCGACCATCGAAGCCTAGCCTCAGAGTACACCCCTCGGGTTCCTCAAAGGGATGTGTCGACAAGCTCGCAGCGTCTACACTGAATCCACACGACAGCTCACGCTGTCGGCTCGCCTGCCTGACCCCTGAAAACTGACCCCTGATGACTTCACCCAACGACTCCCCTGCCCCGTTCCAGGCTGACCTCCCCCGTATGGAACGGGCGGTGCGGGAAATCCTTGCCGCTGTCGGCGAAGACCCGAACCGGAATGGGCTGCTGGAGACGCCAGCTCGTGTGGCCCGGATGTATGCGGAGCTGTTCAGCGGGCTGCATCTCGATCCGCGTCGGCACCTGCGACGAGTGTTCGACGAGTCATTTGACGAACTGGTCTTAGTCCGCGACATCAGCTTCAATAGCATGTGCGAGCATCACCTGCTGCCGTTTTTGGGAAAGGCTCATCTGGGGTACTTGCCGAAGGGCAAGATCGTGGGGTTGAGCAAACTCGCCCGCGTGGTCGAAGAAGTCTCTCGCCGCCCGCAGGTGCAGGAGCGGATGACCCATCTGATCGCGGACATGATGGCCGAGGAACTCGACGCCAAGGGGGTCATCGTGGTTCTCGAAGCCGAGCACTCCTGCATGTCGATTCGCGGCATTCGCAAGCCGGGGGCCGTGACGATCACCAGTGCCGTGCGGGGCTTGTTCAAGACGAACCAGTCGAGCCGGGCTGAGGTCATGTCGCTGATCAACCGGCAGTCGTAGCATCGAGTCGTCGCGACGTCGGGCAAGAAGTGGTGGGTCTCGTTCATGCTGCTGGAAATCGAAACCGTTTTAAAAGTTCTTCTCGCGGGAGGCACCACCACCTCGCCGCAGATGGCCGCCGCGATTGGCGTCATCATGGATGGTCAGGCCGATCCGTTAGAGATCGCCGCCTTGCTGACAGCACTCGCCGTACGCGGCGAGACAGCTCACGAAATTGCGGGAGCCGCTGCGGCCATGCGAGTTCGGGCCACGCGCATTCCGGCACAGACACCAGGGCTGCTCGATACCTGCGGCACCGGTGGGGATCAGCTGCATACCTTTAATATCAGCACAGCGGCAGCGATCGTGGTGGCTGCGGCGGGTGTTCCGGTCGCTAAGCACGGCAACCGTCACGCGAGCAGTAAGAGCGGCTCGGCGGATGTGCTCGAGGCCCTAGGCGTCGACATCACCCTTGCCCCCGCAGCCGTCGGAGAGTGCATCGACCAGATCGGCATCGGGTTCTGCTTTGCCCGTCTCGTGCATCAGGCGATGCAGCATGTTGCCCCGGTCCGTCAGAAGCTCGGCATCCGTACGATCTTCAACCTGCTCGGACCGCTCACCAATCCGGCGGGGGCCGAGTACCAGTTGCTCGGGACGAACCGCATCGCCACGGCCCGCAAACTGGCGGAGGCCAAGGCCCAACTCGGAGGCACGCGAACCCTGGTTGTCTGCGGAGCCGATCAGCTCGACGAAGTCTCTTTGTGGGGCATCACCACCGTCTTCGATGTGCAAGGGGAGCAGATTGAGGAGCGACACTGGACCGCCGACGACATGGGCCTTCCCGAATGTACGCCAGAGAATCTCGTGGTCGGATCGCCAGCCGAGAGCGCAGCTGTCATTCGCGAGGTGCTGGCCGCGCGAACTGGCCCGGCTCGAAATATGGTTCTCGCTAACGCCGGAGCAGCCCTCTTGACGGCGGGTCGTGCCCCGGAACTCAGAGAGGCCGTCCAGCTGGCCGCGCGGGCCATCGATTCGGGTGCAGCTCAACGGAAGTTGGAAGAGCTGGTCCAGTTCTCCCAGAGCCGGGCGAGCACCATATGAACTTCACGTGGGACGGAGTGAGGCGTACGACGGACGTGCTCGTCCGTCGCTCTGCGAGGCTTTCCCCACGGACGGACGAGGACGTCCGTCCTACGAAATGTCTCAGTTCTTCCCGCGAGAAGTATAAGGCGAGGCTCCTGCTGAGCGGCCCGCGAAGGCACATAGGCGAGCGGTCCGTGGAAACGTATCCGCCAGACTTCGCGTTAGTACACGAACACTGGCCGATCGTCAGACGACAACCCAAAGTCTTCGGATTGACTCGGCCCTACCCCTTCGACTCGTCGACTTCCATCCCCAGCTGCCGCATCTTGCGGTACAGGTTGGACCGGTGCAGGCCGAGGACGCGGGCGGCTTCGCTCATGTTGCCTTGGACGCGCTTGATGGCCCGTTTGATGTACTCGACCTGGAAGCGGTCGCTGGCCTCGGCGAGACCGTAGCCATCGGAGAGATCCTGGAACGAGTCCTTCTGAGGGCTGAGGATGAACGCCAGATCGCTGACCTCCACCGACTTTCCGGCCGAGAGGAATGCCACCCGCTCCATCAGGTTCCGCAGCTCGCGCACGTTCCCCGGCCACGGGTGCCCTTGCATCCGCTTGCGGGCATCATCGGCCAGCGACAGCTTCGGGCGGTTGGCTTGGCGGCAGAAGCGGGTGAGAAAATGTTCCGCCAGCGGCATCACGTCTTCGGGACGGTCACGCAGTGGAGGGATATCGACGGTCACGACACTCAGGCGGTAGTACAGATCTTGGCGGAACTTCTTCTCGCGGACCATCTCGGTCAGGTGGGCATTCGTGGCGGCCACGACCCGCACATTGACCGGGATCGCCTGCGTGCCGCCGACGCGGGTGATGATCTTTTCTTCCAAGACCCGTAACAGCTTGGCCTGCCCGCCGGGAGTCATGTCGCCAATCTCATCGAGAAACAGCGTGCCGCCCTGAGCCAACTCGAACTTGCCCGTGTGAGTGGCGTGGGCGTCCGTGAACGCCCCCTTTTCGTGCCCAAACAGCTCACTTTCCAAAAGCGTTTCGGTCAAGGCCGCACAGTTGACGGCGATAAACGGATGACCCGAGCGTGGCCCGCGATAATGCAGGGCCTGGGCCGCGACTTCTTTCCCGGTGCCGCTTTCCCCGGTGATCAGCACGGGAAGATCCGTTGCGGCCAGGCGTTCGATCGTCCCGCGCAGGGCCTGAATCGCCGGACTCTCGCCGATGATGTTCGAGCTGCCCGTGACCTGCTCGGTCAGTTGGCGGTTGCTGCGAACGAGCAAGTCTCGCTCTTGGGCATTTTCGACGGCGACAGCGACCTGAATCGCCAACTGAAAGAGGGATTCCTCATCGTCATCGGTGAATAATCCACCGTTCTTATTGATGAGTTCGAAGGCCCCAATCCGTTGCCCGGCGGCGTTCTCCAGCGGGACGCACAAGAGCGTACGAGTACGGTAGCCTCCCTTGTGGTCGACGCTCTTGTCGAACCTCGCATCCGCATAGGCATCGTCCACGCGGACCGTTTTTCCGGTCTGGATCACCTGCCCCACAATGCCGCGATTATCGGGTAGCCAGAGCTTGCCCCCCTCGACACCAAGGGCTGGGCAGGCGACGAGTTGCTTCTGGTCCCGGTCCCAGAGGAAAATACTGGCCCGGTCGCTGTCGAGCAGCCGCGTCGCCTCGCGGGCGATCGTTTCGAGGAGTTCCTGCGGCTCGCGGGCGCTGGCGAATGTCCGCGCAATGGCCAGGGTGGCGCGCAATCGCTCCAGCCGTCGCGACAACCGCTCACTGCTCCCCAAAAATGTCGACGCATGAGACAGTATCCGCCCGACCAATTGCAGGTCCGGCAACTGCCCTTCTGACAGTCGCCCCCCCGACAGGCAGAGCACTCGGTGATCCCCCGGCGCGAACGGAATCGCCGCAGCTGTGTCCCCTTGGATGTCCGACCAGCCCGCAGCGTCGCGGTCGAGGGCTTCGTCCATTAATTGGTTAGGAAGCCCACTCCTGGGTCGAATGCCATGTTCCGAGATCACCGCCCACGGGGGTGTTCGAGTCGCAATCCCAGCCCATTGGACATTGAAGTATGTGCCAATTTGCGGCAGGGACACTGCTGCGAATTTCAAGAAGTCAGAATGAGAACAGGACAGCGCCGCCAATCGGTCACACAATTGAGTGAGTCCGAATTGTGGGTTCGAGTGGTTCAGAAAGGGGTGATCATGCCAGTTCAGCCAGCGAGTCGACACGGGAAACTCCGTTATTGGTGCGACGCGGACAATTCGAGGACACTCGCGATTGTACCCGAGTCGAACGGACAACTTCAAGAGACCGAACTGTCGTCATTCCATTGGCACGAGATATGCAGAGCAGCTGGGAGGAAGTCTCTTTGGGATTCTTTTGGATAAAAGTGGTTCGCATGCGAACTTTTCTTTGATCCGAGCATCTTAAAGACACGTAGACCATATCAGTGAGAGTGAAACCTCTTGCTGAAGCACCACATCAGTGGCGACATCGTCGCGGTCGCGACACACACGGAAGTCGCCGTCCACCGAGCAACTCCCCTCAAGACGGGGGTCGAGTCCCGGACGTTGGGAGGATTCCAACCATGTCCCGTTACAGTCATCCCGCTCTTCGGCAACTCACGGAACAGCTCACGCGGTTTACCCCGGTGGATGTTCGCGTCCAGCAAATGGATCGTGCCGAGCTACTCGTCACCGAACTCGATGAGGCCACCGAGTACACCTACCAGGATCTGGTCGAGATGGTCACCGGGTTTCGCCCGGACAATTATCCCGACCTGCGGATCGATGGGGCCACAGCCATCCACGATATTCGCTTACTGGTCGAGGATCTTTCCGCCAGTGCCAATCTCCCCGTCGATCAGGCGGGCGAGCAGGTGCTGACTGTCGAAGACCTCAGCAAGAAGTACAACGTTTCGACCAAGACTGTTGACCGCTGGCGGAAACGCGGGCTTGTCAGTCGTCGCTTCAAGTTTGGCAACCGGACTCGGGTGGCCTTCTTGAACTCGTCGGTCGAACGCTTCGTCACCGAGCATGGAGACGAGATCCAGCGAGGCTCGAAGTTCTCTCAACTCTCCGAAGTCGAACGGCAGGACATCGTTCTTCGGGCTCGCAAATTCGCCCGTGTCGGGGCGTGCCCGTCCGAGGTCAGCGAACGCTTGGCCCGAGTCTTCGGTCGTTCCCCCGAGACGATTCGTTACACCCTCAAGCGTTTCGACGCCGAGCATCCCGAAATCGCCGTGTTCCCCAACGCCACCGAACAGCTTTCTGACGATCAGCGGACCGAGATCTACAACCGCTTCCGACGCGGGACCGCCGTCGACCTCCTCGCCGGGGAATACTGCCGGACGAAAGCCTCCGTCTATCGCATCGTCACCGAGGAGCGCGCCCGGCTGTTGTTCGAGCAGCCTCTCGACTTCATGGACAACGCCTCTTTCCAGTCCCCGAACGCGGATCGGGAGATCCTGTCCCAGGCTCCCGAGAACGACCAGAAGGGCGGCAAGGTTAAGCCCCCTCCCGGTCTCCCCCCGTATCTGTCGAGTCTCTACTCGATTCCGCTCCTCAATCGGGAGCAGGAAGCCCACTATTTCAGGAAGTTCAACTACCTGAAGTATCGGGCCAGCAAGCTGCGTGAACGCATCGACCGCCAACACCCGAGGACCAGCGACCTCGAACTGCTCGAAGACCTCATCGAGCAGGCTCAGCAGGTCAAGAACTTCCTGATCCGCAGCAACTTGCGTCTGGTGGTGTCGATTGCCAAGCGGCACATGTCACCGTCGTCGAACTTCTTCGAGATGGTCAGCGATGGGAACATGTCGCTCTTCCGAGCTGTCGAGAAGTTCGACTACTCGCGAGGCAACAAGTTCTCCACGTACGCCACCTGGGCCATCATGAAGAACTACGCGAGGTCGATCCCCGCCGAATACACTCGCCTCGACCGGTTCCGTACCGGCACGGACGAGATGTTCGACTACTCGACCGATGATCGCCGCAACCCCTACGAAGACCAGCGAACTAACACCCAGCAGCACCAGGTCATCATGTCGATCCTGGAGCAGCTGGAAGAGCGCGAGCGGAACATCATCATCCAGCGTTTCGGCTTGGAAGATGGCACCGAGCCACTGACGCTGGAACAAGTCGGCGAGCGGCACAGCGTGACCAAGGAACGCATCCGCCAGATCGAGACCCGCGCCCTGCAAAAGATCCGCAAGATCGCCAGCGAAGAGCACCTCGATATCCCTGGGGTGTGATCCTGAGGGGCACCTTATCCTACGTGCCTGAATGGCGTAGGGTGGGACATGCCCGCTTTGAGGCGCTGGCCCACTACATTCAACGTGATCTCCGAATATGGTGGGCCTTCGGCCCCAGCGGCCAGGCCCACCCCTTCTTTACTCCTACTCCAACACCCATTCGCCCTGCCCTGACTGCCTCAGCTGGGCATGATTCGTCATGTCAAACTGCAGCGGCGTGATTGTCACATACCGGTCCTTCAGGTCGGCCACATCGGTCCCCGGTTCCAGGGCGTGGCTGCGCAGTGGGTCGAGCCCGCTCCAGTAATACGGCCTGCCGCGCGGGTCGAGTCGCTTCTCGACCGAATCGTCATGCCGCTTGACACCCATCGCGCCGAACCGCACTCCCACGGGGGGCACCTCGCTCGTCGGCGGGAAGTTGATGTTCCACAGATGACCCGGCTGCGGGTAATCCTTCAGCAGTCGCTGAATGAGCGGGATCGACCAGCGGGCCGCCTGCGGATAGTCCGACGGTTCCGGAGCCTTCTGCTGGATCGAGATCGCGATCGAGTTGATTCCATAAAACGCCCCTTCAATCGCAGCTGCAACGGTTCCTGAATAAAGGACGTTGAGCCCGATATTGGCACCGGAGTTGATGCCGCTGACGATCAGATCGGGTCGGCCGCCGCAAAATTCCAGGATGCCGAGCTTGGTGCAGTCCGCCGGGCTGCCATCGACGGCCCAGCCGTAGAACTGGCCGTGCTCGTGGACCTCTTTGACCATGATCGGATGCAGGTAAGTAATCCCATGCCCGACGCCGCTCTGCTCGGTCAGGGGGGCCACTGTCGTGACCTCGCCGAGTTCGGTGAGCACATCACGTAGCGCTCGCAGACCTGGCGCGTAGATTCCATCGTCGTTGACCAGCAAAATCCGCACAGTGTTCTCGTTGTTGAGAGAGAGTGATTGAATCGAAAGCCCGGGGGTTGCAACACCCGGGCTTTGTATGACAAGAGACTGCTACACCACCTTGACCCCGGCCTTTTCCTCGGCGGCACTCCGCCGCAGGTAGAACGGTTCCAGGCTCCAGCAGTCGGCGGTTAGCCCCTCGCGGAGTTGCCGCGTCCCGATGGTCGCCACATGCCGAGCTTGCGGGGCATCGTACTCGACTGGCAGGCAGGCTGCCTCTGGAAACAGCGACCCGCGCAGCCGCGCGAGTCCCGGCCCGACCACCCGCAGTTCCGGTCGTCGCGCGGCGGCCCAAGCTTCGGCAGGTTCGATGGTGATCTCGCCGATCAACTCCCAGTGGTCGTCCATGCGACGGTACTCCCCGACGAACAATTCCCCGCGCTGGGCAAGGTCGATCACCGCGACCTCGTGGGCATCAGCGGGGACGCCAGCGGCGACCGCCTCAAACGTATCGACCGGTGTGATCAAGCAACCCGTGGCATAGGCGTACGTCTTCGCACAGACAACGCCGACTCGCAGCCCCGTGAAGCTCCCCGGTCCGACGCTGATGGCAATTGCCTCGCACTGCTCGGGACTTGAGCCACACTCCGCGAACAGGTTCGCTAACTCGGCCACCAATGTCCGCGCGTGCCGACGACCGGCTTGAGCCAGTTGGCGTTCCGCCAGCAGCACGCCGTCTCGCATTAGAGCGATGCTGCCAGCCATTCCAGAGGTGTCGATAGCAAGAATCATGGGAGTCGAGAGTCTGATGTTTAGCTGCGACGCGAAGTCTTCGAAGCGGAGCAAGTGTCATCCTTGCTGGCGCAGCGGGCTGAAAACGAACAGGCAAATGTGCCCGTCCTACGAATTCGTCTGTAACACAGCGGCCCTCAAGGTGTTCTGCAGCAGCATCGCAATCGTCATCGGCCCCACGCCGCCGGGGACGGGAGTGATCGCTCCGGCGACTTCTTTCACGGCCTCAAAGTCGACATCGCCGACCAGCTTGTCGCCGACGCGGTTGATCCCGACATCGATCACCGTCGCCCCCGGCTTGACCATGTCGGCAGTCACGAAGTTCGGCTTGCCGATGGCCGCGATCATGATGTCGGCCTGCCGCACGATCTCGGCGAGGTTCTGGGTGCGGCTGTGACAGATCGTCACTGTGGCATCGGCGGCCAGTCCTTTCTGCACGAGCAGCATCGCCATCGGCTTGCCCACGATCTCGCTGCGACCGAGAACCACCGCGTGCTTTCCTGCTGTCTCGATACCGGCATGGATGAGCAACTGCTGGCAGCCGCTCGGGGTACAGGGCAAGAACCGCGGTCGCCCCTGCACCATCAGGCCGACGTTCTCCGCATGGAAGCAGTCGACATCCTTCAGCGGCGTCACCGCGTCGAGAACTCGCTGCTCGTCGATCTGTTTCGGCAGCGGTAACTGGACCAGAATTCCGTGCGTGCCGGGATCGGTATTGAGGCGATCCACGAGGGCCAGCAACTGCTCGGTCGAGGTGCTGGCCTCGAGCCGGTGCAACGTGCTCTTGATCCCCGCCTTCTCACACGCCGTCTGCTTGTTCCGCACATACACCGCACTCGCCGGGTCTTCACCCACGAGTACAGCTGCCAGATGCGGTACGACGCCGGTGCGAGCTGTGAACGCCGCAGCTTCGACTGCAACCTTCGAACGAATTTCAGCAGCGACGGCCTTGCCATCGATCAAGCGAGCGGACATGGGAGCGGGGGTGCCAGAGTGAGGAGGAAATCAGAACTCTCACTGTAACGGATGAGCGAGGGACCGTCAGCCGTTGCAGAATTCTACCGTGACGATTCGGCAATGCCGTCTGAAGGCAGAAGTCTCACGAGTCTGCGTCACGATTGTGGGTGGGCTATAAGTATGGTTTCGTCCGGTGATTGAGGACACCTCCTGCTGTCGAGCGGAGGCAATAGGGGCCTCACGCGAAGGCGCGGAGACGCGAAGCAGAAAGTCCATCCTCTTCTTCGCGTCT
>JANPCU010000407.1:0-17581 GCA_031431195.1 Planctomycetota bacterium | reverse complement strand
GAGGACATCGCTGCGGGGGGGAGGGAGGAAAACGTTGTCACCTGCGCTTGTCCGTTGCCCAGTCCGGGGGCTAACGCCGCCCGGCTCGCCTGGTCTGGTTCCCCTTCACTCTCCGTGCCTCCGTGCCTCCGTGGTGAACTCGTCCCGTCAAGAACCAGGGGGCTGACGCCACCCCGCTCGCCCACCAGATGCTCCAACCGCTCCAGGCTCAGCGCCAGATGCGACCCGCGCTTGTCTCTCGCCAGGGCATGGATCTCATCCACAATCACCGTATCGACTGTCGACAGTGCGGCGCGGCCCTTCTCCGAGGTCAGTAACAGATACAACGACTCCGGCGTCGTCACCAAAATATGCGGAGGGTGCTTCACCAGCTTGGCCCGGTCATACGCCGACGTATCGCCCGTGCGCAGCCCGACCCGCAGCGGCGGCAGCACCTCCCCGGCCTCCTTGGCGAGCTGGCCGATCTCCGCCAGCGGCCCGCTGAGGTTCTTCTGCATATCATTCGACAAGGCCCGCAGCGGCGAGAGGTACACCACCCGCATCTCGTCCTTCAGCGTCCCCGCCAACCCCTCTCTCAACAGCCGGTCAATCACCGCCAGGAACGCCGTCAGCGTCTTTCCGCTCCCCGTCGGAGCCGCGATCAGGGTATGCCGCCCCGCAGCGATCTCCGGCCACCCGCGCAGCTGCGGCTCGGTCGGTCCGGCGAACCGGGAGGCGAACCAGCGATCAATGATGGGATGAAAGCCGAAGCGGGACACATTGACTCCTGAAATTCGACTCGCCTAATGCTTAACTATCTTAGACCATTCGCAAGTCCCGCATCAGCCTCGCCGTTGGTGTTTCTCAATCAAAGATGTCCTCAACATGGACAGTGTGAGAGCGAGCAGTAGAATTTTATGCTCCAGGGCTCCGACCACTGTGGAAAGTCTTTTCCATATCCAGATTCCCAAACTCCCCCGAAACCACCGATGCCTGAACTGACCCATTTCGACGACACCGGGGCTAGTCGCATGGTCGATGTGGGGGGCAAAGCTGTCACCGCACGACGAGCCAAAGCCGAGGGAGTGGTCGTGATGCAGCCCACCACGATGGCTCTAATTCGCGACCGAAAACTCGCGAAGGGGGACGTGCTGGAGGTCGCTCGGCTGGCTGGAATTATGGCCACAAAACGCACTGCTGAACTGATCCCGCTCTGCCATTCGCTGGGGCTGGATGGGGCCACCATCGACTTCGAGTTCCTGGATGATCGGCAGCTGAGGATCGAGGCCACGGTGACGGTTCAAGGCCGTACGGGGGTCGAGATGGAGGCTCTGATGGCCGTGAGCATCGCGGCATTGACGGTCTACGACATGTGCAAGTCGGTTGACCGGGCCATGCAGATCACCGGGATTCGATTGCTCGAAAAGAGCGGGGGCAAGAGCGGGCATTACGTGGCCGAGTGAAGTCGGGCCGAGCGCTCCGCTACGAAGACTTCGCGTCGCGGCTAAACGGGCGCGGCGACGTACCAGAACGTAAACAGAAAGTGCAGCGCGGCCCCAGTCATCGTGGAGATGTGCCATACCGCGTGGTAGTACGGATGCTTGTGGTCATTCATCAAGAACCACAAGCCAGCCATGTACGACAGACCGCCTGCCAGTACCATCGACAGTCCAAACCAGCTGCTGGCCACCAGGACGTAACCCATCGTCATCACGGGGAGCCAAGCGAGCGGGACGAAGAACCACGGCGAGATCGTCTTCTCGCGGGCTCGGATGCGAAAGTAACAGCCCGTCAACGCGCCAGTCCACATGATCGCGAGTAGCGCCCAGCCGAGGCTGTTTCTCATATGAACCAGTACGAACGGCGTAAAGTTGCCGACCACAAACAAGAAAATACAGACCTGATCGACCATGCGGTAGAAGCGTCGCCTCTTGGGGCACGCAAAACTGTGGGAGAGCGTCGAAGCGGCGTACAGGGCCACCAGAGACGCGGCGTAAACGGCACACCCGAGCACCGTAGTCAGATCACCGGTCCAGACCACTTTCGCCATCAGAGCTGTGGCCGCAAACACGCCCGCGACAAAACCTGCCCCATGGGTCCACTGATTCGCGGTCTCGGTCGAGATCGCGGTGTGGATCGGCGTGACGGTTTCCAGACCGAAGGAGGGCAACGTCTGCTCGGACATCGTGTGGTGATTCTTCCCTGATCTGTTGTCCTGCGACGAATTGCTCCGTGCGGGGTCGCCTGTTTTTGAGGCGAACTGAGGCCAATTGGTGAGAGTGGATGCGATTTCGGGCACCGCTCCGTGCGCGGACTCTCCCCGATTTCCGAGTTCCCTGCTAGTTCAATCGGCGGCTGGATGAGCGAATCTTGCGGATTCCTGCCAGAGTTTCCTCAAGCGGGATGAGCGTACGTGTCGGGAATGATGTGTTTTCGGGCAAGCACTGCCTCTGGAATATGCGATCAGCTTGAGTCGAGTTCCTGTCAATCCCCATCTCATGACTCAAAATACTGGGAAAGTTCACAAAGTGCGAACTCCCTCAAGTTGTTGGCACGTTTGTTGAATAAGTCGGGTGATGTGTCAAAGCTGGCGGCTATCACCACCCGCTTCGAGCATCTATGTCAATCGGTTGGTCGTCCTGGGTGGATTGACGGAGATTGACGGCTGTACAGACCTTGATCGAATCTCAGAGAGGTAGTGAATCATGCGGAGGTTGTTCGCGCTCGCGTTTTGTGCTGTGTTCTTGGTGGCTGCACCTCCGCATCTTCCGTTATGCCAGGCTCAGGAACCTGCCGCTCCGGCGGTGGAAACTCCTCCAGTGGCCGCTCCTGAAACGGCAGTAGCCCCCGCCGAGCCCGCCCTGCCTCCCTATATGAGTCCGTCAGCGGACAATCCGCTGTGGCCCGATGCGGGAGGAGGGGCTGCGGGGTACTGGACGACTCCGTCAGCGGGTCCGGTCGGTGACGGCGACCCAGCGCAGATGACGCTGACGAAGCTGTACGACCGCATCACGCATAACCTGTTCTCCATCAACGTGGTCTGGATACTCCTCGCTGGAGCCCTCGTCATGTTCATGCAGGCCGGTTTCGCGCTGGTCGAAGGCGGCTTGTGTCGTGCGAAAAATGCTGGTCACACGTTCGCGATGAACCTGATGGTTTACCCGCTCGGCTGTATTGCTTTCTATGTCTACGGCTTCGCGATTGGCTGGGGAAACTGGTGGAATGCACCAGTGGCTCCCGGCTGGTATTCCCCCATGGGGCCGGGGACAGCTGTCCTCAATGAAGGTTTCTCGATCACGATTGCTGGCAAATCACTCGGACTGTGCGGACTCAAAGGATTCTGTCTGGCCGGAATGGACGATGTCAGCGTTCTCACACTGTTCTTTTTTATGATGGTGTTCATGGACACCACCGCCACGATCCCCACAGGTACGATGGCGGAACGCTGGACGTGGAAGAATTTCTGCCTGTTCGGTCTCTGGGTGGCTTTGCCGTACTGTCTGTTTGCAAACTGGGTTTGGGGCGGCGGTTGGCTGGCTCAGTCGGGCTTGAACTGGGGGTTGGGGCACGGTGCGGTCGACTTCGCCGGTTCGAGCGTGGTGCATGCGATGGGCGGGATGATCGCTCTGGCGGGCGGTATCGTGATTGGACCGCGAATCGGGAAGTATGTGAATGGTGTCCCGCGTCCGATCCCCGCTCACAGTATCCCCTTCGTCGTCACCGGGACGTTCATCCTGGCATTCGGTTGGTTCGGATTTAACGCCGGGTCGACACTCAGTGGCACCGACCTCCGCATTGCGACCGTCGTGGTGAATACCATGCTCGCCAGCGTGTTCGGGGCAGCTGTCTGCATGGGCTACATGATGTTGCGTGGCATGAAGCCCGACCCCTCCATGATCTGCAACGGGATGCTGGCTGGGCTCGTCGCGGTGACGGCACCCTGTGCGTTCATCGATCAGTGGGCCGCTTGCTTGATCGGCACGATTTCGGGTGTGCTGGTTGTTGAAAGCGTGTTCTTCTGGGATCGGATGGGGGTGGATGACCCGGTCGGAGCGATCTCGGTTCACGGAGTGAATGGCCTGTGGGGCACAATCGCTGTCGGCCTGTTCGCCAACGGCAAATACGGCATGGGTTGGAACGGTGTGGTCCGTCCGGAATGGGATGCCACGGGGGCCGAAGATGGCGTCTTGACCGACGGAGTCCGTGGGTTGTTCTACGGAGATGTCACCCAGCTCTACGCCCAGCTGCTGGATTGCGGCACGGTCATCATCTTCGGCTTCTCGATGGCCTATGTGTGGTTCAAATTTAGCAACTGGATCTGTCCGATTCGTGTCTCTGCCGAGGACGAAGTGGCGGGTCTGGATGGTCCGGAAATGGGAGCGGAAGGGTATTCCGGCTTCTCAATGCGTCCCGAGTAACTCGTAGGAGGAACTTATGGAACATGGTGACTGCGTCCCGAGTCTCTCTCATCAGGAGAACTTATGAAACAGACCGCAGGTCAGTGATCTGATCGGGGGCCTATCCCGCCGATCAGTGGAAACGCGAGCAGAGTGGGTGCGACGTTCTGGAATCCCCAGCTTCCAGTCGTGGCACCCACTCCTTGCATTTTGAGTGGTCAGTTTTCAGTCGATAGCCATCAGTGATAATTACCTCGCGGAAGAACTTCGTCACGCGGGTCGGAGTGCAGCACATCCGCAAACGTTCATGAAGTCTCCTCGTATCAAGCAGACTCTGCCGGCCTGCACGGTTGCACAGAGCGGCGTCTCGGGAAATGATATCCCGTATGAAACGACACACCTGCTCAATTTTGATGGTTTGGCTCGCCGCATGCGGGTGGGCTTCCGTATCTCAATGCGAGGAAGTCCCGCTCCCGACACGCCAGAAAGTCCTGGTGATCGGGATCGATGGTTGTCGACACGATGCGGTCGTGGCCGCTGAAACACCCAACATCGACGCGATCATCGCGCGGGGTACTCGGTTTATCGGCACGGATATTCTGTCGCCGACTCGAACCGACAAGGCCAATACCGTCAGCGGACCAGGTTGGTCAAACCTGCTCACCGGGGTCTGGCCCGACAAGCATGGGGTCAACAACAACCGGTTTGTGGGTTCGAACTACGAGCGTTATCCGCACTTCTTTGCCCACGCCAAGGCGGCGCAGCCGAAGATCCAGACGGCCTCGTTCAGTGACTGGGGACCGATCGCGGAGAAGATCCTCAGTGCGTCGGACAAAACGGTGAATCAGCCCGCTGAGGGACCCGACAGCTACGCGCAGCACGATGCGGGATTAACGACCCAGTGCAGCGAACATCTGCGGAACCTCGACCCGGATCTGGTGTTTCTCTATCTGGGGCAGGTCGACGAGTGCGGCCATGCCCACGGCTTCCACCCCACCGTGAAGGAGTACACGCAGGCGATCGAGCGCGTCGATGCTCACATTGGCCAAGTGACCCAAGCCATCGAAAGCCGCAAAACCTACACGCTTGAGGACTGGCTGATCCTGATCTGCACCGACCACGGTGGGGCTGGGACCGATCACGGTGACGGGCATACCAATCCCGACATTCGGCGGACCTTTATGGTGGTCAGTGGACCATCCGCCGTGGTCGATGCCCCACCGACGCAGACCTACCAGGTCGATGTGGTAGCGACAATTCTGACTCACCTGAAGATTCCGCTCCACCAGGATTGGGAGCTGGATGGGAAGCCAGTCGGCTTGAAAGCGGCTTCGACGCCGACGCCTCCTTAAGCACTGGTCCGAAATCACTTCCCCAGCTTCGATGAGATGATTTACCGCAGAGGGCGCCGAGGATCGCCGAGGTCAGAGCAAGCTCCGGGATTTTCCTCTAAGATCCTCTGTACCTCTGCGGTGAATTCGAGGAACTTGTATCGAACTGGTTCCTCGCCGTTGGGATTACCCGACGTGGCCTCCTCACACGACTTCACACCAGGAAACGGTCCATGACAACTCGACTGACAACCGTGACCGTGATGCTGCTGGGGACACTCTTGATTGTGAGCCTCTTCCCGCTCCTGGCCGATGATCCAGCACCCGCAGTTCCGACACCCGCCGAGTTAAAGGCGCAGAAGGAAGCGCTCGCTCACTGGAATGGCCTCATCGGCGGCTGGCGCGGCACCGGTCAGACGCGCCGGGGTTCCAGCACTGGAGCCTGGCGCGAGGATACCAGTTGGGCCTGGAAGTTTTCTCTAACGGAGTCGGCATTGATCGGCACCGTCACGAAGGGGAAGCTGGCGACAACGCTGAAGATCACCGCCGAGGCCGCCCCCGGCAAGTACCACTTGCAGTGGACCGAGAGCGAACAGGTCGTGCGGGAACTCTCGGGCCAGATCGAGGAGGGAAAGCTGGTGGTCGTCTCGGCTCCCGATGAGCAGAATGTGGTCTACCGGGTGACGATCACTTTACTCAATGAGCTGCGCACTTTGATCCTGTTTGAGAAGCGCCAAGCGGATCAGCAGAGCTACACCCGCATCGCCGAGGTCGGCTACACCCGCGAAGGCACCCGCCTCGCCGGACCCGGCGGGGGACAGCCGGAATGCGTCGTCACCGGCGGCTTGGGCACCATCAAAGTCGAGTACGCGGGCAAGACCTACTACGTCTGCTGCACCGGTTGCCAACAAGCCTTCAACGACGACCCAGAGGGAATCCTGGCCGACTATAAAGCCAAGCGGGAAAAGGAAAAAGCCGCGAATCCGTAAGTCGTCTCCGTGAGAATGGGCAAGGAAGCCGTGATTGGATTTCTGCCGATTCCGTCGAGGCAGGCGACACTCGTTCAGCCCTAGCGAACGCGGCGGGCTGGCTGTCCAGTCACCATGCTCACGCGCATCGATTCACGAGGGTCGATATGCTTCCCCAGAGGAACGGCTGCCATCTGATATACTTCATACGGGGCGGATGCAGACGTACGACGGACGTCCTCGTCCGTCGCTCTGCGGGGCTTTTTTGACGGACGGACGAGGACGTCCGTCCTACGAAATGTCTCAGTTCTTCCCGCGAGAAGTATAAGCCACCCGTAAGGCGAAATTCCCACCGGAGTTTGTGAATGATGACTCGACGCTGGAATCGATACGGTTTACTGCTCGGACTGTGGCTGAGTGTGCCGTCACTGGCATTTGCCGAGGAGCCGCAGAGCAACGCCTATCTGGAGTTCATCCGCGCCTCGGCTCAGCGGGATGTCGCAGCCGGTGGGGCTCCGCTCCCCGATCTGGCGGCGGCTCAGCGCCGTTTGGCGGTGGTTCGCAAGCGGCTCTATGAAGCATGGGGCGGGTTCCCGGAGGTGCCGTGTGATCTGGCTCCGCAGAAGCTCGGGGAGATCGACCGCGACGGGTACACGCTGGAACGATTGTTGATCCAGACCTACCCCGGCGTCTGGATGACAGCTCATGCCTACGTCCCCAAGCAGGAAGGTCAGCTTCCGGCGGTGTTGTGCGTACATGGTCATTGGAAGGAGGCCAAGCAGGCTCCGCAGGTGCAGGCCCGCTGCATCGGTCTCGCCAAACACGGGTTCTTCGTCTTAGCGGTCGATGCCTTCGGAGCGGGAGAACGCGGAGTCGGTGAGGCCCTCGGCGAGTACCACGGCGAGATGACAGCTGCAACGCTGTTGCCGACGGGGAAGCCGCTGTCGGGGATTCAGGTCTACGAGAACATGCGGGCGGTGGACTACTTGCAGAGCCGTCCCGAAGTCGACCCCGACAAGATCGGCATCACCGGAGCCAGCGGTGGCGGGAACCAGACAATGTACGCCGGAGCCTGGGACACGCGGTTCAAGGCGGTCGTGCCGGTCTGCTCGGTCGGGTCGTACAACGCCTACCTCGGGGCCGCGTGCTGCATGTGTGAGGTCGTGCCGGGGGCGGCCAGTTGGTGCTGCGAGGGGGAGATTCTCGGTCTGTGCGCCCCGCGCGGGTTGATGATCTTCAACGCGACCAAGGACGCGGACCAGTTCTCCGTCAAAGAGGCTCGCAAATCGATCGCCGTCGCCCAGACGTTCTTCGACCTGCACGATGCACCTGCTGCCTTGCAGCAAACAGTCTTCGAATGGCAGCACGACTACAGTCTGACGATGCGCGAGCGGATGTACGGTTGGATGACGCTGAAGCTCAAGGGCGAGGGCGACGGCTCCCCGCTCCTCGACCCGGCCATGACCCTCGAAGACCCCGAATCAATCCGCTGCTACCCCGGTGACACGCGGCCCGATGACTGGGTCACGCTGCCGATGTTTGCCGCTGCGGAGGGGGAGCGGTTGGTGCAGCGGATTGAGGAACCGGTGGACACGATGGCATGGGACGCGCTGCTGCCGAAGATGCGGGAGAATCTGTTGCGGTCGAGTGTCTTCAAGAACAACCCGCGAGCGGATGAACCATCGTCAGAGCCCAAGTCCGTAGACCAAACATCGAAGCGGTACGCATTCGAAAGCGAACCCGGACTAACTCTGGAAACTCAAGTCGACATGCCCTTCGCGGATGTTCCGCAACTCAAGACGGTTGTGATCGTCAACCTCGATCCTGAAAACGCAGAACTTGTGGAGAGGCTCCGAGAGGAATGCTTCAATCATGGTTGGATGGTTTATGTTCCTCAAATGAGAGCAACCGCTCACTCTGCTCCGGAGTCAGACAAAATCGGCCATGCCCCCGACCACAATTCGAGCGAGTGGGGACTCTGGGTCGGGCGTCCTTTGCTGGGGCAATGGTGCCATGACCTACAGCGATTCATCACAGCCTTCTATCCAGGCGTGCGGTCCACTGATGAACTCCCTGAAGGATTTAACCTCGCTGTTATCGGCGTCGGCACCGCTGGCCCGGTGGTTCTCGCTACCGCAGCTGTCGACAAACGCATCACCCGGGTGGCCATCGTGAACTCACTGTCCAGCTACGTCTCGAACGTCCCGTACCGAGGCCAGCGTCTGGGCCTGATGGCACCCGGCATCTTGCGCGATGTCGGTGACATCCCGCAGATCGCCGCGTTGATCTCGCCGCGACCACTGACTATCGCGGGCGGCATCAGCGGCGGAGGTGAGGTGCTGGATGAAGCTCAGCTCCAGGCCGCCTACCGCTGGACCACCGGGGCCTATGGGCTCACCGCGAAGGAGCCACCACTGACGATTCAAGCCGGGGAACTGGACGTGAAGGAGTTTCTGAAAACTGAGCCGTAGGCGCCCGTGGGATAGGCTTCCAGCCTGTCATACTCGTCTGCAATACCGTGTGCGGCGTGGAGTGAGACGGTTAGGCGAGCGGGGTGGCGTCAGCCCCCTGGTTCTGCGGCGAATCCCAGAAGTACCATCCGGCTCACGCCGGACGCTCGCCAGAATGTCTCATTTCATCCGGCGCTAAGTTTAACTTCAGAGTCTGCCTCCAAATAAATCCGACAGGCTGGAAGCCTATCCCACGAAAGAGACCCTCATGGACCGGCGTGATTTCCTGACTCGCTCGACCTGCACCGCAGTTGCGTGGGCGGGACTCAACCGATATGCAAACGCTGAGGACAAGACGTTGAGCCAGATGCCCGACTACAAGCCGACCGGGGCGGAGTTGATCACGAACTCGACACCCTCGCAGGATGGATTCCGCTTTCCCGGCGAGTGGGAGGAGCATGAGTCGACGATCATGGTCATGCCGCCGCCGCAGAACTGGAAGGGGTACGGCATTCCCCTCGAAGATGTACGCAGGCAGTGGGCTGATGTGGCCAATAAGCTGAGCGAATTCGAAAAGGTGCTGATGGTCGTCCATCCGACCGAGGCGAAGCTGGCCCGTAAGATCCTGAATAAGGAGATCGAGCTGATCGAGTTCGCGGTCAACGATGGTTGGGCGCGGGACTCGGGGCCGATGGTGCTGGTCAACGGGAAGGGCGAACGCCGCGTAGCCGGTTTCACATTCAACGGGTGGGGGGCCAAGTTCCCGCCGTACAGCGATGATGCGTTACTCAAGGGGCGGCTGTGCCAGCACCTCGACCTGCCGATGTACCCGATCGATCTGGTGCTGGAAGGCGGCGCGGTCGCTCTCGATGGAGACGGCACGCTCATCACCACCGAGCAGTGCCTGCTCCACAAGAACCGCAACGCAGCTGGCGATCGGACCAAGATCGAGAAACAGCTCAATGATTCCCTCGGCACAACGAAAGTGATCTGGCTCGGTCAGGGACTCGAGCCCGACCCCGTAACCGATGGCCATGTCGATGGCATCCTGGCCTTCGCAGAACCGGGCGTGGTGCTACTGCACATGACAACTGACAAAAGCGACCGTAACTACGCGATTTGTCAGGACGCGAAACGCCGCCTGAAGGAAGCGACCGATGCCAAGGGCCGCAAGTTCGAGATCATCGAACTGCCGCTAGATTCCGAGTTGTCGCACATGAACTTCTATATCGGCAACGATTGCATCCTCGTCCCGATCACAACCAAACGTGAAGAGGACGAACGCCCGATGGGTGTCCTGCGTGAGGTCTTCGAGGACTACGAAGTGATCGGCATCGATGGCACTGTCCTCGGCGAAGGCGGCGGTGGGATTCACTGCATCACGCAACAGATGCCGAAAGTGTAATCAGGTTCCTGAAGTCCAAGCCCTGATTCAGTATAATGAGCCGCACGGCGCTAGCCGCCGGTTCCCCTGCCCGTGTCCCACCAGACCTCGTGGTTCCCAAAGAACAACGCTCAGAAGAACCGGCGGCTAGCGCCGTGCCGCTTACGAACCACCGCACTCAGGGGGGCTGACGCCGCCCCGCTCGCCCATTTACTGAACGCTGCCGATGAACTTCTCTGAAGTGCTTGTCCTGATCCCCAGTCACAGCTTGGAGGACTTCCCGTCCGAACTCAGCGAGAAGCCCGCGGCGAGCTTGCTCAACGTGTTCGCCGTGGCGTGGCATCCGGCGCTGCTGCTGGAGACGCAGGTTCTCCCGCAGTGGATGCGGCACGACAGCTTAGATATGACTCGGCCCCGTCGGCTGATCCTGGTGCCGACGGGGTGCGATGACACGGCGACCGGCGATTGGATGCAGGCGGCGAAGGAGGCCGGGTCGTTTGTCGTGCGCGGCCATCATGATCGGAAGGAGATGCTGGCGGCCGCGTTGTCGGCACTCGATGCGGTCCCGGCCATGGAGGAGGATCTGGTCGCTGACTTCCTCGCACTCGGCACGACGTGGCTGTTGGTGGAACTGCTGACGCGGCACATGCGGAACTTCGGGAGCATGGACGATGTCCGCATGAAGGACGAGATCCTCTCGGCAGCGCGGGCCGCAGCCGCGCGGGACAGCGAACTCGCTAGGCGGCATTTGAAATATGCGTTCGAGGTTTTGCTGGAGTGTCGCGAGCGGTTCTACCCGGTGGGGTGTTATCTGCTCGATCTGTGTCTGGCGGGGCCAACGGCGAAGTTGCCGGAGCTGGAACAAGTCCTCGCCAGTGCGGTGCCGTCTAACGTGTTACTCAGCGCGAGCGACATGGAGGAGATCGCGGCGAAGTCCCCCTCGACGATCGATCGGCTCCGCGAAGCCTGGCAGGCTGGACGTACCGACCTCGTCGGCGGCGATTGGCGAGAAGGGTGTACTCAGCTGGTCGGGATCAACTCGATCCTCTGGTCACTGGAATGCGGACGGCGTGGCTACCAGGAGCGGCTGGGACAGGCCCCAGCGATCTGGGGCCGTCGACGCTACGGGGTCAATCTGGTGATGCCCCAACTCCTATCACGCTCCGGTTACAAGGGCGGGCTGCACTTCGTGATGGACGATGGCCTGTACCCCGATGAGGAGCAGACGCGGCTGCGCTGGCAGGGGCAGGACGGGACAACCCTCGAAGCCTATAGCCGCATCCCGCTGGCCGGGGACAGTGCGTCGAGTTTCCTGAGATTCCCGATTCGCATGGCCGAGTCAATGGACCACGACCATGTCGCAGCTGTCTGTTTCGCACGGTGGCCCGACCTGAAGCAGCCGTGGCTGGACGACCTGCGACGGATGGGGAAGTATGCCCCGGTGCTGGGCCGGTTCATCACCTTTGCGGAGTTCTTCGCGTCGACGGACACGCGCGATCGATATGCCGATTTAAAGTCGAGCGAGTACCTCTCCCCCTTCCTGGTGCAAGCAGTCGCCAAGCAGGAGGACCGCCCGATTTGCCGGTACGGGGAAGCCTCCTTACGCCGCAACCAGTTTGATCGGGGCGAGTGGTGCTCGGCTCTCGCCAGCATGTTACGCGGTGAGGCGGTTCGCGGTGCCGCTGAGCTGGAGGAGCGAGTCGAGCTGTCCGGGCCGGATGTGCCGATCTCACCCGATGCAGTTTTAGCCGCTGACTTAAAGCGATTCGAGGAGGAGTCGGTGGCGAAGTTGGTCCCCCTGCTGACAGGGGCACCGGGCCGCCGGGGGGTGCTACTGCTCAACACGTTGTCCTACTCGCGGCGAGTCGTGGTCGATTGGCCGGTCGGGTGGCCGCTGCCTCCGGTGGAGGGGAGCGTTATCGCAGTTCTGGCGGATGCGGTGCGGCCGTCGGTCATTGTGGACCTGCCTCCGAGTGGGTTCCAGTGGTTGCCGGGTGATCACCCCGTGACCGTGGCTCCTCCCGCGAAGAAACGCGAAGGGGCCTGGGCCGAAGGGCTCGCGCTCAGCAATGAATTCATCGATATCAAGCTCAGCGAGCAGACCGGCGGGATCGCCGATGTGCGAGCTGGAAATGTGACCATTAATCGCATCAGTCAGCAACTGGCCCACCGATTCCCGACCGCGCGGATGGTGACTGTCGGCGAGGGCGAAGAGGCCGATGAGGAGAGTACCTACTACTCGGTGATGGTCTGCGATCAACACCGCGTCGTCTCGCCCGGGCCGACCATGGCGGCCATCGAGACCGTGGGGCGGCTCGTCGACCCGCAGAACCCCAGTCGCTCTTTGGCCGACTTCAAGCAGACGGTCCGGCTGTGGCGCGGTCGCCCGGTGATCGAAGTCGAGTTCGACATCACCCCCGCGAAGCCACTCGATGGGGAACCGTGGACCAACTACTACGCGGCGCGGTGGGCCTGGAAGAATGAGGACGCTGCCATCACCAAGGGAGTGCTGCAAGCCGCCCAGCCGGTGAGCGGTGAGCGTTTTGAAGCCCCCGACTATGTCGAGATCGCCGACGCGACTCAGCGGGTCGCGCTGCTGACTCATGGGTTGCCGTTCCACCGCCGCACCGGTTCGCGCATGCTCGACACGCTGCTGCTGGTCGCGGGCGAACCGAGCGGCCCACGCACGCTGCGCATCATCTTCGACCAGCCCTTTCCGATGCAAGCTGCGCTCTCCGTGGCGACCCCGCCGATGGTGGTGCCGGTCGATCGTGGGCCGTCCTCTTCGGGGGCCTCGGGCTGGTTGTTCCACGTCGGGGCGAAGAATGTGGTGCTGCTCAAGATTCTGCCACTGGATCGGGAGCAGGCCACCACACGCAGTGGGTGCGTGCTGCGACTGATCGAGACTGAGGGCCGGGCGGCGACCTTCAAGCTGCTGGCGTTCCGGACACCAGTTCAATCCAGACAGCGCGACTTCACCGGCCAGACGATCAGCACGCTGGGGATCGATCCCGATGGCGGCGTGATCGTAGAGATCGCGGCGTATGAGGTGTGCGAGGTCGAGTTGCTCTGGTCGTAGCGAGGGCTTTCGCCGAATGACAGTCAGTGAGCACTTACCGCCAGTTGGGATTGGATTTATACTTCACAAGGGGATGTATCAGACATTTCGTACGACGGACGTCCTCGTCCGTCGCTCTTCGAGGCTTTCCTCACGGACGGACGAGGACGTCCGTCCGACGAAATGCCTCAGTGCTCCCCGCGAGAAGTCTCAACAGAGATTGTGAAAATGCTCTACGAAACAGATCGGGCCTCGTTAACACCACAGCTTGACTCGCTCGCGCAGATGTTCCGGCAGCCGTTTGTCGATGGCGGCCTTGACCTGCCGATCGTGGTAGCGGGTGCTGAAGTGGCCGAGAATAATCAGTTCGTTTTGGAATTTGTCGGCCCGTTCCAGCAGGTCGTCGAGATGGGTGTGGCCGAATTTGTGGATCTTGTCCCGGCGGTGTTCGGGGCGGAAGAAGGTCATCTCGGTGATGAGGATTTTCGACTGGTAGATCGCTGGGTCGGCGTCGAGGCCCTCGGGAGCTGTGTCGCCGCAGTAGCAGACGAGCGGCGTGCGGACCTCGCCGCTGACATCAATGCCGCTGTAACGCAGATCGCGAATCTGGTCGCCGCTGAGGCCCACGTACTCGGGCTTCAGCTTCTTACGGCGTTCCCAGATGATGTACCCGCGTGAGGGGACCGTGTGCTTGGTATCGAACGCCGTCACGAGATGTTCGCGTGACAGTTCGAACTCATCGCCCGGCTTGACCCCGATCAGTTGGCACAGCATGCGTCCGCGATCGAGACGCTGCCAGGATTTGAGCATGCGGTCGACGAACTCGACGATCTCTTCCGGCACATAGATGATCGGCGGTTCCATCTTCATCATCTTCCGCCGCGCGACGAACGCGGGGAGTGCCGCCAGATGATCCAGATGGGCATGCGTAATGAAGAACGTCTGCGTCCCCATGAACGACCACGGACTGCCCCCCATGTCGAACCCGATCTTGAGTTCCGGGATTCGCCAATACGTCTGCACCGCTGCCCGCGACCAGCCCTCAATGGTGAGGCCGCCGTGAGAGTGTGTGTGTAATGGGAGGTTGTCGACCATAGGAGCAGGCGAGAGTGGAAAGTGAAAGCCCACCGGTTGCAACCGGTGGGCTTTTCTCTGGCTGAAAGCTGACGGCTGATCGCTTCCGCCTTAGCCCTTGGCCTTCTCGGCCTTTTCCTTGCGGCGGCGTTCGACGACTTCTTCCTGGATGCTCTTGGGCACCTTTTGGTAGAAGGCGAACTCCATGCTGAAGCCGCCCTTGCCCTGGGTCATGGACCGCAGTTCATTGGCGTAATCGAACATGTTGGCCAGCGGGACTTCGGCGTTGATCACGGCCACACCGAGGTTGGTCCCGGTCTGACCGATCACGCCGCGCTTCGAGGACAAGTGGCCGGTGACCGGTCCCTGGTACTCTTCGGGCACTTCGATTTCGAGCTTCATGATCGGCTCCAGCAACGCCATGTCCGCGATCTGCAAGCTGTCACGCATGACGTGCCAGCCGCAGGTTTCGAACGAGCGTTCCGAGGAGTCGACATCGTGGTAGCTGCCGTCGACGATTTCCGCGCCGACGCGCACCACTTCGCACTCGCACAGCGGCCCCTTCACCAAGGCTCGCTGGAAGCCGTCATCCACGGGCGGAATGAACTGCCCGGGAATCTTGCCCTGCGTGATCTTGTTGAAGAACTCGTAGTTTTGGGTGTTGTCTTCCGGCAGCGGGAAAATCTTCCCCACGATGTGGGCGTACTGTCCCGAACCCCCGGTCTGCTTCTTGTGCTTGTAGTTGAACTCGACGACCTTCGTCGGGGTCTCCTTGTAGGCCACCTTCGGCTGACCAACCTTCGTCTCGCACTTGTACTCGCGCTTGATGCGTTCGACGTAGATTTCGAGATGCAACTGTCCCATCCCCGCGATGAGTGTTTCGCCCGTTTCCGGGTCGCTCATCACATGGAAAGTGGGGTCTTCACGACGGAAGCGTTCGAGGGCTTTGCTCAGATTGCTGGCGTTGTCCCGGTTGGCTGGTTCAATCGACAGACGGATCACCGGCTCAGCTGCGAAGATCTTTTCCAGAGACATCGATTCGAGGCCCGGCCCGACGAAGGTGTCCCCCGTCGCGCAATCGACACCGACGATGGCGATGATGTCGCCACCCTCAGCCGAGTCGATGTCCTGGCGTTCATCCGCATGCAAGCGGACCAGTCGGCCAAACCGCACAGCCTTGCCCGTACGGGTGTTGGTGTAGGTTTCGCCCTTCTTGAAGGTCCCCTGATACATGCGTGTGTAGGTCAGTTGACCGAACTGCTCAACGACCGTCTTGAAGGCCATACCGATGGCGGGCTTGTTCGGATCGGGAGTCAGGTTGATGCGGATGAATTCATCCGCAGCAATTTCGCCCTTCTTACGCGCGGCTTCCGTTTTGTCATTGTCGATCGCGGTGACGACGCGGTCCACCGGGCTGGGCAGGTAGGCGGCGACCGCGTCGAGCAGCGTCTGGACGCCCTTGTCCTTGAAGGCCGAGCCGCACATCATCGGCGTGATCTCGTGCGAGAGCGTCGCCTTGCGGATGATGGGGACCAGCTTTTCCGCTGGGAAATCGGTCTCTTCGAGGATGGCCGACATCAGTTCGTCGTCGTACATCGACAAGGCTTCGAGCATCATGGCGCGATACTCCTTGGCCTGGTCCATGTAGTCTTCCGGGATCGGCTTGATGACGACATCCATCCCCTTCTTGCCTTCGTAGGAGATCGCTCGCATCTGAACGAGATCGATCACCCCTTCGAAGCTCGGGCCCGAGCCGATCGGAATCTGGAGCACCACCGGCGTGACGTGCAGCTTCTCCCGGACCTGCTTCACGACGCTGAAGAAGTTGGCCCCGGTGCGGTCCATCTTGTTGACGAACCCGATGCGGGGCACCTTGTAGCGCTTCATCTGGCGGTCAACGGTCAACGACTGGCTCTGCACGCCGCCCACCGAGCAGAGCACGAGGATCGCTCCGTCGAGAACGCGGAGCGACCGCTCCACTTCGACGGTGAAGTCGACGTGGCCGGGGGTGTCGATCAGATTGACGGTGTAGTCTTCCTTAGTGCCATCGACCTTGGTCGCGCCCCAAGTCACCTGCGTCGCGGCACTGGTGATGGTGATACCGCGTTCTTTTTCGAGGTCCATGAAGTCCATGGTGGCGCCGTCGCCGTCCCCCTTGACTTCTTCCATCTTGTGGATGCGGCCCGAGTAAAACAGGATGCGTTCGCTGAGGGTCGTTTTGCCTGAGTCGATGTGGGCCGAGATGCCCAGGTTGCGGATGTGCTGAAGGTCCATTGGTCTGCTACTGATCTGGGAATGGAGAACAGAAGTGACACCCGGTTGGGAAACACTCTGTCCGTGAACGGGACACTCCTCACACTGAGAATCTCAGAGAGTGAGAAACTCCGACTGGAGGAACAGCGATTCGTCTGCCGGAACTGCCAGCGACGTATCACATTCGGGCACAAGCCACGAAGCGGAACGGCAAAGTAGTGATGGGTACGCAGCGTACGACTGGCCGCCGTCAGGCCATGCGCCGCTGCGATGGTTCGGTCGGCTCAGTCATTGGTATGACCCTCGCTGGAACAACGATTTCGAAGTCTGAATGCTAGCCGCCCGTTGCACTCAGGTAACATCCGTACACGCTGACCCGGGGCGGACCCAAGACAATAGACCAGCGCAGCCTCTCTTCAGAGGACGGCGTATCGTATCGGCGGGTTCGGTCCCGCGAAAGAGAGAACTCCCGGATTTCAAAACCGGGAGGGAGGACTCATCAATGCATTTAACCGCACGAGAGGGGCGTGCGGGACATACCCGATGGCCCGTGCTCTCAACGTCTGACGGTTGGGATCAAAACGATCTGCGTGCGTGTATCACAAAAGTCGGCAGCTGCCAATTTCTGCCCCCTCTCCCCGCGGACTACGTGGTGTTCGGGGAGGGCGTGACCCTGGGCGGATGAAC
>JANPCU010000406.1:0-2971 GCA_031431195.1 Planctomycetota bacterium | reverse complement strand
GTGGCCCCTTGATCAGGTAAAGGCCCAACGGGCCGTCACCCGTTGGCCGAGTCGTGTGGCGGCCCGTTGGGCCTTGGGGATTGTTTGGCTTGCGATTTTCCAGGGATGCGCCCTGGGCTTTCGAGTGAGGCCCCGTTGGGGCCAAGGAGTGATAACCTGCGTAGAATGGCGACCGCACTCCTTCCGAGACTTCGGAAGTGTGGCGGATGTGCTTCCACAGGCCGTTCGCCATACGAGAACGTCGGCGAATCGCCGATCATTCCTGTTCCACTGGACGATGCCTTGGTCTCGTCAGGGCTAAGGCGGACGGGCATTCAACTTTCGTGATACGATTTTCGGTCGGATAACTGCTGCAATCGTTGATTGAGGTCGATTCAGGACCGTCGTCAAGGTTGATCAGGCAAGAAGAGTTTTTCTGATCGGTCCATTTTCTCAGGATGGCTTCCCCACGGTCCAGGAACCGACTAGTGTATCTGGATGGGTTGATGCGTTGAGCTTCGATTCACCTGCCTGTCCTCCCCTCCAGATTGGCCCGCCCGCATGAGTGTCCTGCTCCTTTGGCCCGACCGCCGATTGGTCGAGAAGTTCCTTCTGGCGGCCCTGTCAGTGGGAATGTTGAGTGTCAATGCGCTGGCTCAGGCCCCTCAGATCACCCACATCGCGCCAGGAGCCGTCGAACCCGGCAAGGTCACTACGATCACGGTTCAGGGCGGCGCTCTCGATGGCGTGACAGGACTTTGGACGACGATCCCCTGCAGTTCCGCGTTGACGACCCGAGACAAGAACGGCATGGAACCGGGACAGGTCGCCTTCGATCTCACCGTGCAGCCGTACGCCCCGATCGGGATTCACGCCGCGCGGGTTTTCTCCCCGCGCGGGGTCAGTAACCTCAAACTGTTCTGTGTGGATGACTTGCCGACAATCGCCGAAGCAGCTGGGAATGGGACGCTGAAGACGCCGCAAGAGATCGCGATTCCGTGTGCCATTGACGGGGTGGTCGACAACCTGACCCGCGACTTCTTCAAGTTCAAGGCCGACAAGGACCAGCGGATCACGCTCGAAGTTCTGGCCCGGCGACTCGGGTCGCCGCTCGACGCCAGTCTCTATCTCTATGCCGAGAATGGCCGCGAGATCCTGTACAACGACGATGCCGAGGGGCTCAGCTCTGACCCGCAGATCGCGTTTAAGGCCCCCGAGGCCGGCAACTACATCGTCGAGGTCCGCGACATCCGCTACGCCGGCAGCGGCAACCACCGGTATCGCCTGCGAATTGGCGACTTCCCGGCGGTACAGATGGCCTTGCCGGTCGGGATCGCCCGTGGTCAAAAGACCAGCGTGCAGTTCGCGGGCATCGGCATCGAAGACATCGCTCCCGCACTGCTCGAATCGGCTGCGGACGCTGCTCCCGGCTGGGCACTGGTAAACTCGAAACGCACTGGGGGAGTCTCCTCGGCGTTTGCCTATTCCGAGGTCACGACCACCGGAGAAGTGCTCGACACCGAGCCGAATGACACCATCGAGCAAGGCCAGCCGCTCGTGCTGGGGCAGCAAATCAGCGGTCGCCTCGGCAAGCCTAAAGATGTCGACCTCTATCGGATCGAGGCGAAGGCGGGCCAGCGGTTCCTGTTCACCGGGCTGACCCGTTCGCTGGCAGCTCCGACCGACTTGGTCCTCCGCATCCTGGACGTCAAGGGCGCCCAAGTCGCCATGGTCGATGACGATGGCAAGGCCGAAGGGCACTTGAACCACACATTCTCCGCTAACGGCGTTTTCTTTCTGGAGGTCGGCGAGCTGAACAAGCGCGGCGGCAACCAGTACGGCTACCGGGTCGGGGTGCAGGAGTACCAGCCGGGATTCAAGCTCGCCGCCAGCGCTGACACGCTGAACGTGCCCGCCGGGGGAACCGTCGCGCTGGCCGTCACGGTGGTGCGTCTCGATTATGCCGGAGTGATTGACCTGCAACTGACTGGACTCCCAGCCGGACTGACTTCGAACCCCACCCGCATCGGGCCGGGGATCGCGACAGCTGTGATGACGGTGACGGCGGCCAAGGACGCTCCGGCGGGTGCCTTGTCGCAAGTGCAACTGGTCGGGAAAGCGAAGATCGGCGATCGCGATTTCGAAGCAGTCGGTGATGTTGAGGAGGCTCTGCGTGGACAGTGGAGTGCGACCCGCCTGGTGCCGCCGACGGTGACACGAGCGATGGCTCTGGGCGTCGCTCCGGCAGGCAAGCTGACCCTGCGCACCGAACCCGCCGAGATTGTCTTCGGTAAGGAACTCAAAGCCACGGTCAAGGTGATCGCCGAACGCGGCGAGGGGATCGACGATCCGATTGTTCTGACAACCGAGCCAGCTGCGAACGCCTTGCCCGGCGGAATCACCTTGGCTCTGAAGCCGATCGAGAAGGGGCAGACCGAAGTCATTCTGGAGTTGACCGCCAATGACCAGGCTCCGCTCGGGCCGTTCACGCTGGTGCTGCTCGGTAACCACCCGAAAGCGAACTTCGTCGCAGCGGCCTACACCCCCGGAATTGCCTACCGGCTCGACGCCCCGTTCACCGTGACCGTGGCCGCTGGAGCCAAGCTCGCCAAGGGGGCCCAACTCCCCGTCAAGGTGACAGTCACCCGTAACCCGGCCTACGCGGGCGAAATCAAGCTCACCCTCGACAAGGCCACCGCCGGACTGACGGCTGCGGAGGTCGTCATCCCGGCAGACAAAGCGGAGGCGGACCTGATCCTCAGTGCCGCCGCCGACGCCGCAGTCGGTCCCGCAGCGGAACTGAAAGTGAACGCGACCTCTCCGGCGAATGCGAAGCTGATGGTGTCAGCTCCGATCCCTGGCGTGATCGTGGAGTGATGACAGCGAGCCGGAAGCGGGAGCGCCCCGGGTGCTCCGGGGGCGGGCGCCATCCGCGGCAAGGGGGTTTTGGTTAGAAAAAGGGGTGTACCCGAACACGCAATACGTCTGGGGG